>JANYFB010000092.1 GCA_025362955.1 Akkermansiaceae bacterium
CTTGTGCGGTGAGGTCGCTTTCCTTGAGCAGACCTTGGTAATCGCCATCGCCTTGATAGACGAATGAGTTGTCGATGTGGGCGAGTGAAATGGAAGACAGCTTCACGCCTGCGGCACTGGCGATGTAGGCTTGCACCGCAATGTCGTCACATTGGTAGTCCTTCACGCTGGTCGAGGATTTTACTTCGATCATTTTCCAGCGGAGCGTGCCGTCGCTCAGGTCCGGCAGCATTACATCGGCGTAAGCCAGTGCGCCAGCGATGGTGACACCTGCCTCGAAGAGTGGGACGTTGCATTCTGCTAGGAGCTCGGCACTTTGGGCAAGTGCCCCGCCGTGGCCGAGGGCTTGGACGTCAATGACGATACCCGTGTTTTCAGGATCATAGATTTGCCGGGCGATTTCTCCTACTTGGTTGCCGATCTGGAAGACCGTTTCGGAGGCGGAGTCATCGCGGAGTTCGGGTTTGTGGATTTCTAACCATAAGCGTTTCGGGCACTGGCGGTAGGCGATGATTTTCGATTTGGAGAGGTTGTGCATGATGAGGAGGATTAGGCCGGGGAGCGACAGGATGCGTCGTGGTTGAGTAGATAATTCTGAAAAGGAAAACGAACCACGGATGAACACGGATGGACACTGATACTAATAAATTTGCGAAGAACTATCCTCTCCCCCAGCGGGTGAGAGTGGAAACATTCATAACATGCTTATCCGGTTCCCTGACAAACAGTTCGAAGGATATGAATAAGGAAGGCAGGAATGTAGGAAAAGAGTCATGCAGACACATCCTTCCTGCTTTTCTGCCTTCCTTATTCATTTTTTGACAAGCAACCGGATAAGCATGTTCCATAACTCTTCGATTATCCGTGTTCATCCGTGTTCATCGGAATTCGCGTAGGCCGAATTGCAGAGAAAGTTGGATCGGCCCAGCTCCGGAGAAAACGCCCGGAGGATCCAGAGTGCGATGAGTCGGTCGAAGCGGGAGCTAAATCGGTGGTTTGCCATACCCGCCAAACTAACGAGCAATCCCGGACAAATGCTGTCCTGGATGATTATTTGTGAAATTCTACATTTTGAGGCTGATTGAGTAGTGTTTGAAGTATGACGCATTTTCAGCCGGTGGCCCCTGCTACAGGATTCGGATGGATTAAAGAAGACATCATCGTGGGGTACGGCTCTTGCTTTTCCCGAGAGATTTGCCATCGCTGCAGACTATGTCGACCGCACAGTTTATCTGGGATTTTGTAACGGGATTTTGTAACGGTGAAAATCTGGGTCGCCTAGAACTAGCCACCCATCTTCTCCGTGATCGGCTTCCAGTCCTTTTCTGATGCCATCACGAAGAGACACTTCCTGCCGCTCAACTCTTCCCATAGATTGCCGATGTCGCGGTCATCTCTCGCATCGCCCCAGCGGTCTTTGCCTTTGTATTCCACGGCGAGAATTCTTCCGTCCTCCAGCTTGCAGATGAAATCTGGATAGAACCTGCCGTCCGCCTTTTGGAGGAAAAACGACATCCCATTCTTTCTAACAAGATTCCTCACCCAAAACTTCACCTTCGCCTGACGATCCAACCAGCACGCACAGGCGAACTCTTCTTTTGAATCAAAGTCGCCCATCCGTGGGTAATAGTGCTTTTCAAACTCATAAGAACCATACTTGCCCGCCGGATCGTAGAGTCTATCAGGGGCATAAGCGTCTGGATGAAACTCAAATTCATACTCTGCCCCGACCCTTACCCGATCTTCGTTGCCCTCGCCGAAAAGGAAACTCTGACATTCCGTCGCCACCGCACGTTTTCGCAGATCGTCCACCTGCCATGCGATGAGGTTCCGCAGCAGAAACTTCTGTCGGTTCACCCTCGCGAGATCCATCCCGTCCTTGGTGAGCAGCGAAGAAAGCCATGACGAAACGAACGCCCGCTTGCTCGCATGGGTGATCGACGGATCGTGAATCTGCCTACAGAACCATGCGGCCAACTTCGCCTCCGTCCAATGCTCTGGCACGTAAGACAGACTGAGATCCCGCTGCAAATCCCGCAGGAACCTCGTCGTCATTTGCCCCGTCTCGGCGATGTCGATCTCTCCCGCATCCCGAATTTTCAGGGCCAACTTCAGCTCGTTGATGGCATCGTCGGTTGGCGCAGCATGATAGAGCGGCAGCTCCCATGGGTAATCCAGCGCCTCCGGTTCATCGAAAAGACGCAGTTCCCCGTGGAGCATCACCTCCATCTGGGGTATGCGGAAATCGATTCCTTTCTCCGATGGAGTCTCGAAAATCACCGCTGTTCTCAGACTGTGCTCTACCGCTTGCCGGATAGTTTCCTTCGTGGCTTCCATCACCGCCACGCTTTGCAACTCATGCGCTCATCGACCGTCAGCGGCTGGTTGATCTGCAATTCGCCCTTCGCCTTGGAAAATTTTACCTTTGCCTTGAGCGACTTGGAGACTTGGGAAATATCCAAGCTCTCCGGTAGCTTCACGTCCACTGGCGTGAATTTCACGCGGCCCCTGCCGAGATCCAGCCTGCTCTGCTCATTTTTCGCAGCGGCCACGAAGTCTTTTGCATCCGCCTTGTCGAAGCCTGCCGATGCGACCAGCGTGTCGCGCAGCATGTTCGCCGTCTCTCCGAACTCGCGGGAAACCACATACGCATAAGACTTGTTCAATGCCGTCGTCTCGCGCGACTTCGCCTGCGGTTGCCGTAAAATGCGACCTAACAACTGCTCCACGCTTTTCGCGTTTTTCAGCTCCGCCATGCTCACGAGGATGTAGGCGAAGGCGCAGTCCCAGCCCTCCGCCAGTGCCTGCTGCGTGATGATGAACTTCACCGGGCACTTCTCATCGAAAATTCCCTTGGGAAAATCCTTTTCCACTTGTTCCAGTCCGCGCTCGTCGCCTGTCGCGATGATGATTTCCTCCGCCGGGATGTTGTGGTTCTTCATCAGCTCTGCCTTCACCCAGGCCGCCTCACGCGTGTCTTTGAGCTTCGATCGCTTCTCGGATTGGATCAGCACTAACGGACGGATGTAGGGGGCTCCCGCCATCCGCTCCACACGCGCCATCTCCGCCAATTCGTCCCGTTTGGAGATCGCCTCCGCGAGGCACTTCTGCTCGTCTGGCTCCGTTTCTAGCAGGATCGGCAGCTTGATCATCTCCTCGCGCTTCAGCTCCACGGCGGAAACCGAGTGCAGCACATTGCTCGGCACCTTTTCCGTGTCCGGCGTGGCGGTTAGCTCCATGATGCCGGATGGCCGGAATTTCGCCAGCGTGCCAAAGGAAAGATCGGTGCGCCCGTTGTGCGCCTCGTCCACAATGATGAAGGGCCGCCGCAGCCGCAGTGCGTTCACCAGCGAGTAGGCCACGCGGCCCTTCTCTATGATTTTCTCCAGCCCCTCCGCCTGCTCCTCCGTTAGGTTTCTAAATAAATCCATCAGAGCCCCGTTGTCCTCATACACCTTGCGGATTTCCTCGTCGCCCACGTTGAAGGATTGCGAGGTCGCCACGATCACCACGGTTCCTGTTTCCAGAGTCGAGCGGTTGAGGCACTTCGCTTCCGCGAGATCCAGCACATGCACTGGCCCGGCTTCCCGCAGTGCGGCGTGATAGGGATGGTCGCGGTCTTTCAGAGCGTTGATCGTCTGCGTGCGGATCGGCTTGGACGGCACCAGCCAGAGGATCACGCTGTGTTCCGTCTGAAGGAGGGTGTTGTTCACCAACGCCACGCTCTTTGCTGCCAGCCAGGTCTTGCCACCGCCTGTTGGAACACGCAGACAGAAATACGGCATCTCGGGAGGGAACTCACCCTTGAGCGGCGTGAACTGGCTCTTCTCTCCCCACAGTTCCTCCGTGGTTTTTTGAAACGCCCAATCCGCGTCACCCAGCTCCTGGCACTTCGTGAAATACTTCTCCACGCTCTCAAGGCAGCTTCTCTGGTAGTCTTTCGGGGTAAAGGAGGGCATGGTGGTGGTTCTGTGGGTGGGGCGGTCGTGGCTTCTGCTCCCGGTCGTTTCTTTTGTCTTAAACTGGCCGGCTTTGTTCTTAGCGACTTGCTAGCATCTGCATTCCGCCCGTAATCCTTTGATTCCTGCTGATTCCGTTGTTCCGGTTCGTTTGATCTTATTTTATCGGTTTTTGTCTTATTTCTCCTTAAAGCGGTAAACCGCGTTCTTATCCCGGATTTTCTCGCTGAAACGCTGAACAATCCCCAGCCCTTCAAGTGTTTTCAGGTTGTAGCGGATCGCCTGCTCGCTGAGGCCAAGCGCAGCACTAAACTCTAGGATGGTCGCCCCCTGTTCGGAATACAGCAGGTGGATCATGTCTCTCTGGCTCTTATTGAGCATCTCCCACCGGGTCTCGATCCGGACTAGGGTTTCTCCGAGAATGGTTTCCTTGTGTTCCGCCACATTGCTCCGCAGCGTGAGGGTCACTAGGTTATCGTGATCCACATACAGCGGCTCCGCGAGCCGGAACTCCTCCATCGCGCTGTAGATCCGGGGCACACCCTCGTTCAACTCGCGGACATAGCCAAGATCCGTCAGCACCCGGGCGATGCGGGGATTTCGCGCGTACCGCTGGCACTGGATGTTCTCCACTGTCACATAGGCGGGCAAAGGGCCGCTGTTTGAAATCTCCAGTCGGTCGTCGAAATGGCGGATCAGGACCGGATTGCCCTGAAGATTGTAGGATCGGTGGCAGAGAGCGTTGACCAAGCCCTCAAGCCACGCCTCTTGGGGGAATTCCGAAACGCGCAGGAATTTCCCGACCTCCATCTCAAGGTAATAATAGTCGCGCATCGAAGCATCGATAAACACCTTCGCCCGGGCGATCATGGAGGGAATATTCGCCTCGAACCGTTGCTCTTTCACCACGTTGTAACTTCCGCCGGATTTCCGCTCCGTCCCCTCGTAGCGGACGTAGCGGACTGAGGCGTTGGGGATGTACTTTTCCGGCTCCTTTGCGAACAGCAGGATCGCCGCGTTCTTGTAGATCACCTGCCCGTCCCGCGGCGTAGCCAGATGCCGTTTCAACGCCAGATCCGCAAAAGATCCGTCGTATCTCAGCGCCTCGCGATAGGCCGCGCAAGTGGCCGTGTCCAGGTCCGCAGGATCGAAGTCCGGGCGCGGCTCGTCTTCGTACGAGCGGATCGACTTGTTGTATTCCAGTTTCTTCACCTCGTCCCTCGGGAGCGGGCCGCGGTTGGAATCTGCCACGCGCAGATAAATCTCCTCGTTGTCTTTGCGTTGGAACAGCCGCTCGTGGTTCGGCTCCACATGGTAAAGAAATACCAGCTCACCGCCGGGCATGAAGACCTCTTCCAACTCGATGATTGCCGGCGGGGCGATGAAGTCATGGATCAGGGTGCGGTAGGACCGCAGGTGTTCCGCGACTCCCTCTTCAAGCAGCTCGCCGCGGGCCAGATCCTCAATAGTCCCGTCGTCGGCGATTCCATACACGAGAGTCCCGCCCCCGGCATTGAGCATTCCGATCAGCCCGTTGGCGATCTTCGTGGCCTTCACGTCCCGGCCCTTGCGTTCCAGATAAGCGTTCTCGGGCTTCACGCGGATCCCCCCCGCAGTTAGGGAACTGTTGTATTGGGAAAAACTCATGGTCGTTTGGGGCTCTACACCTTGATCGCGTATGGAGTTTGTTTGAAAACGATGCCCGCCCGTTGCAGCGCGGCGGGGCCGAGGCGGGTGGCGGCGGCGTAGATCACTTTCAGTCCGTCATGTTCCGGCAAGCCATCCAGCACCGCCTGCGTCAGGATGTTTCCGCCCGCCGGGCGTCTATCGCCGAGGATGCCGTTGAAAAGCAGATAGACGGCCACTCCGCCGTGCGTGCCGAGCTTGGGCGAATCCGCCTTACCCGTATAGCCCGCCCCCGTCTCGGCGAACCACACGAAATCTGCAAGCTGTGCGAAAGTCACATCATCCCGGATATCGCCGAACTCGTTGAACAACGGCTCCTCGCTCAGTCGGCAAAATTGAAAACCGCTGCCCAAGCCCTCCACCGGTTCACCCTTCGCATTCGTGTAGCCGCCCGCCACCCGCCGCACTCGCTCTGCCGTGATGTCCTGCGCGATCTTCTCCTCCATCTCCACCAGAATGAACTTTCGATTTCCTCCGTCCTCCGCGTTCTGTTTCAAGACAGCGTGGCCTGTGGTGCCGGAGCCAGCGAAAGAATCGAGGATGATGGAGTCCTTGTCGGTGGCGATTTGGAGAATGCGCTGGATGAAAATAGAAGGCTTTGGGGTGGAGAAAAGCTCTGCTGTCGGCACATCCGGAAAGAGCTTCTTCAATTCATATTTGGCATTGCGATTGTGTCCCGTCTCCTCAATCGATGACCAAAGCGAGGACGGAGCTAACCCTGTTTGGTTCGACAAATAAGTCTTTTTCATGATTCCGGTTCCGCCTTCCTTGAAGAGGACTTCCCCGGTTTCTATCATTTCTTCCATCCTCTGTCTGCTCCAGCGCCACCCGTTCGCCGGTGGTTTAATCTTAGCGCCCGAAGGAGAGACGAGCTCATAGCGCAAGTTTTCGCGGGGATTCGGTGACGAGACATTGCCTTGAAACCATGGCCCCCTCGGATCGTTATCCGGATTTTTGTAGTGGGCATTGTGATCGTCCGTCCTACTTAGCTTGCCTGACTCCCATTCGGGACTACGGGAATAAATAACAGTATGGTTGTGATCCAACGAGAACTGCTTCGAGTCATTATTTGATGAATCTGCGGAACGCCAGATCACGTCGACGACGAAACAGTTTCTACCAAAAATCTCATCCATCAAAAGGATCAGACTCGCGACCTCATTATCATCAATCGAAACAAAGATCGCCCCATCTTCCGCGAGAAACTGTTTTAGCAACACCATCCGCGGGTACATCATACACAGCCATTTATCGTGGCGGGAGAGATCCTCTGCCTCTTTGCCGACGACGGAGCCGAGCCAGCGGTTGATTTCCGGGGAGTTCACCTTGTCGTTGTAAACCCAGCCCTCGTTGCCGGTGTTGTAGGGCGGATCGATGTAGATGCACTTCACCTTGCCCGCGTATTTGGGCAGTAGCGCCTTGAGGGCGTGGAGATTGTCCCCCTGCACGATGAGGTTTCCCGTTTCCGCGCCGCCGTGGGAATGCTTCGCATCCGGCTCCAGCAAGCGGAAAGGCACCTCCTTGTGGTGGCGAATCACCGCGTTTTTCCCGATCCAGTCCAGTGTAGGCATCTATCCAATGAGTCTTACTCCCATGCGCGGAAGCGGGAAGCCCAAAATCCAATCAACCACGATGCTTACTCCTTCTGAAGTCAGTCATTCAGGGGCAAAAGTCGATCAACCGGAGAATGCCCCTTCGGAAGCCACGTTAATTCCCATCGCCGTGATAGACAAATGAGAGTTGCCGATCTGGAAGACCGTTTCGGAGGCGGAGTCATCGCGGAGTTCGGGTTTGTGGATTTCTAACCATAAGCGTTTCGGGCACTGGCGGTAGGCGATGATTTTCGATTTGGAGAGGTTGTGCATGATGAATGTTGATGATAGGAGTTGGAGTTATCCGAGAAAGAGAAATGAACCGCAGATAAACGCAGATGGACATTGATTTTAAAAAACTTATGAAGAATTTAACTCTCACCCAGGGGGTGAAATGCCAAGTATTCATAACTCTCTGATTATCTGAGTTAATCCGCGTTTATCTGCGGTTCTATTTTCCTCTTTAGGGTTATTGGAATCCGATCCGCCGGGAGCGGTTGGCTTTGAGTTCGGATTCCGCGATCACCGCCTTCAACAGGCTGCGGGCGTCGCGGAACGGTTGGAACCGGTACTGACGCGCAACGGCCGCAAAATCCCCGGGAGCGGAAACATCCATGGTGGCAGCCAGCTCCAGATCCGCTGTGGTCGGCTGAGGAAGTGCCAGGTTCAGGCAATACGAGACAAACAGGCGGCGAGCTTGGTCCGGGAGGAGATAGCCGAAGTGCAGTTTGATGTCGAATCGGCGCATGCTCGCCGGATCAAGCTGATCGATCAGATTGGTGGAGGCAATCAGGATGCCTGGAAAAGATTCGATCTGGGTGAGCATTTCGTTGATCTGGGTGACTTCCCAGGAATGACGCGTCTTCGTGCGATCCCGCAGAAATGAATCCACCTCGTCAATG
>JANYFB010000176.1 GCA_025362955.1 Akkermansiaceae bacterium
GGGGAACGAAAACCGCCCGAACGACGCACGACTCCGAACTCGCCAACACGAATCACGCAAGACGCCGACTTCAGGATTGTCCATAGCTGACGGCTCGGAAAACGGCTCGAATTCATGATCTTCATTTTCCGGCTAACGTTAAATGTCCGCCCACGGGCGCGACTGAGAAGGAGGTTGAAAAGTGATTGCGGAGCTTATGGCCCGTTGGTGCGCGACGACTTGTTCTGCACTCTTCATTTATTGGGTGGGCGCGTCTTCATCTTCTGTCTCCGGGACGAAATCCAGCGCCTCCTGTCGGACAGCCTCCAAATGCTCGATGAGCTTCGGAATGTCCTCATGGTGGACGAACACATGCGCCTCATCGGCCATCATGGAAATCTGCTTGATGCAGACCTGTCCGTCTCGGGTCAAATACACTTCAATCTTCTCTCTTGGTTCAATTGTATAGCTCATCTCATTATGACTGTTAATTACTACTGCGAAAATAGTGGGCGAGTCCACTTCACCACCGACCGCTCGATGCCAAAGGCTCGGGGAAAATTCATCGCTGGGTTCACGGACTCGGTTGAAGCCGTGCGCCGATCTGTGCGCCGATATTGTGGGAATGGGGAATTCACGCTGGTTCGTGTGTCTTCAATTTCTTTGCAGAACAGTATTTATTCGCCCACCGGCATATCAAGAATCCCGATATGGAAGCCGATGGAACTGGAGAAGACGGAAGCCGTTAAACGTCTTAGAGTCAAATCATTCTGGGGGATAAATTGCGGTGACTGGATAGGTTGATTTTATAAAGACCGCTTGATTGGTAGGAGAGGTTTGAAAACCGGGTAGTGTTATTCTGGATCACCAAGAGGTTTTGTTCGCGAAGAATTACCGGAAAACGAAGCCTCCAAAGATTTCTGGACATCAAACGGACACTGTGTTCAAAGGAACTCATGATCACAAAGAATTCCGCTGGGTTGTATCCGTGGCCGAAGGTTCTGGAAGCTTCCTCAGACGTGCACCTCCGGGATCGCGAAGGATTTGCGATGCTGATGGGCTGGCTCGAAAAATTTACAGCCAGGAAGGGATTAACGCCTGGGCGGGAGGCCTGCGAGCGGTTTTGGAGGGAGCAGATCCGGGCGAAGCCGCGCGAGAAGTGGCAGCTTGATCAATGGGGAGCTGCCATGCGCTGGTATGTGCGCTGGCTGAAACACGGGATGGGGACGGGTGGGGAAGTGCGCAGCTTGCGGGAGCGGGTACGGCATGCGGTGGACCGGGCGGGCGGGAGACAGGGTAAGGCTTCCCGGACGCGGGAGACTTATCCTGAAGAGGAAAGTGAACCACAGATGAACACAGATGGACACTGATTGTAAGCTTGTAAAGAGGTCAACCCGCACCCAGTGGGTGAGGTGCCAAGTATTGATAACTCTTTGTTTATCTGCATGAATCTGCGTCCATCTGCGGTTCAATTTCTCTTTCTAGGTTTATACAGAACTTGCGGTCGTTGGCACGAATGCGCCAAGGGTAAAACTGGATTTGTGTATAAAGATCAGCCCCCGGACGAGGGCTTGTCTTGGGACAAGCTCCGACCTACGCTCGGCGACTCATGAATCTCATCGTCAAGCAAACCATTGACCGCTGTCGTGCAGCAGGCCTCCGCCGCACCAAGGCGCTCGAGGAATTGGTGAGCACTCTGCTGGAAAGCCAGCGACCCATGACCCTCTCCGAACTCGCCGCCTCTCATCGGCTTGCGGACCAATGTGACAAGGCGACGGTTTTTCGCCTCCTGCATCGTCTTGCCGAACACGGCCTAGTGCGGCGGTTAGGTCTGCACGAGCGCGCCGCCTATTTCACCCTGCTAGTGCCGGGAAAACACAGCGACTACCTGATTTGCACGAGCTGCGGCAGCATCGAGCCCATCGAAGCGCCTTGTCCGGTCCATCAGCTAGAGGACGAAATTCGTGAAAAAACCGGCTTCCAGAATCTCTATCACGAGTTGGAATTCTTCGGCGTCTGTCCGAAATGCGCGTGAGGAGTAAGGGGGCGTGAGATGGGGGGTCTCGGATACGGGTGTTGCACGGAGTATTCTCGGCTGTGTATGCTGCCCAAAATCCCATGAATTCGTTTCTCACTTTTTCTCGTCTGACCTTTTCTGCGTTGAGATGTTTGCTGATTTTCATTCCCACGGTCGGTTGCGGAGCTGAGCTTCAGGATTCCGCACCGCAAACACAGCGGCAGATGCTTTCCGGCTCGGGGAAGGATGACGCAGTGCCTTGGGATTTCTTCTGCACCGCAGGTCGAGGCAGTGGGGTGTGGACGAAAATTCCGGTGCCTTCTAACTGGGAGCTTCAGGGCTTCGGAGTATACAATTACGGTCGTGCGCCGCAGCCGAAACCCGTCGTTGAGGGGCGCTATAAGCGGTCTTTCAATGTGCCTTCCTCATGGGCGAAAAATCGGGTGTTTGTCGTATTTGACGGCTCGATGACGGACACCGGAGTGCAAATTAACGGCCAATCGGCAGGAGAAAAACACCAAGGCGGATTCTATCGGTTCCGGTATGAGATCACACAACTGCTGCGATTCGGAAAGCCTAACTTGATTGAGGTGAATGTGACAGATGATTCGAATGAGCCCACTGTGAATCAAGCGGAGCGTCAGGGAGATTATTGGAACTTCGGTGGCATCATGCGGCCGGTTTACCTCGAAGCGTATCCGCAGGAATTCATTGAACGAGTGGCGATTGATGCAAAGGCCGATGGGAAATTCACGATCAATGTTTTCCCATCAGGCGTGACGAGCGCAAACTCGCTGGAGGCACAGATTTTCTCGCTGGACGGAACGCAACAGGGCGCGCCGTTCGCGGTCAAACTAACAGGTGGCGGGCAGACAACCGCGCAGTTGCAAACTCAGTTAGAAAAGCCCCGGACTTGGACCGCAGAGACGCCGAACCTCTATGAAGTCCGGGTGCGACTCAAGCAGGGTGGAACCATGCGCCATGAGGTGCGGCAGCGTTTTGGTTTCAGGACATTTGAGGTGAGGAAGGACGACGGAATCTATCTAAATGGTCGCAAAATCGTGCTTAAAGGGGCGGATCGGCATTCGTTCTGGCCCGATTCCGGACGCACTCTCAGCCCGGCCATCAGCGATCAGGACATCGCGTTGATGAAAGACATGAACATGAATGCGGTGCGCATGTCCCATTATCCGCCGGACGAACATTTCCTGAATCGGTGCGACGAAATGGGACTTTACGTGCTCGATGAGTTGGCGGGTTGGCATCAGCACTATGGCACGGAAATCGGCCGGAAATTAGTGAAGGAGATGGTGACCAGAGACGTGAATCATCCGGCCATCCTGCTGTGGGATAATGGCAACGAGGGCGGCTGGAATACCGAACTCGACGGGGAATTCGCGATCTACGATCCCCAACAACGCCACATCATGCACCCGTGGGCGAAGTCTGGCGACATCGACACGAAGCACTATCCCTCGTGGACAAAACTCCAAGAGCTCGGCGCTGCTGGCATGGTCTGGATGCCTACGGAATTTCTCCACGGGTTGGACGACGGAGGCGGTGGCGCGTCTCTTCACGATTACTGGAATTTCATGAGGAACTCCCCCACCTGCGCCGGAGGATTCATCTGGGCGCTGGTGGATGAAGGGGTGAAGCGGACGGATGAAAACGGCCGCATCGATACCAAAGGGAACCTTGCGCCCGATGGGCTGATGGGCCCTCACCGCGAGAAAGAGGGGAGCTTTTTCACGGTGAAGGAAATTTGGTCGCCCGTGGTAGTGGAATCGCCGGACTTATCTGGAAAATTCGATGGCACGCTCGGCGTGGAAAATCGCTATCATTTCACGGATCTCAAGGATTGTAAATTCAGTTGGGAACTCCGGAAATTCCCCATGCTAGGTGCCAGCGCTGCCGGGTTCTCGGTGGCTTCAAAAGGCACAACGACAGCCCCAAACGTAGCGCCAGGAACGAGTGGGAAAATCAAGCTCGACCTTCCTGCGGATTGGGCCGCAGCGGATGCCCTGTCAGTCCAGGTATCGGACCCTAACGGTCGCGAACTCTGGCGTTGGGTCTGGCCGATTAAAACCACGGAAAAAATCGCGGCTGCAATCATCGCACCGGACAAAGGGCAAACAACCGCTACCCAAGATGCTGAATCCGTCACTCTCACGAGTGGGGATTCGACGGTCCGTATCCGCAAACAAACGGGCGGCTTGATGGAAGTGAAAAGCAAAGGCAGCCCCTTTTCCTTTAAAGACGGTCCTATCTCCCTGGGCGGGGAATCGAAGTTAGATCAATTGAGTGTTAGACAACAAGGCTCGGATCAAGTCGTGGAATGCAGTTACACCGGAGTTCTGAAAGTAGTCCGCTGGACGATGCATCCCGGAGGCTGGCTTACGTTAGAATATGAATATGCCGTCACGGGGGATCAGCCGTTTCTTGGCGTTACGTTCACTTATCCCGAGGAAAAAGTGCGCGATCTCCGTTGGCTCGGAAACGGTCCCTACCGGGTTTACAAGAACCGCCTGCAAGGTGGAATTCTCAATGTCTGGCAAAACAAGGCCAATGATACTGTCACCGGACGATCATGGAACTACCCGGAATTCAGAGGCTATTTCGCGAACCTGCATTGGGCGAAAATCCTGACCGACGAAGGCACAATCAGTTTGGTATTTCACGATGAAGCGATGTTCTTGCGGTTTCTAACACCATCGGTCGTCCAAGACGGTGGCAAGGCGATACCCGCCTATCCACCGGGAAATATCTCCTTCCTCAACGCCATCTCAGCCGTCGGCTCGAAGTTTTCTAAAGCGGAGGAAACAGGCCCCGAAGGCGGCTTGAACAGGCCCTCCGGCAGCTACCACGCCAAGGTGGATTTACGATTTGATAAAATTCGATAGATCCTGCGATTTCTACCACAAGTGAAGGAATTCCGCTGGACTGTTCGCTTCAGAATTGGCTTTCATTGGAGGAAATGATCATCCCCCAAATCAGCAACGACCCGCTCGTCACTCTGGAAGGCGTCGTCTCATCCCTGCGCTTGACGACCCAAGTTTCCGGGGGCGGGGAGACGAATGCGACGACGACGCACATCGCACTCTTTGCGCTGGGGGAGACGCGGGTGGAACTGCGGTTGCTCACGCCCCCAGTGATTTTCGAGGGCGACCGAGTGCGGGTGGCGGGGAGTGCGGGGAACGGGGTGTTTTCGGCCTTGGCTTGCCGGAATCTAACGACGGGCTGGCTTTCTCCGGCGGAAAACAGCGGCTGCGTTGCAGCGTTCATGGTGGTGTTCGTTGCGATTAGTCTGGTGGTGGGAATCGCGTTCGCCGTAATCGGCGGCGGGATGTTGAGTATGGCGACAAATGGAGTCGGACTGCGGTCTTTCATTTTCCTACCCATTGGCTTGATCATTCCCGGCGTGGCGGTGTGGGGAATGATTTGGATGAAGCGCAAGGCGGATCGGGTGAAATCGGCGAGGGAAATGCTTGGGGGAAACGGGCGGCTCTAGCGGAAATGCCGCCGCACCTCGAATCCCGCGTACGATTCTAGCAGATCATTTCGCGCAAACACGTTTTCAAACTCCGGCAGCAGCGTGTCGCCCTCGTGCTTCTCGAAAACATGACTGACTAACAAATCATCCAGCATCGGCAAAAATGCTGCGTAAATTTCCGAACCACCGATGATGAACACCTGCCCATCGATCCCCGGAAACTGATAGATTTGCTCGGGTTCGTGGATCACCTCCACGTCCTTCGCCGACCATGATTCATCGCGTGTCAGCACAATGTTCCGCCGCTTCGGCAGGGGGCGGCCGATGGAATCGTAGGTTTTCCGACCCATGACAATCGGATGGCCTGAGGTGGTCCGTTTGAAAAACGCGAGATCTTCCGGTAAATGCCACGGGAGTTTTCCTGCCCGGCCAATCACCCGCTCCGGGGTCATTGCCACGACTGCTGTGAGGCGGACTCTCATGATTTTTAAACGGCCACCGGTGCCTTGATGTGCGGGTGTGGATCGTAATTTTCCAAGCGGATGTCGTCGATGGTGAAGGCGTCGATGTCCTTGACGTCGGGATTCAGCCAGAGTGTCGGCAAGGTTCGTGGTTCGCGGGCAAGCTGGAGTTCCGTTTGCTCCAAGTGATTTGAATACAAATGAACATCTCCGAACGTATGAACGAAATCCCGCGCTTCATAGCCGCAGACGTGAGCGATCATCTCCGTTAGAAGTGCGTAAGATGCGATGTTGAATGGGACTCCCAGAAACAAATCCGCACTGCGTTGGTAGAGCTGGCACGAGAGTCCGGGCCGTTCTCCCGCCGGTGCTTCATGGACATAGAATTGAAATAGCAAATGGCAGGGCGGCAGGGCCATCTGATGGATTTGGCCGACGTTCCATGCGGAGACTACATGGCGGCGTGAGTGTGGATTTCCTAACAAGCCATCGATTAGCAACCGAATCTGGTCGATCGTGCGCCCGTCGGGTGAGGGCCAGGACCGCCATTGTTTGCCATATACCGGCCCCAGTTCGCCCTCGGCATCTTCCCATTCGTCCCAAATGGTCACGCCATTTTCCTTGAGGTAGCGGGTGTTCGTTTCCCCACGCAGAAACCATAACAGCTCGTGGATGATCGAGCGCAAATGGAGCTTCTTCGTCGTCACACAGGGAAAGCCTTCGCGCAGATCATAGCGCGCCTGCCGTCCGAAAACGGAAATCGTCCCGGTGCCCGTGCGGTCGGAGCGTTTCTCGCCGTGTTCCATCACGTCGCGCATCAAATCGAGGTAGGGTTTCACGCCACTGATCAAGCGTTGATCGGCCCCATCAATCAAGGAATAAGGATTTCGTGAAATTTTTCATCCTGTGTCCTTGACGCGTCCATCCGCCTTGCTCAAGTTCCTAGAACTTCAAAAGGACTAAACCTATGGAAATTCACGGAACTGTTTACGACATCCTGCACAATAAAAGCGGCAACATTTGCACCACTTCACCGGAGGATTCCGTCTATGACGCGATCCGCCAAATGGGGGAAAAGAACATCGGTGCACTCGTCGTCATGGAAGATGACCAGATCGTCGGCGTGCTTTCAGAGCGCGACTATAGCCGCAAGGTCGTCCTTCAAGGGCGCACGTCGCGCGATACCAAGGTCGGCGATATCATTTCCCGTCCGGCAATCTCCGTTCGCAGTAAGGACGGCATTGAAAAGTGCATGCAGTTGATGACCGGCAACCGCATCCGCCACTTGCCCGTCGTCGATGATGGTCGCCTCGTGGGACTCATTTCCATGGGGGATCTTGTGACTTGGGTAATGCAATCCCAACGCCACACGATCGAGCAGTTGCAGGGCTATATTTCCGGCGATTACCCCGGTTAATGTATTTTGAACTAACGGGCAGGGCGCGGATCGCTCTGAATGTCACCATCGAAGATCTCGGGAAAACCTGCGTGGAGTTCCAAGGAGTTTATGTGGCGATCCGCTAAGAAGGCCTCAGATCACCCGGTCAAGCAGAGGAGTGCCCTCTAGGTAGCGTTTGAAATTCCCGATGAAGTGTCGCACCAGGGTTTCCGATTCGTGGGCATGACCGCCAGCGATGTGCGGAGTGATGAAACAGTTAGGCTCATGGCGTAGCGGATGATCTTCCGGCAGCGGCTCCGGCTCGGTGACATCCAGCCATGCGGCGGCAAGATGGCTGGAACGCAGCGCTCCTAACAATGCATCCTGATCCACCGTGCTGCCCCGTCCGATGTTATAAAAGACCGCCCCTGGTTTCATCCTCGCGAACCGTTCCGCATTCATAAATTTCAGCGAAGCAGCGTTGTCCGGCAGGATGTTGATGACGTGATCGGCGGTGGTCAGAACGGCTGGAAGGTCAGTGGGGGTCACGGTGGGAAATCCCTCGTCACCGCGCGGGTTACGGCGCATCGCCGTGATTTGCATGTCGAAGGGTGCTAGCAATTTCAC
>JANYFB010000180.1 GCA_025362955.1 Akkermansiaceae bacterium
TTTCACGGATCATTTCAGCAGCCCCGGGCACTACCGTTTCCATGTAGAGCGTGGCGATGGTATCACATAATTTACGGTTCGGGCGGATCATTTCCATCCTTCTGGGAAACACTTCATGAATGGGAATCTCGCCGTTCATCGCAGCGTTAGTGAGGTTGACGACTTTTGCGAAAACGTCATCCCCCTTGGCCCGGGCCAGTTCGTCGATTCCTTCAACCGTCGAAAGCGTGGAATCACAGTCGATGAAAAAGAGTTTCCCGCGCCGCTGGGTAGCAGGGTGAATTTCCAAGAGGGTTTCTTCATCCACCATGTCGAACAACTCGATCATCTCGGCATGACCCAGACGGATGCAGCCGTGGCTGGCGGGTTGTCCGAGTTGATCTTCGTGATTGGTCCCATGGATGTAAATATAGCGGTCAAACGTATTGGCATTTTCCGCATCCTGACCTTCAAGGCGAAGAATGCGACTGAGCACCAAATCTTCCGTCACGCAGTCACCCGGACGCCACCTACCCGCAGGGACGCGTTGTTTGAAAATGGTCCCGCTTGCTTCTCCGGCACCGATTTTTTCCGCTATCCGAAATCCCCCGGTCGGGGTTCGGTAACTATTCATCGTGAAACCCATGCCTTTGGTGGCGGTGGAAATGATAAATCGGCGGATACATTCATTTCCTTCAATGACGGATAAAGATTGATCATTGATGGAAACTTCAAGGCGGCGTGAGGGACTCATGGTGGCGTAAGAACAAGCAGCGCATTATGCCCGCCCATTCCGTGGGAAAGTTTATAAACCGGACCACAGGCATCAAGCGCTTGATTGGGTAAATGAAATCCTTTGGGCGCATGGAGGTCGTTCAAATTCGGCGGGAGTTTTCCTTCAGTTAAAAAACGAGTGAGAATCACGCTTTCCAATAATCCACTGGCTCCAATGGTATGGCCGGTGAAAGGCTTGAGGAGATGTAAGGTAGGCCGATGATCCGGGAAGGCTCGATATAATAATGCAGGATCGGCAACTGCCTGCACGGCTGTTCCGGTAGCATGGGGGCTGACGGCTGAAGGCGAGCCGTGGAGGCGAATCGCTTTTTCCAGCAATTCTGGCGTGCGTCCGCCATCGGCCGGAATACCCACTGGATCGCTGGCATCCGCATTGCAACCGTAGTGCAACAAGCTGGGAAATTTTCCGTGACGGTATTCAATCGCCATCGCCGCCGCACCCTCAGCGGGGATAAACCCCAACGATGTGGGATGATAGGGATTCAAATCCATTTCATCAGCTAACAAACCGGACGCGGCATAGTTATCCAATAACAACGGGACGAGGGGAAGATCCACCGCGACCGCCAAGGCACGCGGTGCCGCCCCGGATTGCACGAGCATCATCGCGATCCCCACCGCATCCAGTCCGGCGGCACAACCGCTGGCGAGGACATGGTTGGGCCCGGTGATGCCGAACTCGATGCTGATCGCGGACGCCGGCTCGCTATGGATGGTATTGCTTGCAGCCATCACGCGGAACGGTCGCCGCCCCGGCCACGGGCCTAACCAACCCGCCGCATTTCCCCGGCTGGTGCCGACGACCAAGGCCGCGTCCTTCAACTCCCCATCGCTCCAGCCCGCTTGGGAAATCGCCTCGCGAGCGACATGCAGGGCCGCCATCGTCGCCGGGCTCCACTTGCGATTGACTAACAGTGATCGCGGCTCAATCCACGCCCCCGGCCTCATTGCGTGCGGACTGGCCTTGCCCAAAAGTTTTCCCAATCTCTGGAATGGCACCTGCCGGGCCGTGATCGCCTGATGGTGCGATGCCACATTCTCGCCCAAGCCCGATAACGCGCCAAGGCCGGTGATCGAGAGCGGGGACAGCATAGCCACGGAATCGTGATGCGGGGATTCCTGCCTGCTTTTACAAAGTGATTTGCGCGCCCAGCTCCACCACGCGGCCTGGTGGGAGTTGGAAATAGGCAGTCGCGGGGGAGGCATTACGGGCCATCACGGCGAAGAGCGACAAACGTAAGCGGTCGATCTTGGTCGCCTTGGTCCCGACTCCATAAGTTTCCCTGCCGAGAAAATAGGTGGCTTTTCCAGGCTGGAAGCGGGCGTTCTCCGGCATCCGAAGTTTCAATGCCGTAGGCACGTCTGGAGTTTCCGCAAAACCGAAACGCAGGGTCGCGCGATGCACACCGTCACCCAGATCTTCGTAGTCCATCATGTCGCCGGGATTCGCCCTGGGCTGGTCAATGGTCATGACGTGGAGGAGAATCACGCGTTCGTGCAGGACTTGATTGTGTTTTAAATTATGTAACAGCGCGGTGGGTACTTGGAGGCCTTTTCCACTCATATAAATCGCGGTTCCAGAAACCCGGTGAATTTTACCTTTATTCAAATCTTTAAGTAACACATCGATGGGCAGTGATTCCTGCATGATCCGGGCATAGAGGCACCTGCGGCCCCAAATCCAAATTAGCATGACTGCCATCACTCCACCTGCGACCACCAAGGGCAGCCAACCCCATGGATAGATTTTCAATACGTTCGCTGCCAGGAAGGCTCCGTCGAGCAGCATGAACATCGCGGTAACCGTGCCTGCTTTGATCTTGGACCAGCCCCACACCGCGCGGGCGGCGGTGAAGAACAGCACGGAGGTGATCGTCATGGTCACTGAAATCGCGATGCCATACGCGCCAGCCAATGCCGTGGAAGTCTTGAAAGTAATCACCAGCAAGATACACGCGGCGGCCAAGATATGGTTTACGACTGGCACATAGACCTGACCCATCGAGTGCTCGGAGGTATAAAGAATCCTCACCCGCGACATGCACCCGAGTTGCACGGCCTGAGTCGTTAGAGAAAACGCCCCGGATATCAATGCTTGGCTGGCGATGATCGCGGCTCCGGTCGCTAAAATCGTTAGGGGCAA
The DNA here is from genome assembly GCA_025362955.1 of Akkermansiaceae bacterium. Classification (GTDB taxonomy): domain Bacteria; phylum Verrucomicrobiota; class Verrucomicrobiia; order Verrucomicrobiales; family Akkermansiaceae; genus Luteolibacter. Next base: position 2,918 of record JANYFB010000180.1, read on the forward strand.
TTGTAACATCTCTGGAGCGAGTCGGAAAAATGGACTATCGATCGCAGTAGGGTCCGCCGTGAGAAGCGCGGCTTGGCCAAGGTAATTCAATACCAGCGCGGGCAACACCACCGAGAACCAACCCACACGAATCGGTCTCGTTCCGAAATGGCCGAGATCTGCATACAGGGCCTCGCCACCGGTCACCGCGAGGAACACGGCAGCTAACAACGGCATCGCATGTTTCCACTCGCGATATAGAAAGGAGAGTCCTTCCCACGGATTCACCGCCCACAACACCTGCGGATGATTCCAGATCGCCCGGATTCCTAACAAGGCAATTGTCGCAAACCATAATAAAACCACCGGGCCGAAAAGTTTACCCACTTTCCCGGTACCGAACTTCTGGATCGAGAACAGCCCCGCCAAAATCACCACCGCAAGCGGTACTGCCCAGTGGGAAATCACCGGCGCGGCCACCGAGAGTCCTTCCACGGCACTCAATACCGAGATCGCCGGAGTTAACATCCCATCGGCATAAATCAAGGCGGCACCCGCCAACCCAAACAACAAGATTTTCCGTGGATCTTTACCTCCCAGACTCCTCAAAGTGCTTCGGATCAAGGTGGATAGCGCCAAAATTCCGCCCTCGCCCTTGTTGTCCAATTTCAGGATGATGAATAAATATTTCACCGAAACCACCAGCAGGAGCGACCATACAATCAAGGATGCCGCGCCCACCAGATTGTGGGGACTGATCACCGCGCCTTCCGCTTCGTGGACTCCCGAGAAGCATTCGCGAAATGCATAAAGCGGGCTTGTTCCGATGTCACCGAAAACAATGCCCAAGGCTGCGATCGTGGTCACCGCGAGGTGAGGGGTGTGGCCAGCGTGGCCTCCGGGTGAGTCAGTCATCGTCGCGAAGCAGATCGCTCGCAGGCGCTTCAAATCATTTCCCGTCCCCACTGGCCAGCGAATTCCTTCTCCTGCCACGCCAGGGTGCCGACACTAGGGAGAAAGCCAACCACAGATCAACAAGATGAACGCAGATGAAGATGATGATTGCTCAATCCGCTACCATTTGTGCTGCTCAACTCGTCGAAATCGGATTCATTTCCATCTGTTTTCATCTTCATCTGCGTCAATCCTGTGCATCTGCGGTTAAAATTCTTCCGAATCAGGCGTCGTTGTGGGTCGATTCTCCTTAGTATAGGGACCCTACCCGCCACACGCCGTAAAATCCCCATCATAGGTCTTGGCGCGGCCTCCCCGCAGGCCCACCCTGCGCCCCGACGTCTGAAATGAGCACGCTTCTGGAAACCATCGACGGCGGCACCCGCTATCTTGAAAAGCGCGGGATCGAGGACGCGCGCCGCAACATGCAGATGCTCGTCGCCCGCCAACTTGGCTGCACTCGGATGGATCTTTATCTGCAATTCGACCGCCTGATGGAGGAATCCGACCTCGTTCCCCTGCGCGAAAATCTCAAAAAACGCGGCGAAGGCGTGCCTGTCCAGCATCTTCTCGGCAGGGTTTTTTTCCACAAGCACGAGTTTAAAACCGACGCCCGCGCCCTCATACCGCGCCCCGAGACCGAGGAACTCGCCGAGTGGATTCTCTCGTGGGAACTCCCAAAAAACCAGCAAGTCCTCGACATGGGCTGCGGTTCGGGTGTCCTCGGACTTACCCTCGCTGCCGCCCGTCCCGACTGGGATGTAATCTTGACGGATGTATCAAGGGACGCTCTTGCGCTCGCCCAAGAAAATGCCGAAGCATTGGATACAATCAACACGAGCTTCGTCGAAAGCGACCTCTTCAATGCGATAGGCAGCGGGTTCGACGGCATCGTCGCCAATCTTCCCTACGTCCCAGAAACCGAGCGCACGACCCTCACCCGCGAGGTGATGCACGATCCGCCGCTCGCTCTCTTCTCCGGCCCGGACGGACTCGACCTCATCCGCCGCTTCATCCCCGAGGCATTCCACCATCTCAAACCCGGCGGCTGGCTCGTTTTGGAAATCGGCCACGATCAGGCTTCACAGGTCCGCGAAATTCTACAAGCCTCCTCCTTCACCGCCATCGAAGTGAAAACCGACCTTTCGGGCATCCCCCGTTTTCCTTTCGCCCGGCGACCGCAGAGTGGTGGATAGTGGATGTTTGATAGTTGATGGGAAGACGAAGAATCTCCCCCAACTTCGACCTCCGAATTCTTCCTCTTACTCTCAACCATCAACTTTCAACCATCAACTTATGGATAAACTCGTAGTTCACGGCGGCTCCACCCTGCGCGGCAGCATCAATATTTCCGGCTCGAAAAACGCCTCGCTCCCGATCCTCGCCGCCGCACTTCTCACCAAAGACGATTGCATCATCCGCCGCGTCCCTGATGTCTCGGACACGAACTACATGATCCAGATCCTCAGCGCCCTCGGAGCCGATGTAGAACGCTCGTCCGGCACCGTTCGCATCACTTGCGCCGACATCATGGACGAGGCTCCCTATGAATTGGTCCGCCGGATGCGGGCTTCGATCTGCGTGATGGGTCCGCTGTTAGCACGCAAGGGCCGTTGCGTCGTCTCGCTTCCGGGCGGCTGCGTTATTGGTGATCGCCCCGTCGATTTGCATTTACGCGGACTCGAAGCGCTCGGTGCGAAAATCGAATTCGAAGGTGGCAACATCACCCTCACCGCCCCCGATGGATTGCGCGGTGCGGAAATCGACCTGCGTGGCACTCACGGCCCGACCGTGCTCGGCACCGACAATGTCATGATGGCGGCCACCCTGGCGGAAGGCATTACCGTCATCGAGTCCGCCGCCGCCGAGCCGGAAGTCCTCGATCTCGCGAATTTCCTCAACTCGATGGGCGCAAAAATCACGGGAGCTGGCACCCGCCGCATCGTCATCGAAGGCGTGAAAAAACTCAACGGCGTCGAACACACGGTCATTCCGGACCGCATCGAAGCAGGCACCTTCATGGCTGCCGCCGCTCTCGCAGGCGAAGGTGTCACCCTTCGCCGCGTCTGCCGTGAGCACCTCAAAGCCATCACCGCCGCCATCGAGGAATCCGGCCACCGCGTGGATTTTAACGAAGCGGGCGATGTCTGCACCGTCTATCGCTGCGAGGGAATTACCCAAGGTGTGGAAATCAGCACCGCGCCCTACCCGAGCTACCCCACCGACATGCAGGCGCAAATGACCGCACTGTTAGCCACCACCCCCGGCATCAGCGTGATCAAGGACACCATTTTCCCCCAACGCTTCATGCACTGCGCCGAGCTCAAACGGATGGGTGCGGACATTAAAGTGGACAATGGCACTGCCGTCGTCCGCGGCGTGACCCAGCTTTCTGCCGCTCCTGTCATGGCCTCCGACCTCCGTGCCTCCGCCGCTCTCGTCCTCGCCGCCCTAACAGCGAAGGGTTCCACGGAAATTTCCCGTCTCTATCACATCGACCGAGGCTACGAGCACATCGACGAAAAGCTCCTCATGTTAGGTGCCAACGTCCAGCGAGTGAAGGACCGGTGATTTGCTCATTTCTTCCCCAGAGTGGAAAAAATAATGAGACCTAACAGCACAGTCCCGAGTATTCCCATGATCAACCCGAAAATCGCGCGGCCCATGCCATGCTTCACCTTGCTGGTCCGCTTGCTCCGGCGGATGTCGCGGAGGGCGATGATCGATATTATTAGGGCGATGGGCGCGGGAATCAGCACCATCGAAAACAGACCGAGATAACCCGCTGCGATGGCCCAACCGGAGCGGCCGACTGGTAGAAGTAATCTCATCCCCACATCGTCGCCGAGCCGCTCGGGCTGGGCCGCCAGGAGCGGCGGTGGGATCGGCGGTGGGACCGATGATTGGGCGGGTGTTCTGTAGGGATCTTCGTTCATGGTGATGAGGATAAGAATTCGATTCGCGCTGTCACAAGCAGGGAATCGCCCCAAAACTCATGTCTAATGGCCTCCAAAAATCTGCTTTGCATGGCGGCATGAATGGGTAGCCTCGACTCAAACGAAATTATCCAGATGATACAGTTTCCCCGTTGTTTACTTATACCTGCCACTCTTCTGTTCATCATGGGTGAAGGCCGAGCGCAGTCTCAGTCCGAGATGAATCAAAAAGAATACGCCATTTACGAAAAGGCGGACGCGGCGTTGAATAAAATCTACCTGCAAGTGCTGTCGAAACTCGACGATGAAGGAAAAGCAAAACTCAAGGTGGCCCAGCGAGCATGGGTCGTCTTCCGCGACGCCCAAGCGGAACTCGACGCAGATATCATGCGGGGTGGCAGCGCGGCGCCCCTGCTACGGGCTGGCTCACTAACAGGAACCACGCGCCACCGGACGGATGAGCTGAAACAACTTTTGAACCAACATAGCGACCCTTGAGCGATCTCATTGCACCCCCTGTCCAGAGCAGTCGATGGGCCTCGGTCGCAGCCTTGGTCTGCGGCGCGTGGTTTCTACTAACAGGCTGGTTTTGGGGCTACCTGGCTTGCTTGATAGTTTCCTACCCCATCGCTCTGCTCGGTCTTTATTTTTGGCGCTTGGGGACAAAGATGAATCCGACCTCCAAGCTGAATCGCGCGGCTCTTTGGCTCTTAGGTCTGGGCCTCGCGGTGTCGGTGGGAGCTATTTTTATCTTCAAATAGGCGATACTAACAAAATTCCAAGCGTGGCGGATCGTTCGAGAAACGAACCGTGACACAGCCGACTACAAACTCAATTTCTACCTCGATGAAAATCTCCGACTTTGTCTTCAGTGGCTTTAATAGCCGCGTCGCAGCCATCAATCGCCGCACTGGCCAGATCCTCTGGCAATGGCAGGCGCCGAAAGGTACTTGCTATGTGAGCCTGCTGCTCGAAGCGGACATGTTAGTGGTATCCGTCGATGGGTATATGTATGGTCTTGCCCCGCTAACCGGTGCCCAGCGTTGGTATAATCCCATGAGCGGTTTCGGTACCGGAGTGACTTCCCTCGTGTCGATCAATGGCACTGGATCAAGCCCGGTCATTCCCGCCGTAGCGGAAGTCTCCGCAAGGGAATCAAACAATCATAACACCCATTCCACCAGCATTTACTAACAGTTATGTCAGTTGCAGGAGTAATCCAAAGATGGCGATCACGGTGAGAAAAACATATTTTAACGTAATTGACATGGATGATTGGGCGTCGAGAAATCCCGCAGCCCTTGCAAAAGTTCCATTCTGAACGCCGCAAATCCAACCTAACGAAAGTCCGAAAATCAGCGCAGCGCCTATAAGGTAGGCAGAAAACATCCCGAATCCATTATCCATGAACTCGGCTTCGGTTTTGCCGAGGTAGAACCGGATAGCATTCCATCCGAAAAGTCCAATGTATGCCAATACCAAGACCCTGCGGGCAATAATTGATCGCCAGCGCCAACTCTCGGGAATTACCTGAGGAATTTGAAAATCGAGTTTCCGACCAGGCTCCCAAAGAATGTGATCAAGAACCTCCACCCCGCCGTTTTTCTTTGTCCGTTCCAGAATGACGCGTTTCGGTTTCTTGGGTGAGTATGCTTTCACCTCCTCTTCTAATACATTCCAAACCCCTCTTGCATCAGGTCCGGCGAAGTAAAGCAAGTGCTCGCTGTCTTCGTGACTGGAATTCGCGAGCTGCCCGATTTTCTTCTCCGCGAGTTTTGAATGCAGATAGAAAGCAAAAATTCTTACGTTTTCATGGTCTTTTAGTTCTTCGTCTTCCTGACAAATTTCAGTTTCGAGAACCACCACGACGCTCTCCATCTTGGCTGGCTTCGGTTTTCCGCTGATCATGCGGAAAATCCATTTCACCAAAGAGCCGATACCGAATAGACTCAGGAAAATCACCGTGGCAAATACCACAATGGCGATTCCATCCTCAGATGATGTTTGGGCTAGCCAAATCATCTCTTACCATCGGTGGCGGTCATTTTCAACTGGTGACAATCTGTCACCAGTTGACTTCCTTCCTTGGCGAGGCGCTCTTTGAGCTTGTTCCAGTATTTCCGCGCTGTCTGGAAATCCGGTTGCTGGGTGAGCACCTGAATGATGTCTACGACGGAGAACCACCAGGTTTCGGTTTCCTCGTCATAGACGCGGCGAATTTCGTGGCCTTCGAAGATAGCGAGGTTCTTGTTCATGATTTCTATCAAAGTGTTCATGAGAACGCTATGAAATTCTAGCTTGGGGTCAATCGTGAATTGCAGGGAAGAGCGCAAAACTAACGCGCCGGCCAAGCTGCATGCCACAAGGGCTGTTAGGTTTGCGGTAGCGGTGGATTTCTGTCAAGCTCAGTGGATAATGTCTGATGATGACAGGAAACTTGAAGATCGCACGGTGTCGCAGTATGAGCTATCGCAGCGGAAAGCTGCACGGACATTCGGCGGTTACGAATTGCGCAGGGAGCTAGGACGGGGCGGGATGGGTGT
>JANYFB010000187.1 GCA_025362955.1 Akkermansiaceae bacterium
CGGAAAATGGCTTCCCGGCCTGCCAGACGAGGCCGCGCTCCTGCTCAGCGGGTGAAAACCGATCCCTTTGCCATCATCCGGACCCGCCATCAAACGCCTTGCTCAAAGGTGCCCCACGAACACGCCCATTTTCCTTTTTAGGCTCAATCGTCACCAAAATTGATCTTTGCCAACCTGCGGGAAATTGAGGCGCCCGCATACGTCCGTTGAGCGGAAGAGAAACCTTAGAACCCTCACACAAAGCGGTCGGCAGCGACCGCAACAATGCCGTCAAACCGACCCAACGCCCGGGGAGACGGCAGCGCATGTCCAGTTTCGTGACCTTGGGGGAGCGGGGCGCGCTCAAGGGCGCGGATGAGGTGGGATTGAAATGCGTTAAAAAACCTTATGGTCCGTTGAGAGGGGCGGCCTGTTCGATCTTCTTTTTCGGGGATTAAGGTGAACAACGCATTCCTGGAAGTGTATCCTTGATAACTTCGGCAAAGCGCTCGTCCGCCGTGAACAAAATTCCATTATCGTGACTGTAAGGCAACTTCTGCGGGCAAAATAAATTTTGAATGACTGCCCTAACAACCCAAAGCCTGTTTCAGGTTTGCTCGGCTTACGAGAAAGGAGGCATCGTCTCGCTCAAAAATTGGACCAGCCCTTCCACATTCTTGGGTTACCCCGCCAGAATCAAAAGCAGAACGAAGTGAGCTAAAACCACAACAGTTGAAGTGTAACCGAGAATTAGGCCCGTCAAAGCCATTTCCACTACCATCAAGGGTGCCACCAGAATTGCGGACTTTCTTGCATGCAATATGTCCCGTGATTAACGCAGGTATTCCGGTGATGGGCCCTGTGAGAAACCCGAGGATTCCGCAAACTAACCTTGCTATTGCTGCTCCGCTGGTTTTTGCGCGATTGCCTCTAGCCCGGGTGATTTCAGGAGTATTGTATGGATTCATGCTTCAATCTGTCTAACGAGAACAAGATCAGCTACCGCCGGAGCGCGGCGCGCGATGTGTCGGCGGGTCTGCGGGTTGGCAGCCCATGGCATGACGCGCGGAGGCGGTTAGCTGCATCGCATGGTTAGGCCTCGCTTACGTCTCACGATGACCATAATCAGTGTCGCCAAAAGCAACAGAACATTCGTGGTTAGTTCGGGCACAGTATTGATTACAAGCTGCGTATCCGAAGGGGTGGTTCCCGTCGTAGCGCCAAAAATCGATTCATGGTTATTAGCGTTGATGTCGAGTGTCGTGATAGCACCACCGATAGCGATCAAGGTTCCGAGATTAGCTTGGGCGTAACTCAAAAAGCTGTTGTTCAGTGCAATCTGGACGGTCGTTCCATTGCTGGCGGCAGACACCGCGACTCCGGAGCTATAAGCGATGCCGTCTCCAAGGTCGGTGTAAATCGGCACATTTAGAGCGTTGCTGCCGTTCCCGTTCGTCAGCGCGGAAATACTGATGCTATCGAGAGAGAAATTAGTATAGATTTCTGTCACATCAACACTGTTGTAACCATTGATGGGATTGAGTAGTCGTAAAGTTGCGCTTGTGATCGTCTCGCCGACGGCAACCGATGAGAGATCGAAAACGAAATAATTACGGTAATACTCGCTAGAACCAGCGTTGCCAGCGATGTAGTTGCCGGTCACGCGACCTCCATTGTTTTGATATCGACCACGATTGGTGGCATCTAGCGTGTAAATGGCACTGAAGCTAGCTGCGGTGCCCGCCCACAACAGCGCAGCGAATAAGGGTATATGTTTCATATGAGGTTTTAGCGATGGATCTCAGTAGCCTAACGATGGATGTCCGCTCGCCAGGGAGCAAGGCCTGAAAAACAGGCGGGACTTATTCCCGGTCGTGCGGACGCGTAGTTAGATTGTCGGGCGGATCTGGAAGCCACTTCCCTCATGGCGGGTTGACCGCCTTTTTCTCTCCGCTTCACGCCCGACTTCACGGAAATCGATTTTCCCTCCCTCATTTCATGGTCCCGATTCCGGGCAGGCCTGGTGCCGTGGCGATGAATTCTCATTGAAGATTCGGAAGATTCGCCGGATTCGCGGTTGAAAATCAAAATGAGGTCGCCCTGGACGGCCTCTAATTCTACTTGGTTAAATTTGTGATTTCTGGCTTAGGTCCAGATCTTTCCGGCATTAGCCCCGGCGGAGCGCCGGAAATCCGCCGTTCGGGCGGCCACGCCTACCACCATCGACGAGCGCTACGATCTGCTGACATCCCTCAAGACCTATCTAACTGCCCATGCAGTTTATGAAAACGCGCCGCTGGACATCACCGCCGCAGCCGCCGGGACGTTTAAGATGGCGTTTACCGCCGCCCGTGCCGGGCTGGGAGCCGCGATCACCGCATCCGCCGCCGCCCACGATCTGCGATTAGTCAAGCTGGAGGCGCTGCGCAAACGCGCCCGCGGCCTCATCGACGAGCTGGACGTGCTTTTGAGCGAGGACGATCCGGGCTGACACACCTTCGGCCTGAATGCCCCGGCTGATCCTGAGACGCCCGGCGTGCCGGAAGCGCCAGTGCTCACCCATGGGTGTGTGGTTTTCGACGCCCTCGTCGGGAAACTGGTTGAAATGGCTTGAAACGCCTGTCTTCGGCGAAGGCGCCCAAGATAAAACGCGAGGGCGCGTGTGCTCCCCGACGATGCTTGGCCACCTCCTGATCCGTCCTTGTGAATTTCAGGAGACCTTGGGGTGCGAGAGGCGATTTTTTTATCGTATCATCCGGTGCTTCCCTGATTCACTCCGCCTGTTCGCACGATGCCGGAAAATTCCCCAGAAGACACCTTGTTGTTAGTCGATCCCGATCTGGATTTTTTGGATTGGGCGACCAAGCATCTTTCCGCGAAGAACCTGCGGGTGCTGCGCTGCGACAATGGGGCAAACGCCATCAAGGTGATTGAAAAAACGCCGGTAAGCGTGGTGGTGGCGGCGATGGAAATGGAGCCCTTCGACGGAATGGAATTGCTGGGTCGGATTTTGCAGCAAAGTCCGCAAACCCTCGTCGTTCTCACCGCAGGATTCCCGACCACGGGACAGATCATCGAGGCCACCCAACGAGGGGCGCACGATGTTTTACGAAAGGAGTCGCTGGCCTTTGAACTTCGTCCAGTGGTCGAGTCCGCCTTGCAAACTCAGGATGACCGCCGCAGCGCGGGGCAGCCCGACGCGGAGATGCCCAAGCACGATGGGCGGGTGAAAATGATCGGGATTTCCCGGGCGCTTCAGGAGGTTTTCAAGCTCGTGGGACGGGTGGCACGCTCAGATGCGCCGGTTTTAATCGCCGGGGAGAGCGGCACCGGCAAGGAACTCGTCGCCAAGGCCGTGCACGAATACAGCCCGCGGCGGCAGAAGGAAATGATCACCATCAACTGCGGCGCCATTCCTGAAAATTTGTTAGAGAGCGAGCTTTTCGGCCATGAAAAAGGTTCGTTCACCGGGGCAATTGCCCGCCGCGCTGGCCGCTTTGAGCAGGCAGACGGCGGCACGCTTTTCCTTGATGAAATTGGCGACATGCCGCTTTCGATCCAGGTAAAACTCCTGCGGGTGCTCCAAGACGGCTCGTTTTCCCGCGTAGGGGCGAATGAAACTCTAACGACGGATGTGCGGATCGTGGCGGCGACCCATAAAAATCTAACGGACGAGGTCGCCGCCGGACGATTCCGCGAGGATCTTTATTACCGTCTCAATGTCGTGGAAATCAAGATCCCGGCCTTGCGCGAGCGGCTGGAGGACATCCCACTGTTAGCCGAGTATTTTCTCCAACGCATCACCCGGAAAAACGGGATGGCGCGGATCCGCATTTCCGCAGAGGCCATCGCCACCCTGCAATCGCACAACTGGCCGGGAAATGTCCGAGAGCTGGAAAATACGATCGCCCGCGCTTGTGCCCTTGCGTCCTCAAATATTCTTTTGCCTGCGGACATCCCGCTGGCATCGGCCCCACGCCAGTCGCCTGCCCGCTTCACTGCCGCGATTGACCAAGTGATCAATGCCGCGCCGACGGGTGTGGATTTGTTCGAGTGGCTCAACGGCGAGGTCGCGGGCCGCATCCTGGAACGCGCGGACGGCGATTTTAAAGAAGCCTCGAAAACCCTCAACCTGCCGATGGCGGATCTCCGCAAGCTGCTGGCAAGGAAAGATTGAAATGCTCCACATCGTCCAACACCCGCTCATCGCGCAGGAGCTGACAAAACTCCGCGACCCGGCTTGTCCGTCGCCCGAGTTCCGCCAGCGCATCCGCCGGATTGCTTCCTTGATGGTCCCGGCTGTCACGGCAAATCTGGAGACCACGGTCGTCCCCTGCAATACGCCTCTGGAAATCACTTCAGGCGTGAAAATCTCGCGCGGAATCATCCTCGTCCCCATTTTGCGCGCGGGGCTGGGATTTCTCGATGGCTTTCTCGATTTGATTCCCCATGCCTCTGTCGCCCACATCGGTTTGGCGAGAAATGAACGGACACTGGTCCCTGAGCCGTATTATTTGAAACATCCGCCGGTCCTTGGTGAGCATGAAATCGTGATTCTCGATCCGATGCTGGCGACGGGCGGCTCCGCGATTCAAGCCGTCCGCACCCTGAAGGAAGCCGGCGCGCGGCATGTCCGTTTCGCCTGTCTGGTGGCGGCACCCGAGGGAGTTTCCGCGTTGGAAGAGGCATTTCCTGATCTCACAATTTACGCGGCCAGCCTCGACCGCTGCCTCGACAGCCGGGGCTATATTCTCCCCGGCCTCGGCGATGCAGGGGACCGGCTCTTCGGCACCTGCGGCTGATCCGGTGGTTTTTTTCAAGCATCCGGGCTGGCAATGGCCCTTTTCACCTTCTAGTTTCCGGCAGTCCGATGAAATTGTGGTCCATCCTCTCCCTCATCCTGCTTTTTCAGCAGTCCGCCTTGTTAGGGCAGGGAATGGCCACGCGGTCGCAGTTGGGAAATGAGGCTCTCGCCGACGGCCTTTGGGAAGTCGCGGAAATGCATTTCAGGGCATGTCTCGCCGATCCCGCGTTAACAGCAGACCAGAAACCGGAAATCGCGATTCGCCTCGCCGAGTCGATGGTTCGCGCCGGAAATACCACGGAATCGCTTGAATTGCTTGGCCAATCCTTCCTTGGGAAAAATCCCGAAACCCCTTTTTGGAAAGCTATGGCACTCGCCGGACAAACCCGTTTCGCGGAAGCAGTCGGAATTTTCTCCACCCTGCTAGCCGACCCCGCCGCGCCCCATCGCCAAGAGGCCGCATTTACCGAGGCAAGCCTCCAACTCGCGCTCCGCCAACCGGACTCTGCTCTGGATACGCTGGCCAAACTTATCCCTGAATCGGATGCGGTGGCGACGGCGAAAATTCAGCTCTATCAGGTGGAGATCCTGCTCGATCTCGACCGCTTGGCAGATGCCCGCAAAACGGTGCCACCCAAGGAAAGCATCGCGCCGGAGGATCGTCCGCTTGCTGCATTTCTCGAAGCTCAACTCAGTCTCAAGGACGCCCATCCCGCGGAGGCGGAGGCCGCATTTCAAGAACTCGTCAACCATCCCCAAGGTCAAACACTCACCCGCTATCACGCGGCGGCCATCGGGCTTGCCGACGCGATGCAGGTCCAAGGCGATCCGCAATCCGCCGCGCAGTCGCTCCTCGCGTTTCTTCAGGATCACCCGGACTCGCCGGTGCTGGAAGCCATCTTCAAACGCATTCTTCAATGGCTGCCCGAAAAGCCAACCGCCACGGACCCGATTCTCGAAGGCCTCGTGCAGTGGATCACTCCATCCGCCTTGCCGACCCTCGGCCCAATCGCCACGGCTTCTTCTAACAATGGTGCTGCCGCCATCGCCGCCTGGCCCAGCTATCGGGAGCCTAACGAGGGTGGTGACTTGCTAGCATTCTCGCTCTACACCCGCGCCGTCGGGCTGCACCGCCAAGTCACGCCCGAGGCCCGTGCCGAGTCCCGCCGTTTGCTCAACCGCCTCCAGATCGAATATCCCGCCCACCTCCTCGCGAATCGTGCACTCTATCAGTCAGCCCGCTGGTTGCTTGACGAGGGTTCGGTCGAGCAAGCGTTTTCGCTGCTAGATACACTGCGAGCCACTGCGAAATCCCCGGTCCTGAAAGGAGAAGCCGCATTTCTCGAAGCCCGCACCGCTTGCTTGAATGGCGATCCGAAAATGGCGATCCAGCTCTTCGACGAGGCCGCACTTTCACTCGCCGGGCCCGAAGCTAGAACTGCTAGACTGCAAGCCGCCATCGCCCGACTGCGCGGCGGTGACCTCAAGGGTGTGACTCTCATTCAGCAACACGGAGCACCAGCAGACAAAGAGTTCGAGGCGGATTTGGAACTGGAACGCGCTCTATCCGCCACCCCGCCAAGTGCTGCTAGATCGGCGATTGAAGCATTTCTCGTCCGTTTCCCCGATCACACGAGGGCACCGGAAGCCCGGCTCGCGGCGGTGGAAATCGCCCTCTCCAGTCCCGAGCCGGATCTCGCCTATGCACGGAATCAGTTGGACTTGCTGACCACCGCCGCATTGCCTGCTCCCCGCCTTGCTTTGGCGCGGCTCCACCTTGCCGATCTTTCAAAAGACTCAATCGCTACCATCGCCACCGCGCAATCCCTCATCGACACCTATCCGGCAGACCCTGCCGCTGCGGAAGCATCGCTCACGCTCGGGCGGAACCTTTTCCAGACCGGCAGCTACAATCCCGCGCGGTTAGTCTTGGAAAAACTCGCCGCGACCGACACGAATCCTGCTAGAGCGCAGACCGCATGGCTTCTCGCTGCCCGTGCGGCGGCACTGGGCGGCACCCCGCAATCCAAGGAAGAAGCGTTAATCCTTTTCGACAAGGCAATCGAGTCCAAAGGGGAGCTCGCCGCCGTAGCCACCTTGGAAAAAGCCGGCCATCTCATCGACCTCTATCGGCTCGCGGAGGCCTCGGTATTTCTCGGAAAATGGATCAAGACACTTCCTGAAAACGACCCGCTCCAGTTGCCCGCCGGACTATTGTTAGGCGAGGCGCTTTACGCCCAGGGCAGCAGCAATCCGGCTTCGCTGGTGGATGCACTGGCCGTGTATGACAAGCTCCTTGCCCATACGAAAAACCAACCCGCATTGCTCAACCGCCTGCAATATCTCCGTGGTACGACCCTCGAACAACTGCCCGACGAAAAGGATCCGACGAAGAAACGCGAGAAGCAGGCCTTCCAAGCCTACCACTCCGTCCTCGAAACCACCACGCCGCCGTTAGAATGGGAATATTTCGAGCGCTGCGGCTTCCGCGCCCTCGCCCTTCTGGAAAAAGCTGGCCGCTGGCCGGTCGCCATCACCGTTGCCAAGAAAATCGCATCCTTCAAAGGCCCCCGCGCCGAAGAAGCCGCCACCCGCGCCAGCCAACTCCAGCTCAAACACATGATCTGGGAGGATTGATCTCAAATTCCAAATCTCTAATTTTAAATTATGCCATCACTCCTCATCACCGGAAAATCCGGCCGCATGGGCCACGCCGTCATCGAAGCCGCCGCCCAAGCGGGCGTTCCCGTCACCGCCACCCATGATGTCGGCGAAGATCTGGACCTCGCGATTTCCAAGGCCACCTGCGCCATCGACTTCACGATTCACTCCTTCACCCCGACGCTGGTGGAAGCTGCGTTGAAAAATGGCACCAGCCTCGTCATCGGCACCACCGGCCATACCGATGCAGAACGCTCCGTTATTTACGAAGCGGCGAAATCCATTCGCATCGTTTACGCCGCGAACTACTCAGTCGGTGTGAACACCCTCTTCTGGCTCACTCGCCAAGCCGCCCGCATTTTGACTCAGGACCGCTTCGACATCGAGGTCACCGAGATGCATCACAAGCATAAGATTGACGCTCCGTCAGGCACCGCCCGCCGTCTGCTGGAAATCCTCAATCAGGAAACCGGCACATCCTATCAGGACGACATCACCCACGGTCGCTTCGGTAACATCGGCCCGCGCAAGCCGCGCGAAATCGGAATGCACACCCTCCGTGGCGGCGATGTCGTAGGCGATCACACCGTCCTCTTCGCCGCCGATGGCGAACGCGTCGAGCTCACCCACAAAGCCTCGTCACGCCTCACCTTCGCCGCAGGTGCCGTCCGCGCAGCCTGCTGGCTGGAAGACAAGCCGGTAGGGCTCTATGATATGCAGGACGTGCTCGGGCTTGTCTAACTGATGGAAGGTTAATCGTTGATAGATAAGACAGCCTTGACCATTTCAAAATCCCAGCAACTCCCCATGCGTGTCCTCCTCACCCTTCCTTTCCTGCTAACTCTAACTGCATGTGACCCCCGGAAACCGCAGCCTGCGGCGGAGGCCGCTCCCACAACCCGGGAAGCACCTGCCGCAGCCGACATTAAGACCTCGGTCCTGCGCATCAACTCCACCCAGCAATCCTGGAATCCCGGCCAGCCTTGGGAGAAAAACCCGCCAAGCCAGCGGCGGGCACTCGCCGCCATCGTCGGTCCGCAGCGGGTCCTCACCACCTCCGAACTCGTCGCGGATGCTACTTACCTTGAGTTCGAGTCGCCCGATGGCACCCGTTTCGCACAGGCGAAAGTCATCGCCGTGGACTACGAGGCGAATCTCGCTCTGTTAGGTCCAGCCTCGGAGCAAGAAGGCAATCTCGTGTTTGAAAAGACTACCCCGTTAGAAGTCACCTCGCCTCCGATGATCGGCGCGACTTTGGAAATTTTACAAATCGAGGAAAACGGGTTGCCTTTGCTCACACCCGGCAGCCTGCAGAGCATCGACATCAGCTCCAATTTCCTCCCCGGTCACGGATTTCTCACCTATCGCGTCAAGGCATCCATGCAGAGCGCCGCGAGCAGTTATTCGCTACCTGTCCTCATGAGCGGAAAACTTGCGGGCGTTCTGATCAGCTATAATTCAAAAGACCAGATTTGCGATGTCGCCTCCACCGACATCGTTTCACGCTTCATCAAGCAAAGCGCGGAGGGCCATTACACCGGCTTCCCAAGCCTCGGAATTTCCATCGCCCGCACCGAGGATTCCTCCTTCCGCCAATGGCTCAAGCTCGCCAACGACCAGGGCGGACTCTATATCCACACCGTCCGCAAAGGTGGTGCAGCCGAGACTGCCGGGGTTAAAAAAGGCGATGTCCTGCTTGCAATCGACGGGCACACCATCGACCGCCGCGGCTACTATCAGCACCCGCACTACGGCAGTCTGTTCTGGGGCCACCTCATCCGTGGCGAGCGATCAACCGGCGACGTCATCACCCTGTCGCTCCTGCGTGCCGGCCAACCGTTAGAACTCAAAGCCTCACTCACCCGAGAGGAAGAAAGCACCCGCCTCGTTCCCAGCTATCAGTTTGGCAAGGCCCCCAACTTCCTAATCAAGGGCGGCATGGTTTTCCAAGAGCTCTCGCGTCCGTTGCTAGAAGCCTATGGTGAGAACTGGGAAAGCCGCGCTCCTCTCAATTTCCTGGATGCCATGGAGAACCCGGAAAAATACGAGGGCAAGGTGGACCGCATCGTCCTCCTGAGTGGTTCGATCCCGACCCCCGCCACAGTCGGCTACGAAAGCCTGCGCGACCTCATCGTCCGCAAGGTCAACGGTAAGGAAATCAAGAACATGAAAAGCCTCATCGACGCCTTCAAGGAAAACTCCGGGAAACTCCACTCCGTCGAATTCGACGAGGAAAAATTCACCATTTACCTGGACGATGCCGTCTGCACGGCCGTGGAATCCCAACTCCTCCAACGCGGAATCCCCCGGCTTTCTCGAGCTGAATAGACCGTCCCAGCGCAGCGGATTTTTTGAAATGGAGTGCTGCGGTGAGATCGAACCCATCGGGATAATTCTTCCACCGCACGCTAGACGCGCAAGGGGAGCCCGACTGATCATCACCTCGGAAAAACCCATTAACCGGGGAATCTCAGTCGGGCCGCCTATCGTGTCGCGACATTGAGTTAAACGCGCGAAAAGTGTTGTTTTGTCTCCAATCACGAACTTTTTCCCCCACGTTGCTAATTCCGCACAAATTATTGTGCCTTCCACTGCAACGCCGTGCCGGCAGGCATCAAGCGCGCAGCACGGGCAATGTCCCAGTTTGTGAGGCGCAGCCCGCCGATCCCTTGCAAGGTGCCCATCTTCGCGGGGATGCTCGTGCCATGCAATCCGTAAGGCAGAGGATCGGAGCTTCCGGCCTTGGCCAAATTGATCCAGATGATGCCAACGGGATTATTGGGGCCAGGTGCAAGGTATTGCTCCTTCTCTAACGGAACAGCGATTTCAGGCTTTGTGGCTAGATCGACATCTCCGGCGGACGGGGGCTTTTCTTTCGGGATCTCACGCGGTTCGCGTTTGGTTGCCATCTGCGGTTGGGGAATTGCATCTAGCACTTTCCACGAGCCCCGACCATGAAGGCCCGGTCGAGCCGAAGAGAGAGGCATGACGGCGACGAGTTTTCCTTCGCATGAAATTTCCAGCCGTGACACTAGCACAACTGCAGCGGTGATTGGCTTCAGCGGGTCGGCAACGGGCTGCAGGGGCGAGTCGAAGGCCATTTCGATTTCAAAAGGAATCACGCTCGGCACTTGGAACTCGCTGCCTACTGCGGGAGTGCCTTTAACCGCCGGATTGATGTGATGCAGGAACGCTTCGTCGCAATGGAAGCGCTCTGCGACGAATTCCCACGCGCTCGTGTAGCCAAGGAAATCTGCGGCAACTAGATCATCGATCACGACTTGCAGTGGTGGTGCGGGTATGTCCGTTAGAGATTTCTCCGCTTTGAACTTCTTCTTGGCGGAAGGTGACTCACTGCTTGCCGGCTCGTCTTTGGGTGCTTTGATGAATTTGAAATCATCTGCACGCAGGACATAACGCGTGTAAGGCTCCTTCAGCGCGGCCTCCGCCTTCGCTTTCAACATTTCGGGATTAGCAGCATCCGGGTGCGAGCGCTGATAAATCTCGCTGATTTTCAGAAACGTCGTCCCGGACTTGCCGTCGATCAGGCCAGGAGAAAACATTTCCCGGTCCAGGAACACCTGCAATCTCACGTTCTCAAGTTCGAGCTGTACCTCTCTACCGAGATCGGACGCGGGTTCCGATACAACCATCGCCTTCTCGGGTTTCTTCTTCTTGGCGATGTCCTTTTTCGGTTCGGGAAGGGGCAGTGGCGGCGGCGGTATCATCGTGAGCAACTCCCCTGAAGTGGGAATCCGGAGTGTCTGGCCAATTGTAATGCGGTCGTCTTTCAGGTTATTGAACTGCTCTAACTGCCATACTGCCATTTCAAACTTCCTTGCAATCTTGATGACGGCATCACCCTTTTGCACTGCGTAGGTTTCAGGGCGCACCCCAGCAGCAGGTACATCCGGTTTCACTGCTAGAGAGCCGACTGTCTTTGGTAACAGAGCGACCGGTAGCGCCATACCCCAATCTTTCTTTGCCGAAGGCACAACCCACCATCTCCACTTCACAGCCAGTTCAAGGCCCGGCTCAATTTTAGAGGGGCCGGCCACTAATGGTTTCTCCCCGGTCTGAGAAAACAAATTGCTACCCATGAACGCAATTGTGGCAATCACCGTCAGAGCACGTAGTGAGGAAATTCGCATTGTTTTCACGATACCCCACATACCCATAGCCGCAACCGGGACCAGAGCTCACAAAAAGTCGGTGTGGTTTACAAATGATTTTCCTCACCATCTTGGGAATGCCGCAGAAGTCGCAGCCTGCCGCAAATGCTGCCGCTCTCCGAAGTTCATCAAGCTTGGCTAAGATGCTCTGTGGCGAAGCCACTTTGGCGGTCATTTCTGCCGCGCAGTAGCGGCAGGTCCCTGCTTCACTTTACTTTGTGTGTTTTATATTGAGACAACGGTCAGGCGTGCCTGCGAAGCAGCACGCGTTTCCCCTCGCTGACTTCGCGGCCAAGGTACCCGGCCTTTCTAACGGCAATCCGTTGTCCCCGCAAGCATCTCGTTGCACCTAGGCGCGATGGGCCAAATGGCTCCGGCGGTTGGGATCGAACCAACGACCTAGTGATTAACAGTCACCCGCTCTGCCACTGAGCTACGCCGGATTTTTGCTCCTTTCGGACGCGGGCGGACCTTGGGATTCCCCGACCTCCCGTGGCAAGGGAAAAATAGCTCTCCTCGGGAAAAAGGCGGCATCCTTCCGATTTTCAAGCGATGCCAAGGAATTCCTCCCTATCCGCCCGCCGCAAGCGTGACGATCTCGACCCGCGCTCCGTCCCCCACCCACGCATCTGGATAGTCGCGGGGAAAGACGGGTAGGCCGTCGAGCTCGACGACGACGGGTTTCCCAGCGAAGCCGATGCACGCTAACAAATCGCTCACTGGCATCGCGGCGTCAAGCTCGTGGGGAATGCCGTTGAGTTGGATATTCATGATTAAAATGTCACCTCCATTGTGCCAGTTGTTCGGGAAAGGGGCAGTCCTTGCAGTCTGAAAAATCCTCCAAACAGAAATCCTGATAGACTTGCAGCAATGCTTGATGATGGCAGACCCGTCGGGTCCATGGAAGCATCGCCTTGGTCGAGCCGAACAGCCTGAGTCCGCAGCGTTTCACCTTTTCGTTCGCTGCCGAGTTCCGCAATTGATGATAGGATTTCCAAGTCATGCCATCCTCGTGTATGGCCAGCGGCGCGAGGTGGTTAGCGATCAATTCTAAGGCCTGAGTACGGCCGAACAAGGCAACCCGCTGGGCCGAGGCTGATGATGTTAGGGTGTGCCGATGGGTCCAGAAACCGTGCTCAAGTTCTTGTAAAAAGTCGATCAATGGCTTTGCCACAAATGGTCGCGCCAAAGCAAGCCGACGATATCGCGGCCAGACCTCGATCAGCGCGGCCAGCGTGCCGACCCGCCGGTGGGGGTGATTGGCGGGACGCTGGCCGTGGGTTTTCCAGGGAATGATGCGGTCCCCCGTCGTTTCAAAGCAGGCCCTATTTTTCCACCAAGTATCCCACAATCCACGCAAATAATCCCGCGTGTCTGGCGGTGCCTGTTCATGCAAATCCGAGGAAAGAAATCCCGCCGTCCCGAACAAAATGGCTTCGGCCGCTTTGCCCTCGGCTTTGAGAAGTTGGAGTGGCGCGCGTTGTGCCAGCAAGCGCATAGCCAGAGAATTTCCCCGGTATCCCAAGGTTTCCGCAGTCGCTTGGAATAACGCCGCATCCCTGCCATGCGCATCGGCAGTCCGCAGCCAGCGGCCGGCTTTTATTCCGGCCCGATAAACGGCGGCCTCGGCTAACAGTCGCTCGACAGCGCCTGTGGGCATCAGTTTCAGCGGTGCGACACAGCGGCCAGGATGCGCGATGGCGACCTCGCGCTGAGGCCGGTTCAAGGCATCGGAAAGCTGCATTTCCGTGACCACCACTTGCGGGATTTCCGCGTGATCACTGGTGCGGGTAAAAATCCGGCGGGCGTCAGTTTGAAAAACCACATGCAAGACCACATCGCGGAAGGCAGGGTTCGTGGCGTGACCGTGCGCCTCCCAATCTCCGGCCACCGGATCTAACTCTAACGGTCCGGTTCGCAATTCTCCGTCAATCTCGACCGCTGATTGGATGAAGTCCGGACCCGCCCCACGGTTCCATTCTCCGAACTGGACGATTCGCACATTTTTCCCCGTGGTCGTGCGGAAATCCCTGCCAAATGCCCCGGCAAACCACAATGCTTGAAGCTCTAACTCGGGCGGCAGCCCACTTGAGGCGGACTCCGCGAAGGCCAGCGGCGGGTGCCAGATCGAGTCTATCAGAAAACCGTAAGTCATTTCAGAATTAATCGCTTCAGGGTTTTTTCACCACGGGCACTTTCGTCGGATCGGCTGGTGGCGGTGGTGGTGGATCGAGAATGTCCAGCCAACCCTTCACGGCTTCCCCCTCCGGTAGCAGGCCGTATAACAGCTGGGCATCGCGCAAGCCGCGCACGGCGATGTCCTTGCGGTTTGCAGCACGGTCGATGGCGATGATATGGAAATCCTGGCGAAGTTTATCCTCCATTTTTGCATCATATCCCTTCGCCGTGCGGAACCATTGCGCGGCTCCCGCAGTATCCTTTTTCTCTAACAAATCCAGTCCCACTGCCTCCGCCAGTATCCCGCTATGCATCCGTTCGGACGCTTTTTCCAACTGGTTCTGCCGTTCGCGGGGGTCGTTCTTCCACTCGGCGGCGGCGGCGGCCAGTGCACGGAATTCGATATCGGCATCTTGTCGCAAACCACTGCCATCGAGATGCGCAAATGGCTGATAGAGCGGATCTCCCAGCACCACGCCTTGCCACGAGGTGACCGGCATCGCCATCCAACAAGCCTCCCCCCAAGTAAATCCAGCTAGAAGCCGCTGGTGGAGAATGCTGAAATCGTGGGTCAGATGAAGATACGGCTCATAGACATTTCCTATGGTCACG
This sequence comes from Akkermansiaceae bacterium, assembly GCA_025362955.1. Classification (GTDB taxonomy): domain Bacteria; phylum Verrucomicrobiota; class Verrucomicrobiia; order Verrucomicrobiales; family Akkermansiaceae; genus Luteolibacter. Next base: position 14,407 of record JANYFB010000187.1, read on the forward strand.
GCCGCGCCTTTTTCCAGCAGCGCACCACTCCAGTTTTTTGAACCATCCGTTAGCTGCTCCGCACTGAATGAGTGGAGGTGCATCGCGATGGCCCCTTTCCGAAATTGGAAGCGACTGTTTAAAAACGGCCCGCTTACATTCCAATCATACCAGCCATAATACATCGCAGCATCCGTCATCGGATAGTTCTTGGGCAGCGTGTCATTGAATCGATCCACGACGGTCGGAATTCCAGCGGTTCCGTTCGTTTTCACCACTGCTTCTAACCACTGGTCGCCTTGGGGAAACTTGTTGGCAATGTCCACATAAGCACGACCCCACAAGCCGGTTTTTTCTACTTCTACGACATCGTGGATCATCCGCTCGCAAGTCGCGAACGATGGTGCGTCGATTCTCGCAGTTAGAACAAGAAATGGCATAACCACCTCCATGATCGACTTCTCACTTTGATAAAATTTATTTTGCAACACTCCGTCCACCGGCACGCCTTCCACGCCGAACATGGCCAATTCGGAATCTACGGATGCCTCATCATGGCCTACCATCGGATTAGGGGACGCTGGGGCGCTTCCGGCAGGCTTCGGCATCGGCTGGATTCTCAGTGGCACCCCGCGCACGGTGACTAACACTTTGATCCGGTTGTATTCCGGCATCAGCGCCCCCCCGTTTTCCGCTCTGCGTTTCCACCAATGCCGCATATCGAACTCCGTGCGGAGCGGTTTTAAAATGAACTGGAAATAGTCTGCCCGCGAAATGTCAGCCACCATCGGCATCGGCAGTCCGATCAGGTTTTCCGCAGGGATTCCCCGTGCATCACGATAGATTTCCGCCACCTTCTTGGATTCAGGCACTGCCGAGTTGAAGAGCACCGCTACGGAATCTGGTGCGATCACCGCGCTTGCAACCAACGGGAGTCCCGCAAGCAACAGCAAAACCAAGGTCAATATCCTCATTTCGCAAAGCATGGGCCGGGATGCCCGGATCATGCAAGGCCCACCACACCTTGCAACGAAATCCGCAACCCGTCCCACGCCAGTTTCACCCCTGTTGGCAAGCGCCCCGCCCAGGTCTTCGCTTCATACTCATGCGTCAGATGGGTCAGCCAAGTTTCTTTCGCTCCCATTTCCACCGCCGCAGCCAAGGCCTCCTCTAACGAGAAATGGGTGGCATGAGGAATCGTCCTCAACGCATCAATGATCAACACATCCACGCCACGGATTAAATTCATCGTCCCGTCTGGAATTCGTTTCACATCCGGCAAGTAGGCCGTAGATTTCGCCCCCGGCACTTCAAATAAATAGCCGACCGTTTCCACCGTCGCATGTTCCACTGGCAGTGGCGTTATTTTGAGATCCCCATAACCAAACGGCCCGTCGATGATCCGTGCGTCTGGTCTCACATAGCCCTCCTGCACCCGGTCCGTGTCGAAGGCCCAACCGAACATCCCTTTCAAAACTCCCATACATCCGGCCGTCGCGTGCAGCGGCAGCCGCTCGTCACGCCGCCAGCAAAACGCCCGCAATTCGTCGAACCCCGCCACATGATCCAAGTGCGCGTGGGTATAAATCACAGCGTCGATCTCCCGCAGATTTTCGCGTAGCGCCTGCATCCGCAAATCCGGCCCCGAATCCACCAGCAAGGTCATCTCCCCCGCTCTCACCACTACGGACGAACGGAATCGCTTGTTCAGAGGATCGTCCGAAGTGCAAACCGCGCAATCACAACCAATCACCGGCACCCCCACCGAGGTTCCCGTGCCGAGAAACGTTAAGGAGAAATCCGCCACGCGGCAGATCATAGGCAGGGTCCATGCCCTCGGCAACCCTGCCTGAGTTGGAGCACGAAATTTATTCCGTAAACGTGGCGATTGCTTCCCACGGACGACCTTGCATAATCCGCTCAAGCCAACCGAATGCTCACCCTTTTAAAAATCCGCAATCTCGCTTTGGTCGATGAACTGGCTTGGGAACTCGGCCCCGGACTGATCAGCGTGACCGGGGAGACCGGAGCCGGGAAATCGGTGATCGTGGGAGCGCTCAAGCTGGTGCTGGGAGAGCGGGCGGAAAAATCATTGATCCGCACGGGTGAGGAATTGTGTTCGGTCGAGGCGGTTTTCGATCTCTTGGACCCTGCGGACATCAACGCGATTCTTGAAGACGGCGGGCTGGATTCGTGTGATGATACGCAGCTGATCATCCGCCGCGTGATCGGGCAGACGGCAAACCGGCAATTTATCAACGACTCTCCGGTGACTCTTGCGTTGTTGAAGCGGCTGGGCGAGCACCTTGTCGATTTGCACGGACCGCACGATCATCAATCGCTGCTTTCTACCGAACGCCAGCTAGCGATGCTCGATGCCTACGCCGGTGCGGAAGCCACCGTTTCTAACTACCGCGATGCCTATCGGTCTTGGCGGACCAAAGCCGCGGAGTTAGAGGAAATTCGTCACGCGGAAAATGCCAGCGAACAGGAACTCGAACTTCTCCGCTATCAGCTTCAAGAAATCGATGGAGCGAATCTAAAACCGGAGGACGAACAGGATCTTGAAGACCGGTGGCGGCGGGCCTCTAACTCAACCCGGTTGGTCGATACCGCCGCTGCCGCAGTGGCTGCGCTGAACGGTGAGGATGGCATCTTGGAACGACTCACCGAAGTCCAGAGACTCGTGCGCGACTTGGAGAAACTTGATCCATCCATCCGCGAGCGCACCGCTTCGTTAGAAAACGCCTGCCTCGAACTCCAGGATCTCGAAGGTAACCTCGCCGACTATACCGATGACCTCGATATCGACCCTGCCGAAGCCGCCGCGCTGGAACAACGCGTCAATCTGCTAGAATCCCTCAAGCGGAAATACGGACCATCCCTTTCGGATGTTCTCGCCCGCCGCGATACCGCCGCCACCCGTCTCGACACGATTGAAAACCGGGGCGAGAAATTGGAAACGCTGGAGCGCGAACTCACCGCCTGCCGGGCTTCGTTAGATGCCTTCGGTAAATCTCTCGGAACCCTCCGTCGCAAAGTGGCTCCGAAACTGGCGAAGGAAATTTCCTGCCAACTCAAGGATCTGGGCTTCAAACAATCTTCCTTCGAGGTACCGCTCAAACAACTAACAGACCCTGGTCCGCAGGGTCTCGAGTCCGTAGAATTCCAATTCGGCCCGAACCCCGGCGAACCCTTGCTGCCGCTCCGGCAGATCGCCTCATCCGGGGAAATCAGCCGCGTCATGCTCGCTGTGAAGTCGGCTCTAGCGGATCAGGACGCGACTCCGCTGATGGTCTTCGATGAGATCGACGCGAACGTCGGCGGAGAAGTTGCGAAAGCGGTAGGCCGAAAAATGGCGACGCTTGGGATGCGGCATCAAGTCGTGGCGATTACCCATTTCCCGCAGGTCGCGGCGATGGCTGCACATCATTTCGTGGTGGAAAAGGAAGTCACCGCTGGTCGCACGCGCTCGCGGCTTTTCCCCGTCAGTGGGGAAACCCGAATCCAAGAACTCGTTAGAATGTTAGGCGGTGGCGGGGAACAGGCCCGGGCCATGGCGGCATCGTTGTTGAACCCGTGAAACCCATTTTCAAAGCAGTGCCCGAACCCGTTGAGTCCCCGTCCAAGGAACTCGCCGACGCGCTCGGCTTGCCATCGCGCGGCACGGGCACGCCACGACTGCTGATTGGTCGGCGGGAATGGATCGCGCTGCCTGAACTCGGCGTTTCTCCGTTGAATGCGAAAACTGATAGTGGCGCGCATAGCTCCAGCATCCACGCGGAAAACGTCGTGCTCTCGGCTGACGAAAAAACCGTCCGCTTCACCACCACAAACCATTACAATGAAACGACGTCCTGCAATTCCGCCGTCGCGAGGATCGCGCTCGTCAAGAGTTCGTCAGGAGTCGCTCGAAAGCGGATTTTCATCGAAACCACCGGCGTTCTGGCAGGCGGATTCAGTTGGAAAATCCTGATCAGTCTCGCTAACCGCTCGGAAATGCTGTGTCCCATGCTGCTTGGACGGCGTGCGCTATCTGGCTACTTTCTCATCGATACCCAAGGAGCCCATCTTCTCGGGCCGAGACGTCAGTTAGATTCATTTAGACCAAGCGCAAATCAAAGTTGAACGGCCTGGGCTTTCCGGGTTTCAAGTCTCGTAAATGCGGGTTTCGAGGATTCAATAATAGGGTATTTTCCTCGGGAATCACCACACTTGGTAACAGCAAAGTGAGATTTTGATAGTCCCGAAGCCAGCGGGTTCCGAATGCTTGTGCCTGCTGCGAAGAGGGTCTCAATCGCCAGTTGCTAGGGAGCTTGGAGCGGGGGATTTTGTCGATCAATGCATCGGGCACTTCCAGTTCAATCACAATCCAATTCAACCGCAGCGCCTCGCGTGGGGCGTGGACCAGAATTTCAAGCGCGGCGAGCGCCCGTGATTCTGCTAGATAAACCGCCGGGACGCCAGGAGAATTCCAGCGGCCACCATACAGGCGGGCACCTTCACCATCGAGCGCAGAATCCGCCCAATTTTCCTGAACGATGCGGTAAAACAAGGGCATGGTTATGAAAAAACGCCATGTTCCAACCGCCCTAACAATGCGTCCACCTCGCGGGCACCAATCTCGGTGTCCGCATAGTCCAACGGACATTCCCCATGAAAGGCGATTGCCGGGGCTACCAACCATGACCGGGCGCCTTCGAGGCCACCGAGGGCCGCAGTCGCATGGGCCATGAGCCGGGCATAGCGGACCAAGCGGTCTGACTCAGTCCGATCCAGTGTCCCAAGCTTTTTCCGGCGATGCAGCGTGGCACGGGACATTCCCAGCCAAGCTCCCATGCGTTCCTCGGTCACTCCCAACATCTCCTGCATGGTGTGAAACTCAGCAAAGGGTAGTCCGTCACGGACCTTCTCAATCATATAGGCAGCTTCCGGCTCCCTCAGCACCGATGATTCCGGTGGAACGTGATCCCAATAGCTGACGGCTTTGCGCTTCATGTGAAACATTAGAAAGCATTTTTTGGTTCATCGCAAGAAAAAAATGCCAGCCGTTTGCACGACTGGCATTTTAAAATCGAGGGCCAATCAATAGCGATAGTGATCCGCCTTGAACGGGCCTTCTGTCGATACACCGATGTAGTCCGCTTGAGCCTCCGTCAGTTTGGTGAGCTTGGCACCGATCTTCGCAAGGTGGAGACGAGCAACTTCTTCATCGAGGTGCTTGGGCAACACCGTGACCTGACCAGCCTTGTAAACGTCTTTATTTTTCCAAAGATCGATTTGGGCGAGCGTTTGGTTGGTGAAGGAATTGGACATCACGAAACTCGGGTGACCCGTGCCGCAGCCAAGGTTCACGAGGCGACCTTCCGCTAACATGTAAAGGCTGTTACCGGCCGGGAAGGTGTATTTATCTACCTGAGGTTTAATGTTAGTTTTCACCACACCGGAAGCGTTATTGAGCTTGTCGATCTGGATCTCATTATCGAAGTGGCCGATGTTGCACACGATTGCCTGGTCCTTCATTTTCTCCATGTGCTCGAGGCGGATGATGTCCTTGTTGCCGGTGGTAGTGACGTAAATATCGCCCCAGCCGAGGGTGTCTTCGAGAGGGAGAACCCGGAAGCCCTCCATCGCTGCTTGAAGCGCGCAAATCGGGTCGATTTCAGTGACAACAACCTGAGCACCCGCGCCACGGAGGGCTTGGGCACAGCCTTTTCCGACATCGCCGTAGCCACAGACCACTCCGACCTTGCCGGAGATCATGACGTCGGTAGCACGCTTGATTCCATCTAACAACGACTCACGGCAGCCGTAGAGGTTGTCGAATTTCGATTTGGTAACCGAGTCATTCACATTGATTGCGGGGATCAGGAGCGTGCCGGCCTTGGCCATTTGATAGAGGCGATGCACGCCCGTGGTGGTTTCCTCGGAAACTCCCTTCCACTCCTTGACGATCTCGTGGAAAATGCCGGGCTGCTTGACCTTGATGTCTTTGAGCAGGTCTTTGATGACGCTTTCCTCATGGCTTTCGGACTCGGAGTTGATCCAGTCCGAGCCATTTTCCATTTCATAGCCCTTGTGGATGAGGAGTGTCGCGTCGCCACCGTCATCGACGATGAGCTGGGGGCCGAGGCCCTCTGGATTTACGAGAGCCTTCCAAGTGCACCACCAATATTCTTCGAGCGATTCGCCTTTCCAAGCAAACACCGGGATTTCGCAGGCGGCGATGGCAGCAGCCGCATGGTCCTGAGTGGAGAAAATATTGCAGGAAACCCAGCGCACCTCGGCACCGAGATCGACAAGCGTTTCAATCAGAACCGCCGTCTGGATCGTCATGTGGAGTGAACCCATGACGCGGACGCCTTGCAGCGGTTTTTCCTTGCCATATTTCTCACGGGTGGACATCAAGCCGGGCATTTCGTGCTCGGCGATTTCAATTTCCTTGCGTCCGAAATCGGCGAGGCCCAGGTCTCTTACTTTATAGTCTGTGAAGCTCATATTAATATTTAGTTAGAATTATCCAATCATCCGATAGCTTTTTTTAGTGCTGCCGCCTTGTCGGTGGACTCCCAGGTTAGATCGGCATCGTCTTTTCCGAAGTGGCCGTAGTTGGTGGACTTGGAATAGATGGGGCGGAGGAGGTTGAGTTGTTTGACGATGTCGGCGGGTTTGAAGGAGAACGTCTTTTTCACTGCCGCGAGAATCTTCTCATCGCTAACGGAGCCAGTATTGAAGGTGTCGATGTGGATTGAAAGCGGCTGCGGATGGCCGATGGCATAGGCAAACTGAATCTCACAACGCCTTGCTAAGCCTGCCGCAACAACGTTTTTCGCGACCCAGCGGCCCATGTAGGCGGCAGAGCGGTCAACCTTCGATGGATCTTTGCCGGAAAATGCACCGCCACCGTGACGGCCCATGCCGCCGTAGCTATCAACAATAATTTTGCGACCTGTAAGGCCGGTATCACCCTGCGGGCCACCAACGACGAAACTTCCGGTGGGATTGATGTGGTACTCGGTGTCCTTCGTGAGCATGTTTTTCGGAAGAACCTTTTTGATCACTTGCTCGATGCAGAATTTCTCGATCTCCGCGTGGCTGGCACCTTCGGCATGTTGGGTGGAGATCACAACATTTACAATCCGTGTCGGCTTGTCATCGACATACTCGACAGCCACTTGCGACTTCGCGTCGGGGCGTAACCATTTGGCAAGCTTGCCAGCTTTGCGGATGCGGGTGAGCTCACGTCCGAGGCGATGAGCGAACATGATAGGTGCAGGCATCAGTTCGGGAGTTTCATCGCAAGCGTAGCCGAACATAATGCCTTGGTCTCCGGCACCTTGTTCCTTATGCTTCTTGCCCTCTGCGGCGCCTGCGTCCACGCCTTGAGCGATGTCCGGTGATTGAGGGGTGAGATAGTTATTGATAAAGATCTTGTCGGCGTGAAACACATCGTCGTCGTTTGTGTAACCAATGCCACGGATGGCTTCGCGGATGACTTTCTCGATATTGATCACTGTCCCGATGGGCGTTTGCTTTCCAATCTTCGGAATACTGATTTCGCCACCGACGACGACGATATTACTCTTCACGAAGGTCTCGCAAGCAACCCGACTCTTCGGGTCGATGGTGAGGCAAGCGTCGAGAATGGCGTCTGAAATCGTGTCAGCGACTTTGTCTGGGTGGCCTTCGCCAACCGATTCTGAGGAGAAAATGAAGGTGCTCATGTGGTTTTAATTTTTTCGTATCGTCAAATCGTGATGCGTTGATGTATCATCATTCACATGGCGTCAATGCTGAAATCACTGAAGCTTCTTTCCGATCCCACTCGGCTGCGAATTTTGATGTTGGTCGAGAATGAAGGGCTCTCCGTGGCGGAGTTGCAGGAGGTCTTGGGAATGGGCCAAAGCCGGATTTCTACCCAGCTTTCCCAACTCAAAATGGAGGGACTCGTGAGCGACGAGCGCAGCGGGAAAAACAACATTTACACCTGCACCGCCGATCCTGAACTGATGGATGTCGCAAGGCTCGCCGCAGCCGAAGTGCCGGAAACCGCAGTTGACGAAGGGGCGCTCCGGCACTTGTTGCGGAAACGCAAGGACAGCTCGCGCGCCTATTTCGACGAACTCGCGGGCCGCTTCGGTAAAGACTACGTCCCCGGTCGGTCGTGGAAGGCTCTGGCCGAAGCCCTCATCAAAGTCCTTAACTATCAGATCGTCGCCGATCTAGGAGCGGGTGAAGGAACCCTCGCCCAACTGCTTGCCCAGCGTGCGGAAAAGGTGATCGCTATCGATCTCTCGCCAAAGATGGTTGAGTTCGGCCAAAACCTCGCCACGCAGAACGGTCTTGCCAATTTGGAATACCGCATCGGTGACATTGAGGAACCTCCGATAGAAAACGCCAGCCTCGATCTGGCCGTCCTGAGCCAGGCGCTCCACCACGCCGAGCATCCGCAACGGGCGCTCGATGCCGCATTCCGCATTCTCAAACCCGGTGGCCGTCTGATCGTCCTAGACCTCCTGCAACACCACTTCGAGGAAGCCCGCGAACTTTACGCCGACCGTTGGTTAGGCTTTTCCGAAAGCGACCTCGCCGCGATGTTAGGAAAATCCGGGTTCACCTGCATCGAAACCATCGTGGCGGATCGGGAGACCGCCGCGCCGAAGTTCCAGACCCTTCTCGGCATCGGAGTCCGCCCCTTCTGAGTTGCCGGAGGTCTTGCCAAGCCATGCCTCCCGTGCGAAGGGAACCCATGCGATTTACGATTTGCGCGTTGCTTGCGATTTCCATTACGAGCTGTTTCCCTGCCCGGCCTCTGGAAAAAACCACCACGACTCCGCCGGCGCGCATCCAGAAAATTTCCCCTGCCGTTTCCACTCCGCCTCCCCCGCCCTCGTCACCCGCGAATCCGCCTCGGATGACCGTCCGAGAAATCTCGGGAATCACGTTCGAGGGAGTTGCTTTCGATTCCCGGAACCACCATCTCGTCGTCGCAGACCAGCCTAACGGCCCCGGCACCCTCTACCCGGATTCCGCCACCGCGGCAAGGGTTCTGGGAGGGACCGCCGCCGTGAATGCAGGCTTTTTCACCCCTGAAGGCGCACCGCTTGGACTGGTTGTCTCCGCAGGAAAAATCTCGGGGACTTGGAACACTACCTCGTCGTTAGGTAGCGGAGTCTGGTATGAGAACACATCCAGTAGCATGGCCATCACCCGCAGGGAAAAACTCGGCCGCGCCTCTGGCTCCACCATGCGCGAACTCATCCAAGCCGGTCCGCTGCTAGTCGAAAACGGTCGTCCAATTTCTGCTCTCGAAGCCACCAAATCCAGTGCCCGCACTCTTATCTTATGGGATGGGGGCACCCGATGGTGGGTGGGCCATGGCTCTTCATGCACCTTGGCGGAACTTGGCCAAGTGCTCGTCGCCAGCCAACCCGCCGATTGGTCGGTTCATCACGCGCTCAATCTCGATGGCGGGAGATCGGCGGATCTTTGGATTTCAGATAAAATTCCCGGTGGCCCGCTGCTCAGGCGTCCGCCATGGAATCGTCCGGTTAGGAATTTCCTCGTGCTTGTGCCGCGGTAATAAAAATCTGACTATTGAAAACACTGCAACTCCTGTGGTTGAGCTTGGCAAGCCGCATGTAAGCCGCCAATTTTCCCGCCATGTTTGATTCAGCGCGTTACGATGGCCGCATGCCTTACCGGCGTTGCGGCGATTCCGGGCTTTTACTTCCGGCCATTTCCCTAGGGTTTTGGCACAATTTTGGTCACGTCGATGATTTTCAAGAAGCGCGCAGGATCATGCGCCGTGCATTTGACCGGGGGATCACCCATTTCGATCTCGCAAATAACTACGGCCCGCCGCCAGGCACTGCGGAGGAAAATGTCGGGCGCATCTTAATCGAGGATTTTGCGTGCCATCGTGACGAACTCATTATCACGACCAAAGCCGGCCACGACATGTGGGGCGGCCCCTACGGCCAAGCAGGATCGCGCAAACATCTGCTCGCGTCGCTCGATCAATCGCTCAAGCGTCTCCGGCAGAATTACGTCGATATTTTCTACTCCCACTGCCCGGACCCGGACACGCGGTTAGAGGAAACGATGTCAGCTCTGGTAACTGCGGTGGACAGCGGCAAAGCGCTCTACGCGGGCCTCTCGAAATACCCCCTCAAGCGGCTCAAAAAGGCCGTTAAAATCCTCAAAGACTCGGGAATCCGCTGCTTGGTCTATCAGCCGCCGTACTCGATCCTCAACCGCTGGCCGGAAGCGGAAGGCATCCTCGATTATTTGCTGGAGGAAGTAATCGGCTGCGTGGTGTTCAGCCCTCTCGCCCAAGGGATGCTTACACCGAAATACGTGGACGGCATCCCGGAAGGTTCTCGCGCCGCGCGAGCGGAGGGATTTCTCAAGGTCGAACAAGTTACCGCGCAACATGAAAAAATCCGCGCCCTCGGCGATCTCGCCGCAGCCCACGGGATGGCACTCAACCATCTTGCGATCCAGTGGACTCTTCGCTCCCCCGCCGTCACCTCATCGATCATCGGCGCACGAACGGTCGCACAACTGGACGATACGTTAGACGCGCTCCAATCGCCGATGCCAGATGACGCACTGCTGGCGGCCATCGACGCGATCGCTCCGTGCGAGCGGAAAAAACATGCGGAAAACTAATTCACTGCTTTATTTCTCCCATGACTTGGAACGACACATTTCTCGCCCTGTTTGACCGTTGTCTGGCCCGCTATGAATCAGGCGATGTGGATTTCGGAAACTATTATAATCCCGAGGATCTCGGATTCCTCGCCCGGATCGGCTACCAACCGCGTGAATTTTTCGACTTCGTCGAGGATTTCGGCGGTGGCGGCGTCCCGTCCATCTCGACCGCCCTACTCATCGCTGCCGTCCGCCGCGATTATTTCCACACTGTTCAAAAGGGTATTCCGAGCGCCAAGGTGCTCACTGGAGAGGACGTCCCGACCTTCGGCGAGGAGTTGGAAGGCATGGCCTATTTGCCGCGCCTGCTTGCAAAGGGCCGGGCGAAACTGCGCGGAGAACTCGATCCCGACCTGATGTTCGGCTGCGGTGGTGACCGGAACTATCTGAAAAATCACGGAGATATTCACCCTGCGGATTTCCTCCGCCACCTGTGGGCATCGGGAAACGATGATCAAAAAATCACCACTTGGATCAAGGAGCAGCAGGACTGACTGAGGAAAACTCCGTGCTTGCCACCTCGCACGGCCCGGCCTATCCCCCACTCACAAATCATGGCTAACACCCCTATCATCAACCTCCGCAAAGGACATGCCGTCCGCCATAACAACGAAGTCTGCCTCGTGATCGATCACGAGCTCAAGACACCCCCTCGGATGGCTTCTTATGTGCAAATGTCGATCCGCAGTGTCGCCACCAAAAAAGTCTTCAACCTGCGGATGACCTCCAACGATAGCGTCGAAGGCGTCGTCCTCGAGCGGACTCCTCACGAATATTCCTACAAGGACAGCAGTGGCTACCATTTCCTGGATCCGAACACCTATGAAGACGCGGTTGTCTATGAGGATCTGATCGAAGGCGTGAAAAATTACCTCATCGAAGGCCAAATCTATAACCTGATGGTCGCCGACGGCATCGTGGTGGCGGTCGATCTCCCGCTTTCAATGATCATGACCGTCGCCGAGTCCTCGGAAGGCGTCAAAGGCGACTCTGCTAACAATGTGTATAAGCCCGCCGTGATGGAAACCGGCCTCATCGTCCAAGTCCCGCTGTTCATCAACGTGGGAGAAAGGATCAATGTGAAAACTGAGGATAATTCCTACACCGGACGCGCGAACTGAAGCATCGATTCCAATCTTAAATTGCCAATCGGGCGGTCTTTCGAGATCGCCCGTTTTTTATGATCCTCGCAACCATAAGGAAAAATCCAAATTTAATTAATAAAATTTGAATTTATCTTGATCTTAAGCGAATTTTTTGAAAAAACAAACCCAACATGAAACCGACACTGTTGCTTGCCACACTTTCCATGGTTCTCGCGTCCCCTGTTGCATTTGCAAAATCGGAACTGGAAACGCTCCGTTCACGGTGCTCCGAGCAAGAGAGGCAAATCCGCCAGTTAGAGGATGAAAACTCGAAGTTGCGCTCAGGCAGTCACGAAGCGCACACGGCACCTACAAAAACCGAATCAATTTCCCAAGCACCTGCCAAACCTGTCAAAGACGAAAAACCCTATGTGACGGCTGCAACTACCTCGACTTATGTGATCAAAGCGGGAGATACCATTGAAAAAATTGCCCGCCAAGTCGGCACCAAACCTGAAACCCTTGCCAAGTCGAACGGGATCACAGTCAGCTCCATTATCCATCCCGGCCAAAAACTCAAAGTTCCGAATGCGACATCCACCAAGTCCCCGATGGTTTCGACAGTTGCCTCGAAAAAACCGGAGAAATCGGCCAAGTCGGAGGCGAGTGAAAGTGTTTCAACTATTTCAAAAAACAACCCACTCGGCTCGTCCACCACGATGATCACCGCAACTGCCTCCCGCCCGAAGGCATCCGTCACTGCGGAAAAGGCTCCGGCTCCTGTCGCGAAATCCACCGAAACCCGTCAGAGCACACCCGCCTCGGCAATTTCCTCCAGCTCTCTTGAAAATGAAGTCAGTTCCAAAGCAGCCACCCAGCCTGTGACGGAAAATGATACCCCTTCCCCCAAACCCGAAATGAAGACCAGGTCCGTCACGATCGACGGCGAGATGACGTACGGCGACTTCGCTATCAAACATGGTACCGACGCTGAGCGACTCAATGCCCTCAACGGCCTGGATCTGACGAAAGCAACCGTCTTGGCCAAAGGCTCGGAACTATACGTACCCGCCCAGCCATAAGCGAAACGAGCCTGCCGGACCAATCCCCCTTAAGACGAAGAAAACCCGCCCGGACCATTGCCCCGGGCGGGTTTTACTTTTCCACGGTTTAACGGTAGGACACCGGCATCCCATTTCGATAGGTTACCGAGTCCACGCTGCCATCCGCCGAAGTGTTGGCAGGGGTCCAGTTTTTCTCAGGCGGCTTGATATCCATCTCAGTCTTACCGCGGTGGCTCGGCGCGTTGGTAATGGTGACTGGAGTACCCACATCCACAGCTTGGAAAAGGCTAGGCACAAATTCTTTAGGCATCCGGATGCACCCGTGGGATGCAGGTTTTCCCGGCTCCGGGATCAATCCTCCATGCATTCCGACCCCGTATGAAGTCAGCCGCATCCAACAAGGCATCGGCGCGGGGACATAAACCATCCCTGCCGGGACACGGTCACTGGACTTCGCGTCGCCGTCGGTCACATTCCCTGCCCCGTCTTCAAACCAGCCGTAAATATTCGAGTGCTTATCCTCTATTTTTTCCATAACCTGATAGCTGCCAGGTCTCGTATCGTGCCCTTCTTTACCCGTAGCGACAAAACACCAGCCAATGTCGCGTTCACCTCTTTTGAATTCCGCAATCTGGTCGGTTAGACTTATCCTAACGGAAATTTTCCCATCGCCTTGATCGTCGTGCCATTGATACAAGGCGCGTTCCGATTTTCTCTGAGTCTGAGACGTCAGGCTAGTTCCACAGGAGGAAGCAAGCAGCGCGAGAGCAAAAGTCGATAGGGCGATGACAGAATTGGACATGGAAATAGCGAGTGGGAGAGGAAGCGGGGTCACGACATTTTTGTGGCACCGAGCAAGCGCATAGAAGGAAAACCTTTACGGGTCAAGGCTTCCCGAAGGGCCTCTCGATCTTGCGTGCTCACCGGCCTTGCACCGAATGTCTTCTTGGCTTACCGAAACGCCGCATGATTCGATTTTCGATCTTTGGAATCCCCGTTGAAATCCAGCCGTTTTTCTGGGTGGTTGCCGCTCTGATGGGCGGCGCGCTAACAGCGGATACTAGGGAAGCGATGTTCGCAATGACGCTGTTTATCCTAGCCGCATTCATCTCCATCCTCATCCACGAGTTGGGCCATGCCCTCACCGGACGCAAGCTGGGCGGAGGGCATGCGAAGATTCTCCTGACTCCCTTTGGAGGGCTGGCATTTAACCAAGGTGGGAGATTCGACCGTCGCCAACGATTTTTAATGATCGCCGCCGGCCCGGGGGCGGGATTCCTTTTCTTGATCGTGATTCTCGCGATGCTCTCGTTCGCTTACGGAGTTTCAGACGTGCTTGCCTTCAGTGCGCGAGTTCTCTTCGGTTTGCGATTACCATTCCACTCCATTGGGCTTGTCAGCTTTCTGCAAGAAAAGCCCTATATGCATCTACTTTTGGATCATCTGCTCTGGATTAACTTCTGGTGGGGCGTTGTTAATTTACTTCCGGTCAAGCCTCTGGATGGAGGACAAATCGCCGAGCTTTTTGTTCGACCGCAGCGGAGGGTTTTCCTGATCGGCATGATTGCGGCGGCATTCATGGCGGTGCTCGGATTACTTTGGCTCGGTTCCACTTACACGGCCGTTCTTTTCGGCTTTCTTGCATGGAGAAATTACCGGGACATGCAGGAAGTCCGCTGGCAGTGATGCGTCCGTGAGGTTGCGGCCTACCAGAAAATCATCCGCAGCCCCGCCAGCGTCGCGAAAATCACCACCATCCACTCAAACGCCGCCTGCGGCACATGACGCAGCAACCATTTCCCGGCAAGGATTCCCACCGCGACGGCCGGCAGCAACCGCAGATTGTCTAACAAACTATCAGGAGTGATCAATGCCAGGCGGGCATTCAACGGAACTTTGATGAGATTGATCAGCAGAAAAAACCGCGCGCCGATGCCGATGAGTTCCATTTTGGGAATTTTCCTCCCCATCAGATAGAGCTGAATGACCGGCCCCGCCGCATTTGCCAGCATCGTCGAGAAACCTCCCAAAATCCCCGCACCTAGGCCGAATCCGCGAGATTGTGCCAAGCGGTCGAATCCCGCAGGTCGCCAACGCCGGAACGCTTGCAGCGCCACCATCAACAGCACGCAAGCCCCGATCATTTTTCGCGCCGTGCCATCGGAAATTTCACCTAACACCCACCAGCCCAGCCCAATACCTAACAACGCGGGAGCTAACAATTTCCATACAGGACTCCATGACCCGTGCTTGATAAATGCCGGATACGCCATTAAATCCGCCGCAATCAACAAGGGCAGCGCCAGTCCCACCGATGCCTTCGACCCGTAGATGTGCGCCAAAATGACCACCGATACCATCGACAACCCACTGAAGCCCGATTTCGATAGACCGATGCACAACGCCGCCACCAGAGCCAATGCATAAACCGACGGATCCGATAACATTTCCCGGCCAACCATCGGTCACTCGCTCTCAGCGGCAAGCATAAATCGCAACTCGGATTCTTCCCCTTTGCAATCCCACTCTGCGCTGCCCAAGATACCGCATGTCCACGCTCGTGCGGATTCTCCGCCACACCTTCCGCTTCCCTTTGCAAAGCTCGCTCTCTTTGCTGATGGCGGTTGCCTGCACCGTGCTGGTGCTTGTTCTGCCCGGCATCACGATGCAGTTCATCGATGTGGTCATCGCGAAAAAACGCCCGGATCTCATTTTCCCTACCGCCGCCATCGGCATCGGCGCGATCCTCGTAAGACAAGCGCTTTTCACCCTCCGTACCTATTTTAACAATTCGCTGGAGCTCAAACTCACCCACCTTATCCGCGTTGAACTTTACGACAAGCTCCAACGCCTGCCGGTGAAATGGTTCGATTCTAACTCCTCAGGGGAAATCATGTCCCGCGTGGCCGATGACGTGCCCGCCACTAACCGCGTGATCATTGAGGGCGTGGACCAGGCCATCGCTGCCCTATTGCAATTTATCATCGTCCTCGGTTACATGTTTTGGCACTCGTGGCAGCTTACGCTCGTCACGCTCATTCCCCTGCCCTTCATCGCGGTTCTAACGACTTGGTGGAGCCGCCGCTCCGAGCCGATGTGGCGGGAATCCTCGGAGGCCACCTCCGCTCTCAATGCCATTCTGCACGACAATCTATCAGGCATCCGTCAGATCAAGGCTTACACCGTGGAACCGCAGGCACTGGAATCCTTCGACAAGGCATCGCGCAAGGTCGGAGAAAAACACATGACCGTCATGCGTGGACAATCGCTCGTGTGGCCCGGCGTTTCCTTCATCGCAGAATCTGGGATCATCCTGATGGTTGCGTTCGGGGCCTGGTTCGCGCTGCAAGGGAAAATTCAGCCCGGCGTGGTCGTTTCCTTCCTCGTCGCTTGGGGTTTCCTCTTCGATCCCATCTCGCGCATCAACACCCTTTCACAGACATTTACCAGAGGGGCTGTCTCGGCCAAGCGGGTTTTCAAAATCATCGACACGCCCGATGAACCGAATCTAACCGATGGCGAACGCCCCACGCAGATGAGAGGCCATGTGCGCTTTGAAAACGTCTGCTTTTCCTACTCCGACGAAGCCCCGACCATCGACGGCCTCTCGCTCGAAGCGAAGCCCGGAGAAACCATCGCCCTCGTCGGTGCCACCGGCGCCGGCAAATCCACGGTCCTCAATCTTCTCACCCGTTTCTATGAGCCTACGTCGGGCCGCATTCTCGTTGACGGCGTGCCGTTAGACGGGCTTTCCAAAGAATGGTTGCGCGACCAACTTGGCTACGTCACTCAGGAAAGCTTCCTCTTCAATACCACGCTCCGCGAAAATCTTCTATTCGCCAAGCATGACGCCACCGACGAGGAAATCTGGGCCGCTTTGGAAGCCGCAAACGCCGCCTATTTCATCCGTGCAAGCCCCGACGGCCTCGGCACCATCGCTGGCGAGCGCGGCAGCCGCTTCTCTGGTGGGGAAAAGCAACGTCTCTCCATCGCGCGCGCCCTGCTGAAAAATCCCCCGCTCCTGCTGCTGGATGAAGCAACCTCCGCGCTCGACAACCGCACGGAACGCCTCGTTCAGGAAGCACTTGAAAACCTTCGTTCGGATCGGACCTGCTTTGTCATTGCCCATCGCCTATCCACCGTCCAAAAGGCCGACCGCATTTGCGTCCTTCATCACGGGAAGCTCATCGAACAAGGCACCCACGCCGAACTCCTTGCCCTCGGGGGATCCTATGCGAAACTTTGTGAAGCCACCTTCGCTAACGAACCTCGACCTGCCGCCTGAAATCTGCCGGACTGCATCCAGTTCGCATTTCCCTTTCCCTTATTTTTCCACATGGAAACCATCATCAAGCTCCCGGAGACTGTCACTCCCAGCACCATCACCGAGATCCTTGCCTCACTCCGCAAGGAACACTTTGAACCCCGTCATGAAGCCAAGGCTTGGGGCGACTGGATCTACCTTGATTGCTACACCACCGTCATCGCCATCGAGTGCAATCGCGGTCTTAGCAGCTCCGCCACCATCGAACACGGCGAGGGCGAAGAAGAAGGTGAGCCCATCACTTCGCTCTTCCGCGCCTTCGGTCGCCTCGGCTGGCATGGCATTGACGATGATGGAGAGTTTTCGTTAGACTGAGATGAATGTGGCGGCGATCCCGCTCTGTAAATTCTCTGTCAATCCGGCGATGCGACTTGAGTGAGGACCCTTTCCAAGGCATCTCTCTGGATGTCATGAAAACCACCACGCCGCTCTTTTTCGCGCTCGCGCTCTCCGTCCACGCCAGCGCCTATCAACTGCACGAGTGGGGCACCTTCACCAGCGTTGCCGGGTCTGACGGCGTCCTGCTCTCCGGCCTTCAACGCGAAGAGGTAGAGCTTCCTGCCTACGTCCACTCGCATTTCGGGTTTGAAAATGGCCAGCAACCCCAGGAGGGGAAACTTGCAAGCGTCATGAAGGTCCAAGGCTACCCGGCATTTCCAACCCAAAATAAAGGGCTAGGGAGACGCCCTGTTAGCGGCGTCACCGTGAAAATGGAGACGCCTGTCATCTATTTCCACTCGGACACCGCCTTCCACGCCAAGGTGAAAGTCGGCTTCGAGGGCGGCACCATCAGCCAATGGTACCCTAACCGCAGCGGCGGCGAAACCTTGCCCGAACCACCGCCATCCACCGATCCCGTGAACAAGCCAGTCCCGGCAGAGCAATGGAAAATCGACTTCGCCAAGCCCTATCATGGCGGCATCGAGTGGGATGTGGAGGTCTTGTCCCCTGCGGAATCCCGCTCGGTCCTTACCTTCAAGCCGCGCGATACCGTCAACTGGCTCCGTGCCCGCGTCCCTGAAGCCAACGTCGTCCGCACCGACAGCGGTGAAACGGAAAATTACCTTTTCTATCGAGGCCTCGGCAATTTCACCCCCGGACTTCTAACAACCGTCTCTGCGGATGAGACTTTGCATTTGAAAAACCAAACCGGCGGGGACATCCCCTACCTCCTCGTTTTCCAGCAGAACGGGGGCGGCGTGTCATGGAGCGCCCGTACCGCTGGCCTTAAAGCGGGCGAAGCCCTCGATCTCTCCGAGTCATCCCTAACAAAATCTGCTGATGGCTTCCCCTCACCCATCTATGAATCCATGAAATCCGGCCTTATCGCCTGCGGATTGTTAGAGTCCGAGGCGAATGCCATGGTCCAGACATGGTGGACCAGCTACTTCGAAACCGAAGGCCTCCGCGTTTTCTGGGTGCTCCCCGCCGCGACCACCGAACGCATCCTCCCTCTCACGGTGAGTCCCGCTCCCAAAAAATCAGTTAGGGTCATTGTGGGTCGTAGTGAAGTTTTGCGCCCGCGCCAGGAAACTGAGTGGCTCGTTGCGTCCCGCCAGAAGGACGAGAACGCCTACTTGTGGAAATACACCGTCGAGAGCGACCGCTTCGGCCTCGCCATCCAAGAGCGGGTGAAAGCGATGGAAAATGGGGCGGCGATTACCGGTCAGCGCTAATTTTATCCAATACCTTTTCAAGCA
>JANYFB010000203.1 GCA_025362955.1 Akkermansiaceae bacterium
CGAACTGGACGGGGACGAGAATGAGGTGGGGGCAAAGTTCGAGAGCTTTGAAAACGGGCATGGCGGAGCGGCAGCCGTATTTCCGCGCCTCGTAGTTCGCGGTGGTGAGCACACTGCGGCGGTCGCTGCCAGAGACGCCCACGGGTTTGCCGCGCAGGGAGGGATTTTCCCGTTCCTCAATGGCGGCGTAGAAGCAGTCCATGTCGATGTGGATGATTTTCCTCAAGGTGCAAGCAGTGTCGGGGCAGGTGCGGTGAGTTCCACCGCTTTGTTTCGCAAGGCGGGTATTTTTCATCAGGTGATCCGAAAGATCGACATCGGGAAAATCGTCTGCCAGAGATTGCTGGCATTCCACCACCGTCGATGGCCGAAGTGATCCAATTCAACTGCCCCGCTTGTGGGACGATGCTGCGCTTGCCGCTGGCCATGGCATCACATCAAGGACCGTGTCCGAATTGTGATCGGGACATCATCGCGCCGGACCCACAGCGGGGAATCGGGGCGTTTGAAATTCCGATTCCGCCGCCGCCGTCGCGGGAGATCGACCCGTTCAGGCCCTTTGCGGAGCCTTCACGCATCGAGGAAACCGCAGCACCTGTGATTTCTGAGGCCCCCGTTCAGGCGCAGCCCACCATCGTGCAGATCCCTGTTTGTGCGAAACCGCAACGAGCAATCCTCGTGCTTTCCTGCCTTCTCACGGGAGCTGTGGCGCTCGCTTGGGGGTATGCGCTTGGCGTCCGATCAAACCAATATTTCACAAGACTCCCGCCGATGCCGCCGACTGTTAGTAAAGCGCGGGAAGTGGAAATGCCGATCACGATCACTGACCCTCCAACGCCAGATTCGGTCCCCGTTCTGGTCAAACCGCTGAGCGAAGCCCCCAAGGTTGAGAAAATTCCGGTGGCTAACAAGGCTTCTTCTGCGGCGGAAGCCTCGCTGCGCGCATTTCTGGATGCGCCGGACTGGGCGGCCCGCAGTGCGTATGCCCTATTTCCTGAAAAGATGCGCGCTGCGATGGAATCCTACTCGCATGAAGTCCCTGACGGGCCCACTGCGTTCACGTCTGTCTCCCTAAAACAAAGCCACATCGACGAAAAAACCGGTAACACTTTGTATATTTTCCAAGTGGTCACAGACAAATACCCATCAGGCATTCCCGTCGCCATTAAAGAGACTGCGGGCGGATGGTTGGTGGATTGGCAGGCATTCGTGGAATTTCGTGACGGACTGTTCAGGAAATTCGCGGAGGGTCCAGTGGACAAAACGGGCCATTTCCACCTGATCGTTACCCGTCCAACACCCGAGCGGGCGGCGAAAACGGAAAATGAGAGTTTTGCCTCGTTCCTTCTCGAAGCGCCACTTGCGGATCAAGCGGAACTTGCCTTTGTTAAAAAATCTTCCGAGACCTACTCCACGCTCCAATCAGCCACCACGGACAACGGGATTTTCACCCCGGTGGTCGAGGTGGTGAAGCGCAAAACCACGGGCGGGCAAGGCTATCTTCAAGTGCTCAAAATTACCGCCACGGATTGGCTTCCCACGGAAAATTAGACTCGGGCCACGATAGGCTTGCAAGGTCGGTCGCTTGTCGATGGGGTGATGCAAATGCATCGCCTCCTCTTGTTCCTCCCGCTTGCCTTCGCTCTGCGTCTTTCCGCCCGTGAAGTTCCTCCGCTGCCCGCGGATCTATCAGCATATGTGTTGGTGCCGGCGCCGGAAACCGCCGGACCGCTGCTGAAAAAGGGCGACCGGGTGGCGATCTGCGGCGACTCCATTACCGAGCAGAAACTCTACTCCGCACTGCTGGAAACCTATCTAACCGCCTGCCTGCCGGAAATGGAAATCACTTGCCGCCAATACGGCTGGAGCGGCGAGCAGGCATCAGGATTTCTCAAACGCATGAAGAGCGATGTTTTGCGGTTCAACCCAACACTCGCCACGACCTGTTATGGGATGAATGATTTCCGCTATGTGCCGTATGACGAGGCCCTCGCTACCGAATTCCGTAAAAACCAGACGGCAGTGGTGGCTGCCTTCCAAGAAACCGGTTGCCGGGTGGTCCTCGGCTCCTCCGGCATCATCGACTCCGTCCCTGCCTGGGTGAAAACCGCCCGTGGAACCCAACCGGAACTGAACCTGTGCCTCTCGAAATTTCGCAACATCGACGTGGAAGTCGCAACCGCGAAGGGCACCGCCTTCGCCGATCTCTATCAGCCGATGCTGTTAGCTGACTACTCTGCCAAGAAACAATACGGGCCGGATTTTAAAATCTCGGGTAAGGATGGAGTGCATCCCGGATTAGCGGGCCAACTCATCATGGTCTATGGCTTCCTCAAAGGCATGGGTGTGGATGGCGATCTCGGCTCAGTCACCTATGACGATGCCACGGGCAAAGCCGCCGCAGCGAACGGCCATGAAGTTCTAACCACGGAAAACGGCAAGATCACACTGCGCAGCACCCGTCTCCCGTTCTGTGCGGGACCGGGCGCGACGGACAAGGACGACTCCATCCGAGCCGGCCTTGCGCTGGTGCCTTTCGACGACGAGTTAAACCGTTTCGTTTTCCAGATTAAATCGCCAAAAGCTGCGTCCTATACCGTCACTTGGGGCGCCCAAAGCCGCACTTATCCTGCCAAGGAATTGGAGGCCGGTGTCAATCTCGCGAAAGACTTCGCCGACAACCCGCTGGTGCCTGCTTTCAAAAAAATCTGGGATGCCGTTTTGAAAAAACAAACTTATGAAACCCGTCAGATCAAGGAGCTCGCCCACGGCGCGGAAGGTGCGGCAGATATCGAAACGACTTTTATCCTAACGGAAAAAGCCCGCGCGCCACTGGAAAGGGCCGTGCTCGATGCGAAGCGACCCGCCGAACATGTGATCACCGTTTCTGCATTGCCTTGAACGTGGCGAAGATCACCGTTCTCCGCGAGGCGTCCCCACACCAAACCATTCGCGGCGACCGGTGGTACCCGCTACGCCAGCATCCAATATCTGACTTTGCCTGCGCCCAAGATTCGTTCAGAAACCCGCATGTCGATTTTCGAGAAAGTCCACGAACTAGCGGTGATCCGCGCATCTGCTGAGGTCATCGGCTGGGATCAGGAAACGTATTTGCCTGTCGCCGCCCACGCATACCGAGCCCGCCAGCTCGCCTGGCTCTCCTCCCAAGCTCATCAACTCGCAACCTCTGAAGCTTGGAAAAAGGATCTCGAAATCGCCGAGTCTTCCGATCTGGCGAACGACCCTAAGCTCACCGCCAATCTCCGCGAACTCCGCCGCGAGTTCGACCGTGCCACCAAGCTGCCAGTCGAATTGATTGCTCGTGATTCCATGGCAAGTTCGCTCGCCAAACATGCGTGGGCTGATGCCCGCGCTCGCTCAGATTTCTCCAGCTTCGCGCCACATTTGGAAACCTTGTTGGAAATCGCTAGAGAAAAGGCCGACCTCTGGGGCTACTCCGGCGAACCTTACGACGCCCTTCTCGAAGGCTACGAGCGCGGCACCAGCACTGCCACCGTCGCCCGGTTATTTGACACGATGCGTCCGGCAGTTCGGAAAATCGCCGCCCACGCGGTGGAAATTTCCTCCTCATACGCGCCTGGTTTACCGGATGGTCCCTATCCCGTCGCAGCTCAGCAACTTTTCAACGCCAAGGTCGCAGAGGCGATTGGCTTCGATTTCAACGCGGGCCGGATTGACACCACCACCCATCCATTCTGCACCACCCTCGGGCCGCGCGATGTGCGCCTCACCACCCGGTATATGGAGTCAGATTTCACCTCATCACTCTTCGGCGTGCTTCACGAGGCTGGCCACGGGCTGTATGAACAAGGCCTGCCCGCCGTTGACTTTGGCCTTCCTTCCGGCAGTGCGGTTTCGTTAGGAATTCACGAATCCCAATCCCGTCTTTGGGAAAATCATGTGGGTCGCTCAAGGACATTCTGGGAGAAATGGTATCCTGTCGCTCAAGAGAGTTTCCCCCAACTTGCCGGATTTCCGTTGGAAAATTTCCTCCGCTATCTCTGGCGTGCGGAGTTTTCCCCCATTCGAGTAGAGGCCGATGAAGCCACTTACGATCTGCACATCCTCCTCCGCTTCGAGATCGAGCGGCAGATGTTGAACGGCGGTCTGTCCGTCGCCGATGTGCCTGCCATGTGGAATGAAAATTTCCGAGAACTCTTTGGATTCGCGCCTCCCGATGACCGCCACGGCTGCTTGCAAGACATCCATTGGTCGATGGGCGGGCTGGGTTATTTCGCCACCTACACCCTCGGAAATATCAACTCAGCCCAACTCTTCGCTGCCGCGCGGAAAGATCCGTCCATCGCAACCTCCATCGACCAAGCCAACTATCTTCCGCTGCTCGGATGGTTGAGAAAATCCGTCCACGCCCATGGCGCGACGCTCGATCCTCCAGAACTCATCCGGCAGGCTACGGGTAGCCTGCCCTCGACGGAGGCTTATCTATCACATCTTAAATCCAGATATATTTCATGACATCAGGCGGACTCTTTATCGTGATCGAAGGCATTGACGGCACCGGCAAATCCACCCAAGTACAGCGCCTTGGAGAGTGGTTCATCTCACAAGGCCGCGAAGTCGTTCTCAGCCGCGAGCCCACGGATGGGCCTTGGGGAAAAAAAGTCCGTGAGTCCGCCGCCACCGGACGTCTATCACCAGAGGAGGAACTTGAGTATTTCCTCAATGACCGACGCCAGCATGTCACGGAATTGATTGCACCATCGTTAGCTGCGGGGAAAGTCGTGATCTTGGATCGATATTATTTTTCCACCATGGCCTATCAGGGCACTCGTGGTTTCGACCCAATGGAAATCCGTCGCAAAAACGAGGCATTCGCTCCAGTCCCGGATTTGTTGCTCATCATGGACCTTGATGTGGATTCTGCCCTCAAACGCATCGGCACGCGGGGTGACACTGCTAACGAATTTGAAAAGCGAGAGAATCTTCAACGCTGCCGGGAAATTTTTCTCTCACTTCAGAATGAGGCATTTGTGCGGGTCATCAACACGATGGGCACGCCCGAAGAAGTGGCAGAGCATGTCCGCGATGTGATCGGAACGAGATGGATTTAGCAGTCGTGCGTTTTGCACCCAGTGTCGCGATCTGCAATGGGGTGGGTGGGTATTAACATACCCAATAAGCCGTTTAACGCTGATTTCAAACGGCTTATATCGAACTGTTTTGTTGGTATTCTTCCTGCGAAAAAGTCCCCATGCTCACCACTCAGGATTCCCAGACCGCCGACTCCGCCGAGTTGCAGAACGTCCTCACCCGCTATGTGGATTCCTTCGATGGATATACCCAGGCAGCTGAGGTTGTGGGATCGCAGG
>JANYFB010000238.1 GCA_025362955.1 Akkermansiaceae bacterium
TGTTCGCCCAGTGCCGCTTGGCCCAGATTTCCCGGCCACCCACAGCCGCCACTGCAATCACGAAGGGTATTAAATAATACGTGAGGCGATAAGTCAGCAGCGCGCCGACGATCACTGGCTGGGCAACCATCCCACCCGTGAATTTCGTGATGAAGAGCTCCATCACCCCCACGCCGCCCGGCACGTGGCTGGCGGCACCGAGAGCTTGACCGACGGCAGTCGCCGCAAGAAATGCGGGTGTGGAAACCCCCACCGGAAGGAAAACCCGCAGCGCGAGACCTGCGAATAACCAGTCGATTCCAGAAACCACCATTGCGACTAACATCACCCGCCACGGGGGAAGAAAGGAAAGCTTTTTCCCTCGAAATCCCGTCGCAGAAAGCACACAGACCGTGGCGCAGGAAACCAACAATGCCGCGCCACCCCCCCGCCCCAGCGCCAGCGGCAGCCAAGACAATTCCGGGGGTGCCCAGCATAGCATCACACCTGCCAGCAAGGCATGGCCAAGCCACCCTGCGACCAGTAAAAAGCCGGTGATTTTCGCGATTTCCCCACCGCCGAGGCCAAACTGCCCGTAAAAACGCAGGCGGATCGTTCCGCCACCGAGAATAGTTCCACCTCCATTCATGCTGAAAGAGCCGGCAATGAGTGCCGTGCCGAGGACTTTTCCGGGAGGCAAATCCTTGTGCAACCAGCGCAATGCGACAAGGTCCAGCGAGGCATTGCAAAGCAGGCTCGCCGCCGTCAATAAAAGTGCAGCACCCACATGCCATAAGCCGATCCGGCGCAGGGCCTCATTCACATCCGAGAGATGAAATCCGCTCCATTCCTTGCCCAACAGGCGCACGGCGAAGGCAAGCAATGCCAACCACACAAAAGGTGCGACAGCGGCAGTCAGCTTTTTCAGTCTCTCGGTTTTAAACGGTAGCTCCATGCATCAGCGGATAGCCGCAAGCAGGTTTGAGTGGCATTTCCTCCCCGCTCAAGACCTATTTCAAAATGGGTAACGGTAGCGGAAGTCGGATTGTTTCAAATCTTTATCTATGTCCCCCGGCGCTCATCGGGTAGCTTCGAGGGCTCCGGCGGGCACGGCCTCGCGGAACAGCACGGTGGTTAGATCATCTTCCGCAGGAATGCGGGCGAAGGCGGCTTGGTGACGGCGGGCGTGTTGTTTCCAGAGGGCGAAATGATTCACATACGCATTCTGATAGCGGCGGAGCGTGGCGGGCTCGATGCGGTGGGGATGATGGGAATTCCGCTCGGGATCAATGAATTCATAATTGCCAGACCAGGCCGGGTGGGCTTCGATTTCCAGGTATGGAGCGAGAATGACGACGCTGCCGTGGCGCTGTCCGAGATGGCGGAGAATCGGCTCGGGATCGGCGGCAAACAATAAATCGGATAGGAACACGCGGATGGCATTTCCACGCAGCGGCAGGCGGGTGAGATCGGGAGCTTTCGCAGAATCTGAGGCAGGAAGTGCGCGGGCGGTTTCAAGCCATTGGTGGCTGCGGAGAGTAGCGGGATCAAGCGCAAGCGTGGCGTCGCCGCGGACGGCGTGGAGGGCAAGCGAGGCTCCGGCTGCCTGTGAGCTTTCGGCGATCAGATAGAAAAGCTCGGCGGTGCGGGCGGCTTTCGTTGCATCGAAAAACATCGACTCGGAGGCATCGAGGATCAGGTCCACCACCGGTCTAACTTCCTCGCGAAACAGTTTCATGGTATAGCTTCCGGTGCGGGCGTAGGCCTGCCAATTAATATGGCGCGGGTCGTCGCCGGGAGAATAGGCGCGGTGGTCTTGAAAATCCATCGACGAGCCGGTGCCACCGCCGGTAAATTCCCCAGCCTGGCCGCGCCAGACGCGGGAACGCAAGGGAAGCCGCACCCGCCCGGCTGCGGTTAGGGCGTTGGCATGACACTGTTGCAGGGTGGCCTGATTCATGAATCCAAGGGTGCGGGAAGTGGTCTTGCTTCCTTTTCAAGTTCTTGATGGGCCTCTTGGAAAATTTCACGGTAACGACGGAATGATGAGAACGCGGTGACCCATAGTGATAGAAGAAGGATGGAATCGACAACCGTCACGGCTGTTAGCAACTGACTTTTGATAAAG
>JANYFB010000309.1 GCA_025362955.1 Akkermansiaceae bacterium
GCCTGCCGCCGCAGTCCCGGCGCAGACAGCGATTTTGAGGGGCAGCAGATTGGACCAGCGGGGAAAAATATTTGCCATGAGAAGCGCGTTGCAGTGCTCGGAGAATGGAGCTTGTGAAATTTTTCACAAGCGATTTCCGCAACGATTTCGAGAAAATTGCGGACGGGGGGAGGATGCAAACGAAGCCGTGCCGTGCAATGCCAAAAAAGAAAATGTGCCGGAATTTGTAACGGCCCATTTCCCACGACGGCTCATTGCGTCGGCCAGTTCATGCCGTTTTCCTGTCGCCACTTACGGTAAGTGCTGAATTGCTCGCTCTTCGCCAAGTTCCTGCGGCTAGGATCTTCACTGAGAAACGCTTCAAAAGCTCCTCCCTGCGAAGTTTCCCCAGCGGACGGAGCCTGCTCCGCGGTTTCCGGACGGCTCTTGATTTGCGTGACCAGCGTCTCGATCCGCGCTAATCGCCACGAAATCCGGAAAAAAAGCATCATTACCAGAACCAACAGCCCAGCATATAACCAAAGCAAAGTCGCAACCGTAGTGGACGCATCAGAATCAGGCATGAGTCAGTCTGGAAAAACGACGAACGCTTGAGAAGTCCGAAATCGCCTAGCTAAAAATCATCTCCTCGATCCGCTTTTCCGAAACCTTGCCCTGTAGCGGGATGTCAGGAGCGAACAGGGAAATACGGAACTCTTCCAAGGCCCAGCCGTGAGGCCAGATCTGCGGGTCTTCCGGATTCGCAGTCCAGCGCTGGAACCACGGCACCCACAGGCGGCGCAGGCGATCCATTTTCTCCAAATCCTTAATGATCGGCAGCGAGGACAAGCGGCCTAACCGGGACCGGATCGCCCGCAGGCGGCGGGGGTATTCGCGCAAGCTGCTGAACCCTGCTCGCCACGCGAAATCCTTGCGGAAAAGCCAGGCAAGTTGTTCCTCAAGGTCTTCCGCGATTCCGCTGAGGTTGCGGTCATGACGATTGGAGGCGATCCAATTCTGAATTTCGGGCAGGATCACCAGAATCTCGTCCAGCGACTTACCGATCACGGTGGCGGCCTCATGCCAATGTCCCCGGGCCTTCTCGGTTAGAGTGCGGAAATCATTGGGAGACCTCGGAAAAATCTCTCCCGCCGCGCCTTCCGCAGCCAGCAGGATAAGGGTATCCAGCGATGTGCCGCCCAGGCCAAGACGTGGCAGTTCCACCTTGGCCATTAAACCTAACGGGAAATTTTTCCTCAGGTAGTTCACTTGCTCCGAGTGCGCTAGCCAGAGCAATCTCGCTCCGCCGCCGCGATGGGATTCCACAGCTTCGGCGGCGCTTGTGAAAGCGCGGACCCCGACGGATTTCCCTTCGTCCACCAGCGCCGGAAATGCCGGGCCGCCCGGCGTTTCCACCCGCTCCGGCAGACTTTCGCCATCCCAAGTGCTGATTCCTTTGCGCTCGATGTCGGCGTTCGCGGCGGCTTCGAAACGGACGCGCAGTCGGTCTGCAAGCAGGAGTTTCAGCACGGCCACATCCTCGCCCATCGCCAGTTCTTCAGCATCGTCATCGCAGACCCAAATCTTCGTGACGAGTTCCGGCGGAAGTTTACTAACATCATACACCCCATCGGGGATGTAGGCTCCGTTGCGGTCCTTGAGATGTTCAGATAGAGCCTGATAGATCGAACGGTCCTTGGGGGCGAAGCTCCAGAGTTCAGCGAAACTTTCCGCCGCAGGACCGATTGGCTGGCAGACGCGGCGATAGTCCTTGGGCAACGAGCGCAGCAGGATTTCCGCTCGCTCGCAGAGGTTGCCATCGACACCCCACCCGGGCAGCCAGTCGGGGAGTTTCGGCAATTGATCGACGTGGACGCCGAGGGTGACGCCATCGTCACGTTCGCCCTGCTTGGCGTGATAGTAGAGGGAATATTCCTCGCCGCCATACTTCATGCTATCGGGAAATCCGTCGAGTCCGAGATAGGTGAGATCCTCGTCCACCACATCGGCCACGCCTAACATGAGACTGTCCTCGTTTTTCTCCAGCCACTTGTGGAAGGCGGCGGCGGTGTTGATGTCCTCTGGGATCCGGTTCTCGTAAAAGCGCAAAACCGCCTCGTCGCTCCACAAGCCGCCGGGGCGGCGGAGTTTTTGTTCGATTGCCTCGATTTCGCCGCGCATCTCCAAGACGTGATCGAGAAATTGACAACGCTTCCGCAAGCCGTTGCCGATGATGCCTTCCCGCAGGAAAATCCCTCGAGCAGCCTTGGGATCGACACGCCCGTAGTGAATCCGCCGCCCGGCGATGACCGGCAAGCCGCCACAGATCACGGTTTCCTTGCCATAGACCGCACCTTGATTTTCGTCCCAATGCGCCTCGCCATACTTGCTTTTACAAAGGTGCGGCGCGACCTGCTCGACCCATGCCGGATCGATTCTAGCAACTCGCCGCGCCCACAGCCGCGAGGTTTCCACCAGCTCCATGCCCATCACCCACTCGAAGCGTTTCGGCAGGGAAAACAGGCCGGAGCCGGGAAACACAGCGAAAAATCCGCCGTTCGCGCTGCGGTAGGATTTCGATTCCCGGTCCCACACACCGAACTGCCTCGGCACGCCTGATAGAAGAGCCTTGTGGATGGTGGCGTAGGCTGCCGCACCTGATAGATCGGTGCCGATTTCGCCGAGCTTGAGTTTCCACTCGCGCTCTAGCAGGTCAGCAAGTTCGTCGCGGACGTTCGCCCATTCCATCACCCGCCGGGCGTTCAGAAAAGCGGGTCCACAGTATTTCCGCAGGGCGTTGCGTTGCCAGCGACCCTTGCCATCGCGAAAACGGGCGAGATCCTGCCAGAGCCTGAGAAGTGAAATAAAATCGCTTTCCCCATCCTTCCAGCGGACGTGCGCGGCATCGGCTTCCCGCGTCTTCTCGGCAGGGCGTTCCCGTGGATCGCTGGATTCCAAGGCCGCGACGATTGGCAAAACTTCCGCCAGGCAATGCTCTTTGCGGGCCTCGATCAACATCCGGCCTAACCGTGGATCGACAGGCAGACGGGCGATCTGGCGACCAAAGTCGGTGAGGCGTTTTTCCTTATCCAGCGCGTTGATTTCACGCAGGGTCCGGTAGCCTTCCGCCACTGCTTTGGGTGAAGGCGGATCGAGGAAGGGAAACTCATCGATCTCCGGCAGGCCCAGCGATTTCATCCGCAGAATCACGCCTGCTAGAGAACTACGGCGGATTTCCGGGTCGGTAAATTCCGGACGTTCGGTGAGTTCCATTTCCTCATAGAGCCGGACGCAAACGCCATCCCTAACACGTCCGCAGCGGCCCTTGCGCTGGCGGGCGCTGGCTTGGCTGACGGGCTCCACCTGCAAACGCTGCACGCCTTTTCCCGGACTCCAGCGGCTGACCCGCGCCACGCCGGAGTCAATCACGCAGGCGATCCGGGGAATGGTTAGAGAAGTCTCCGCGACGTTGGTAGCGAGAATCAGGCGGCGTTTGTTGCCGGGATTGAAAACGCGTTGCTGGTCGCCGAGTCCTAGTCGGGCGAACAGCGGCAGGACTTCGGTGCCGCGATACTGGCGGCCCTCTAACATATCGGCGCATTCCCGGATTTCGCGCTCGCCGGGGAGGAAAATCAGGACATCTCCATGAGGTTCGATACCGCCGAGATAGTCCACCGCGCGAGCGACATGTTGGGCGAGATCCTCGTCGTCAAAGGGCGGGAGGAAGAACTCCGAGACAGGAAACATCCGGCCTGGAGCCACGATCACCGGCGCGGGCACTCCGTTGCTAGAGAAAAATTCCGCGAAAGCTCCGGCGTCCAGCGTGGCGGAGGAAATTACCAGCTTTAGGTCTTTCCGGCGATCTAGCAGACGTTTAACATAGCCTAGCAGGAAGTCGATGTTGAGCGAGCGTTCATGCGCCTCATCAAGGATCAGCGCCTCGTATTGCATCAGATCGCGGTCGCCTTGGGTCTCCGCTAACAGAATGCCGTCGGTCATGAACTTGATCCGCGTTTCCCGCGAGGTGCGGTCCTCGAAGCGGACCTGATAGCCCACGTAGTCGCCGAGTGGGACTTGCAATTCTTCCGCCACCCGTTTCGAAACGCTGGCCGCCGCAATCCGTCGCGGCTGGGTGCAACCGATCCGCCCGCCATCGACACCTAACGCCTCCGCCACCATTTTCGGAAGTTGGGTGGTTTTTCCCGAGCCAGTTTCGCTCACCACCACGACGACCGGAGACGCCCGGATGGCGGCGAGGATTTCTTCGCGGTGTTCTACGACTGGGAGCTCCGCCGGGTAATTCCACTTGATTTCTCGGCCCACACGTTCCGCATCACCAGCCATTTGCCTTGAGGATGTCTTCCCGATCCGGGTCGTAAATGTTGAACTCCAGGCGGCTGAAGGCAGCGAGCTTAAAAACGGCGGTTCCGAAATTCTGGCTATAACCGGTTAGAGTCCCCTCCCCCGTGCCGTCGAGCCGGAAAACCAAGGACGAGCCATCGGGAAGCCAGCCTCTGACATCCCCGCCCTCGCGCTTGCAACGTTCGAGATCCACGGATTTCAGCGCCACCGAGCGCAGCCTCTCAATAGGAAGTTTCACCTCGCGGAAGGGAGTTTTCAGGGTCACGGTTCCGTCGATGATCGACAAAACCTCGCCAGGGAGGGTGTCGCCATTGCGGAGTTCCATGCGCCCGGACTTTGGCTTTTCCTTGGGCGCAGGTTCCGGGTCGTCTTGCTGTTCCATCCCCAACTGGCGGAATCTCTGCGGGTCCGGGAGCTGCTCGATTTCTCCGTCCCAAGAGCCGACTTCGATCCGCGAGATTTGCAACGGTAAGGTATTCTGATTGATGAAATGGACCCCGCGACCCATGCCGATACGAGTCACATCCGGGTCCGTGAAGACTTCGATAATGCGGCCATCCACGAAGACGCAGATTTTACCCGTTTTCAAGCTAGCACGGACTTCGATACGACCTTTTTCGTTTTCCTGGAGGGCTTGGGCGTTCTGGGTATTTCCTAACTGTTTCTGCGTTTTGAGATTGCGAAGGAAAATCGAGCGTGGCTGAAAATTCATGTAGTAACCCGTGCCGGGGCGGTCGCTTGATAGATCGTCGGAAAAGAATACCAACGTGAATTGCAACGAGCCTTTCCACGCAGCGTCAAAGGCGATGGAACATTCATCGGGAAGATCCAAATCCCGGGCAATACTCCCGGCGACTATCGAATGGAAGCCGGAATTCTGATAGGTCCACGTGGGCTTGTCACCGGATTGCTTCCACCCGTCCAGCCCGGTCGGTCCTCGATAGATGAAATGGGGCCGCTCGGCGATCTTGATGTCGGTGATCATCAGGCGGTTGAATCTCATCCGCCCGGCGAACCAAGTGTCCAACTCCACGATGTCGCCGTTCACCGAAACGAGCTGTCCGCGAATCAAATCCCCGTTTGTTAGGGTGACGGAAGCCTCGTGGCTGGATGCGATGTCGGGCTGTGAGGCGTTGAGTGTTAGGTCAATCACGTGGTCGAGGAAAAACGGCACGGGCTTTTCCAGGATCGGGGAGTTCCATAACAACCGGTCAGTTGTTAGGGAATCCATGGAACCGGATAGTCGATCCCCGTTAGAAAAGCGCAGGTTCGATTTCACCTCGTCCGCCGCAGAAGTAATCGCGAGGGTGGCTGCAAAAACCACGGATAGCGGGAAAAATTTCATTCCGTGGATTTTGCTTCGGGTTTGGGTTCCAAACGCTCGATGGCGGAGACGCCGGCGCGATTGATTTTTAAAGCCCCGAGGAGCGGATGTTGCGCGATGATCGCGTTTTCCGAGAAAGAGCACGAAGACACTCGGAGCGATCCTTCGCCGCGCAGGCGTAAGTCAAACGGATTATTTGCTTCCGGCGCAGCATCTTTTTCCGGCTTGGCGAAAAAAACGGTGGAGACATCCCCTTCCGCAAGTTCCAATGGGGCTTCTTGGAAGTCGCTCTTGAACGAGAAAACAGCTCCTTGCGGTCCCTTACGGATTCCGGTTAGACGACCGCCCCAACGATCTTCGTCGCGGCTGATCAGGCTGTCGGTCTTGGAGTCACCGCGGTCTTCTGAACGATGGCGTGCACTTGCATTGTCGAACTCAAGGATCTCGATGCCGCGGATTTCCTGTGAAATCCCTGGAGACGAACTGCTAACGACGCCCACGCCATTCCCCACGGGCGGATCGGAAACAGGATCGACGCCCGCGCCTTCTGGCTCGCCATTGAGAAACAGATGAAGCCGTGAGGCCGTCCGATCCACGCGGATTTCCACGTCTAACTGGTTGGTGGGATATTGGTCTGGAGTGCGCGCGAGCAGGATCACGGTTTGGAAATGTTTGCCCTTGCTGGATTCGCGTTTGATTTCCATTCCGGCTCCATTGAACTGCATGTAGTAACGATCCACGGCATCCGTTTTAGGCGTCAGTGGATCGGCAAAATAGATTTGGAAGCCCGGATTCGCCTGCCACTTCAGGGTGAACTTGAGAATGAACTTGCGGGGAGTTTCGAAATTGCGGGCGACGTATCCTGGGCCATTGGCAGTAAGGGTCTTGTCGTTGAATTTCCAGATTTTAGTGCCTTCCCCATCGCGCAACCACTCTTCCAAATTCTGCGGACCGGAGTAGATGACCTTCCTCTGATGAACCCCCAGTTGCATTGATTTCAAGGCGGCCCGCGGAATGGTCAGGCGCCCAGCTTCATCGGTGACCACCGTGAGATTTTTCTCGTCCAAGCTCTCAATCGTGGCGGGAAGTAAATCACCGTTAGACAGCTCGACCAGCGTCCCCGGCGCATTCGGCACGGATTCGGGAGCGCTGAATTCCACCTTCGCGACCGCGGCGGCCTTCAACAGAACCGGCTCCGGCGACAACGCGCTTGTCAGTTCCACAATTCCCGCTTCGTTGATCGACCGAACCGTCCCGCTCAGGCGTGCGTCGTTCGCCAGCGTCAGGTCATCCGCCCGCAGGACGGCGGGGGCACTGATGGCCAGCAACAAGCTGAATAGGGAAATCATGTTAGAACTGTTCATCCCAATCATCGCTGATATTGTTAGAAGGTTGGAAATCGAGCATCACGGCGGACTCCAGATTGAAATTCATTTCACCGTACACCGGGCTGAGGAGGTGGATGGAGGAGGCGCTTCCCGAGAGCGGCCGGCCCGAAATTTGCCCGAGCGGGCTGAGCCGGATGATGAGATTATCGCCCGCTGCCTCGGTCTCCTTGGCCAGTCGGTCGCGGGCGAATCGGATCTCAGCAATATCATCTAACTGAAACAGGAAGCGCCCGTATTTCCCGTCGAGGCCGAGCTTGCCATCTTGAAGCGAGGTAACCTTCCCGGAAAAACGGTCTGTGCCGTTGGCGAGTAGGACGATGTCCTGCTCATCCACTTGGAGGCTGCGGGCCGAGTCTGGCATCCCATTCCACTCGGCGACCATGATGTCCGATATTTTCACGGGAGAGTCCTCGGTCTGCACTAAGAAACCGAAGCCCGCACCCTTCCCCGCGTAGCGAATCGGATCGCGCGGACCAGTCCCGCCTTCGCTCCACTGGGCAACGAACTCGTCGTCGATGAACAACGAAATTTCCCCGGTCAGGCGGTTGCTGCGGATTTCCAATCTCGCTTTGCCGGTATCCCCCAAGCGAACCGAATTCCCACTGACCTGGACCCGCTCGACCACGGGAGCCCCGTCCTCGTTGATGGAGGTGCGGAAGAGCATCAGATGGGTGGAGAAAATTTGGAGGATATAACTGTTACCGAACAGCACGGGCAGGATTGTCGAGTCGCCGGGAACGAATCCAATAGGCCGGTGCGGTTGACCTTTCTGATCCTTATCGTCCGGATTGGGCTGCTTGGGTTTCGCGAAATCTGCATGGAAACCGACGGCGAGGGAGAGCCGGTTCTTCCATGAGAGATCGAAGCGCAGGATCGACCGATCCGGCAGCGTGTTTTCCCGTAGCAGGGCGGTGCCGGAAACCTTGCCGGGCCAATACCAGGCGGAACCGGAAAAAACCCACCGGGCGGGCTGATCCGGGCCGGGTTGGTCTTTGTCCTTGCCCTCGGCGACTGGTTGGACGGGCGGCATTCCGTCGGGAAATGCGGCGTGGCCCATTTTCCATTCATCTTCCACAAACGGCCCGTGGTAGTGAAGCCTGCCACCTAACGGACTTGGGGCCAGCATGGCGACTTGCTCACGCGGAATCGTCAAAATCCCCGCGTAGGTAGTGGCCAAAGTGACTGTTTTTTCGTCGAGACCTGTAATCGTGCCCGGAATCCGGTCACCATTGACAAGGGCGACGTGAGAAAGGGACGCGAGTGATTTCAAGGGTCGTCCCCCGCGCAGGATAATGTGACGGAGTTGGGACGTTTTAAACTCCACGGGCGCTGCAACGTCATCGCGTAACCAGATGGCTTGCGGGCCGTTCTTGAGGCCTTGGAACGTGCCGTGGAGCTGGTCTCCGTTAGAAAAACGGAGTAGGTCCGGAGACTCGGCGGCGGCGAGAACCACCGCGCTGGCAATCCAAGATAGGGCGATGCGACCGTTCATTTTTCGTAGATCGGCAAAAACCGATAGTTCAGTGCCAGCGACAACAATGCGCCAGCAGTGTTGAATGACGCTCCCTGATTTCCGGGAAACGAGCCGTCGGTCGATTGGATGGTGGACAAGTAGCGGATGTTGCGAACATTCCAATCCTTCCACACCGCTTCATCCGCATGGAACAATGCCTGCGACATGTAGTATTCAAAGTAAAACGGATAGTAGCGGTCGCGGTAGTCGAGGTTCTTTTTCAGATAGGCAAGGCTCGCCTGGTAGCCTTTTGAATCCCGCTCTTTGGCGAGGGATAGGCAAAGCAAGCCGATTGCCGTTAGAGTCGGTTTTCCGCCGGAAGCGGACGTGTAGCCGTAGTCGCCATTGGTGCCGCGATTGGTGGCAAGATAGGCAAGACCCTTCTTGATTGCTTCATCCGGAACCGCGATGCCCGCATTTCTAACAGCGAAGAGCGTCACCATCTGACTGCCAGTCACCGTGGTGTCCGCATCGTGGCTTTCCGGGGTGTAACGCCATGCGCCGAAACGATTCCTTTTTTGCGAACTCACAATCAGTTCGACTGCCTTCCTGAGTGCGGGCGCGATTTTTGGATTGTCCACCACGCCGTAGGATTCCGCGAGAGCCTTGGTGGCGAACGCATGGTTATACATGCTGGAGCCGATATACCCGTTAGACTCATTCTGTTGGGAAAGGATGTAGTCAATCCCCAGGCGGATGTTCTTCGCGTAGGGTCCGTTGACGGGGTCTTCCCCGTGGGCCAAAAACGACGCCACACACAAGCCGACCACGCCTGGCTCCGAGCCGACACCGTCGTTCCAAGTGCCCTTATCGCTCTGGGATTTCGCGAGAAATTGCAATCCCCTTTCATAGATCAATTCCGCCTGTGCCGGAATCGAATCGTCCGGTCGGTTAGGCAGCTCCTGCGACCCTGCCGTCGTGCAAAAGACGAGAGCTGCTAACGGAGTTGTGAAAGGGTGGATCCTCATGGTTTTCATTTAACCTTCTTTTCCGCACCGCGATTATAGGCATCCAGAGCTTTTCTGAATTCTTCGGGCAGCGCGTGGCCCGCAGTGCCGCTTGCTTTGGGCACCCGGCGGGATTCGCTTTTGCCGCCGGGTTGTCCGTCGGTCACTCCGTTCGCGGCATCTGATAGACCGGACATGCCGTTGCTTCCCTGATCACTGGCTTGGCCGCCTTTTCCTTTGCCTTGCTTGGCTTCGTCGTTTTTCTCGCCCATCATGCGCTCCATCATGTCCATCATCGCGCTGCCAGACTGGCCGCCGCCGCCAGATTTCTGCTTTTCCTTGGTCGCCTCGTGGATTTTCTCGATCACTTCGGTTTCCGTCGCGAGGGTGACTCCGCCAGTGTCATACCCGGCAAGCTTGTCGGTGGCTTCGTCCATGATTTGTTTCACCTGTCCTAGCAGCTCGATGACCTGCGGGACGGTTTGCTCGATGGTGAGCTGTTGGACATCGGCGGCGAGTTCATCCTGCCGATCCGCCACCTTGTTGGAACCCTCGTGGTGCTTTGCCTGCACGTCGTCCGACGGCTTTTCATCCGCAACGGCGGTCCATGGGACTAACAATATCAAACAGGTGCTAATCGTCACGATTTTCATGGTTTTCGAGTGGCGGGTGGACTTGTTTCGCTGCTGCGGCGGAGTTGTTCCAAAGCACGCGTTTGCGCCCTCAAATCTTGCTCGGTTTGGACTAACTTCATGACGCGTAGCATAAATTCAAAATCTTCATCTTCGGGATTCTGGCCACCACCACCGCCGCCGCCACCGCCGTTTTTGTCTTTCTCGCCTTCCAGTTTTTTTGCCCAACCGGTGAGTTTATCTGCCCATTTCTTGGAATTCTCGGTGGCGGTGTAAGAATGGTTATTCCCTAACAAATTGCGGATTTCCTCAAGCCCGATGTCGATTTGCGACGCCTTCATTTCATCCAAGATCTGTTTGAAGGAATCCCCCTTGGTGCGGGCGAAATAATTCCCAAGATCTTCTTGGAGCCAGCGCACGTCGGAAGCGGTATTTGCTTGCTGACTGGTGGCTTCCGATAATCGGCGCTGGTCGGATGGGTCGAGTTTGGAACTCTTTACTCCCAGGATTCGCTCGTAGGCTTCGATTAATGAACTGGCGATTCCGTTCTGTTCGCCAGCCGCTTTCTTCAGGCGGTTGACAAAGGTGCCGGCCTCGAACTGGCGGTTTGCTTCGTTCGCCTTGGCGATGGCCGCCTGCATTTTATCGACAGCTTTTTTCTGTTCCTCGACCGCTTGTATAACGTCTTTCCCGGTTTTTTCGGGGGCGTTCGACTGTTCGTGCGAATCGGCGAGTTTCTCTTCCACCTTCGGCAGATCTTCTTGGGAGAGTTCCTGCATGGACTTGAGCGACTCCGCCATTTTCTTGAGCGTATCCTTCTGAATGTCGCCATTGCGGGCCGCGTCTTTCATTAGGTTTTCCATCCGCTCGGTGAGCTCTTTCATCCTGCGCTTGCTTTCCGCTTCCGCTTGTTCTTGGCCTTCGAGTCGCTTGGTGTTTTTCTCCTGCTGGAGTTCGTCTCCGCCGAGGCGTTCGAGGCGACGGTTTTCATCCAAAAGTTCCTGTTCGCGCCGCGCGAGGTCTTCAAGCTCGGAAATGGTGCGGTCGAACCGGCTCTTGAGCAGTTGCGCATGTTCATCACGAGTCAGCACATAGAGGGTGACCGGCTCGGAATAAACTCGGCCCCGATTGGGAAAATAATCCTCGCTGTAACCTCTGAGCGTAATTTTCTGTGGCGTGATCCCGAAGGCGGCGGGGGAAAATGCGGCGGTTTTGTTGATCCGGCGGTCTTCTGGCGAGCCGTCGCCGAGTTTCATTTCACCCTTGGCTGGCACCTCGTCGGTCGGGCGGGTAAATTGGCCGGACCATTCGATCCCCGTTTGTTTCACGCCGAAATCGTCCTCGGCCAGCACCTCGAAATCGACCGTTTCCTCCGGCAACATCACTTTTTGCCGGTCAATGCCCTGGAGATAGCAGGTGGGAGGGGCATCCTTCAGCGCATCGACCCGCACCCGGAATCCTGACTCACCTGCAAGGCCCAGATGGTCCGTCCATTCAAAGGGGATCTCGAAAGGAATCACGCCGATTTCCATGAGCGGTGTCCTGGCAACAAGTCCGGATATCT
The DNA here is from genome assembly GCA_025362955.1 of Akkermansiaceae bacterium. GTDB lineage: Bacteria > Verrucomicrobiota > Verrucomicrobiia > Verrucomicrobiales > Akkermansiaceae > Luteolibacter. The sequence continues at coordinate 11,710 of JANYFB010000309.1, forward strand.
CAAGAACCCCAAGGCTCGGCACGTAGGGAGGAGCATCCGCTTTCGGCTCCTCAATGGTTTGTGAACGAGTGGGGCCGAAGCTAGCCGTGGCGAGTGGGCGATTGGTCGTTAGATCGATGCGGATTTTGCTGCCTTCCACCGCGCTGACAACGCCCGCGTTCAGATCCACCGTTTTTTCCGGGATGCCCAGATAGGCGGGAGGAATGACGACAGCCGCCACCGATTCCATTCCAGGTCGCGGGACCGGCTCAACGCGCAATTCATGCCGGAGATCACCAACGCGGAAAATAATCGTTCCTGGGTCCTGCTGGCCAGGGAAGGTAAAATGATAGTTACCATTTTCTAACTGCGTTTCCAAACCGGGCTGCAAGCCATATCGACCCGCGGCCTTGGCAGGGCGCTCTTCGGAATTTTTGGAAAGTGTTAGAGTGATTTCAAACGCCTCTCCAAACGCCACCGCCCGATAGAACGGAGGATTTTCCAGCCGGGTAAATGTGTATCGCTCCGTGTTGGAAAGCGGCATCAGCCAGCGTTGCAGCGCGTTGAGTCCCGCACGCGGAGTCAAGGTGAAAGCAGCCGCCGCGATCCCTGCCAGAAGCAGCGCTGCCAGCGCCCAACGCCGGTGCCTTTGCGGTGGCAACGCCTCATCGAGCTTGCGTTTTCCCGCCTCGATTGCCACCGCCTCCATCGCCGCCTCGCGCAACCGGGGCGACAGTGTATCTGCATTTCCCACTTGATCCTGAAGCTCGATCACGCCTAACAAGCGGTCGCCCAGCCCCGGATAGCGCCTCGCGATCAAGCGTGCGAGTTGGGATTCCCGCCGTTGCCGCCAAACCCAGCGATGTAACCAAAATGGAGCAAACACGGTGAAGAGCGAAACGCCGGCCACAAGAATCACCAAGCGCGCCCACCCCGGCGTTTGCCAAATCCGGTCCAGCCCGTAAACGAGCAGGAAGGAAACTAGCAGCCCGATCACCCCGGCGGCCACCGCTTCCATGATTTTCACCCGCCAGAGATGACGCCGAAAGTCGTCCAACTGAAGCCGGAGGGCTTCCGGGATCACGACTTGGTGGGCGGGCGGAGTGGATGGAAGGGCCATGGGAAAAACGACCGGCATCCCGGTCCTGCAACGAATGACGGAAGCTCCCAAATCGAGAACGGGAGCGCCAGCGCATTCTCGCCGAGTTTCGCAGGACGCACAAGCGGCTTTGTACGAGAGAGATCGCGTTTCCCGTAGGCGCTGCTATTCCCACTCGATGCTGGCGGGGGGCTTGGTGGAAATATCGTAGAGGACGCGGTTGATGCCTTTGACATCGTTGAGAATGCGGTGGCTGGTTTCCCGGAGGAGGATGGGCGGGAGTTCGACCCAGTCGGCGGTCATGGCATCTTCGGAGACGACCGCGCGGAGGGTGATGGCCCATTCGTAGCTGCGCTCGTCGCCTTTGACTCCGACGGTTTTCACCGGGATGAGGCCGGCGTAGGCTTGCCAGACCTTATCATACCAGCCGTGTTCCTTGAGTTTTCCGATGAAGATCGCATCGCACTCGCGGATGATTTTCAGGCGTTCTTCGGTGACGATGCCGGGGCATCTAACGGCAAGTCCGGGACCGGGAAACGGGTGGCGCTGAAGGATGTCTTCCGGGATGCCGAGTGCGGTGCCGAGTTCGCGGACTTCATCTTTGAAGAGTTCCGCAAGAGGCTCTAACACTTTCCCCTGGGCTTGGAGTTCGAGGATGCGATCCACGCGATTGTGGTGGGTTTTGATCTTCGATGCTTTCGATTTCGCGTTGGACGCGCTTTCGATGACGTCTGGATAAAGCGTGCCTTGGGCGAGCATTTCGGCATCGCCGACGGAATCCCAGAAAACGTCGATGAAAAGGTTGCCGATGATGACGCGCTTTTTTTCAGGATCGTCCACACCTTCGAGCGCGGTGAGGAAACGATCTGCACATTCCACCGTTTCGATCGGCACGCCCATGCGTTTGAAATTTTTTCTAACTTCGATGCCCTCGTCCTTTCGCATCAATCCGTGATCGACGAAGATGGCTCTAACATTAGCCCCGGCCGCTCGCAGCAGGACGGCGAGCACGGTGCTATCGACTCCGCCGGAAACGCCGCAGACGACCTGCTTGGTGCCGACGGTCTGGCGGATGCTCTCGATGAGCTCGCGTTTGAAATCGTCGATGCGGAAGGGAAGAAGGTCAGTCGAGTGATCGAGGAAATTTTTCAAAATCTGCAAGCCTTCGTGACTGTGCGTGACTTCCGGGTGGTACTGGATGCCGAAGAAAAGGTCATTCCATTTCAACGAAACGGGCGTGCCGTGCTGGTTGGTGGCAATGACGGTGGCACCCTCGGGAATGATTTTCACCGTGTCCGAGTGGCTCATCCAGACTTGTGAGGACGGGGAAATATCCTGATAGAGTCCCACGCATTCGGCGACGAGCAGGCTGGCGGGACCATACTCGCGGCGGTCACTGGATTCCACACTGCCACCGAATTTGATGTTGAGAAGCTGCATCCCGTAACAGACGCCGAGGACGGGGACATTGAAGGATTTGAGCGCTTCAAAATCGAGATCCGGCGCGTCGGCATCGCTGGTGCTGCTCGGTCCGCCTGATAGAATGATGGCTCCGGGTTTACCGATGTTAGGAAAATCCTCAATTGCATAGAGCTTCGCGAAATAGCCAAGTTCGCGGACGCGGCGGACGATGAGCTGGGTGTATTGCGAGCCGAAATCGAGAACGGCGACGTGGTTGGAATCGTGCATTTTGGGAAAAACTGAAAAACTAGCTAAGGCATGTCCATCTGGAATCATTCAACCACAGATTAACAAGATGGACGCAGATGGAAGAAATGAAGAGTGGTGGCAATATGCAGTGACCCCATTTCTTATCCTTTCTTTCGTCTGCGTGAATCCTGTTTATCTGTGGTTTTATTTCTAACTCAACGGCTGATAGTTGGTAGGCTCCTCGGTCATGACGATATCGTGGACGTGGCTCTCACGCAGGCCTCCGGCGGTGACGCGGACGAAGTTGGCGCGTTCGCGGAGATCGGTTAGGGTGGCGGCACCGACGTAGCCCATGCCGGACTTGAGACCGCCCATGAGTTGGAAGATGACATCGGAGAGCGGGCCTTTGTAGGGAACGCGGCCCTCGACCCCTTCCGCGACGAGTTTGCCGGAGCTGTTTTGGCCGTAGCGGTCGCCCGCGCCTTTTTGCATGGCTCCGATGGAACCCATGCCGCGGTAGGTTTTGAATCGGCGGCCTTGCGATTGCACCGTCTGGCCGGGGCTTTCGCGGGTGCCTGCCAGAAGCGAACCTAACATCACGAGGTCGGCTCCGGCGGCAATCGCCTTCACGATGTCGCCGGAGTAACGGATACCACCGTCGGCGATGACTTTCACGCCATGCTCGCGGCAGACGCGGGCGACGTTTTGTATGGCAGTGAACTGCGGCATTCCTACACCGGAAATGACGCGGGTGGTGCAGATGGAACCGGGCCCGACGCCGACTTTGACAGCACTCGCTCCGGCGCTCACCAGATCGCGCGCGCCTTGCTCGGTGACGACGTTTCCCGCGACGACCGGGACGTTAGAAAGTGCGCGAAGTTTTCCGATCACTTCCATGACGTGGTGGGTGTGACCGGTAGCGGCGTCGATGAAAAGCGCATCCGCCCCGGCGTCGATCAGGACGCGGCCGCGGTCGATGCAATCCGGTCCCACGCCGACGGCGGCACCACAGCGGAGTTGACCGTTATCGTCCTTGGCGGCGTTGGTGAAAGTGATGCGTTTTTCGATGTCCGAGCCGGTGATGAGTCCGACGAGGCGACCGTCCGAATCGACGAGCGGCAATTTCTCGATGCGGTTCTGATAGAGAATGCGGCGGGCTTCTTCCAGGCCGGTATTAGGCGGCGCGGTGATGAGTTTGTCACGTGGCGTCATCACGTCCGCGACGATGGCATCGAGGCGGTCGAGGTAGCGGACATCGCGCCCGGTGACCATGCCTTCGAGACGGCCATCGGCATCAATGACGGGAAACCCTGAGAAACCATTTTTTGCCATGACGGCTCGGACGTGATCGACAGAGTCCTCCTTGCGGACAGTGTGGGGCTTTTGAATGACGGCGTTTTCCGAGCGTTTGACCCGCGAAACCATCATCGCTTGCTCGTCGATGGGACAGGCCCGGTGGATCACGCCCATGCCGCCTTCCCGGGCTAGGGCGATTGCCAAATCGTGTTCCGAAACCGTGTCCATCGCCGCAGAAACGACCGGAAGAAACAAGGGAATGCCCGCCGTGACATGCGTGGAAAGATCCGCTTCACCGGGTAAGACCGAGCTCAAAGCCGGCACCAGAAGCACGTCGTCAAATGAAAGTCCGAGAGAAATCTCCGCCATGGCGGAGTCAATAGAAGCGCCCCCTGCCGTGCAAGTCTGAATCCTCGGGCCGGAATTTTCGTTCGGAACCGCTGGAAACCATACCTCTCAGGTGGGCACCCGATTCCAGACCGAATATTTTGCACCTTTCCACATGGAGCCACATTTATTTTCCCGATGGATATGAAATGAATCGGCGCGCTTTCATACTTTCGATTCAACTGCCAATGATCTGCGTCACTGTCGGCAGAAAACTAAAAAGCACTTTCCCGACATTTTCGCTTCTCCATTCCGTTCGAATCTTTTAGGAATGCGAAACATTGTAAGGGTTCCTGATTTCATGATCTCCGCTCTCAACCAACTCATCCGCGACGCTTTTACCGATACGACATCCGACGTATTTCTGATCGAAGACGAACCGCCGCGCATCCGGCGTGATGGAGAAGTGGTGGAACTCCATCCGGGTCCTCTCCCGCGCTTAGCGATGGAAGAATTTTGGAAATCCTGCGGCATCGATCCTGAGACCCGGCTGGAAGCGGACGTCTCATGGCGAGTTCCCTACGGCGGACGGATGCGGGTCAATCTCTATCACACTCTCGGTCGGTTAGGCGCGGTTCTACGGCCGATCCGCAATGTGATTCCTCCGCTAGCAGATCTGGGTCTCCCCGCCGAATTGTTAGAGTCGTGGATGCGGCGCAAACAAGGTCTCATCCTCGTCACCGGCCCCACTGGATCGGGAAAATCCACCACCGTTGCCTCCTGTTTGGATTGGGTAAATCACAACCTTTCCCGCCACATCGTCACGCTGGAAGATCCCATTGAGTTTCTTTTCACGAATGACCGCTCCCTATTTTCCCAGCGCGAGATTCACCAGGACTCCAGCGATTTCAGCTCGGCTTTGCGCTCGGCTTTGCGCCAGAGTCCGGACGTGCTTTACCTGGGTGAGATCCGCGATCACGAAACCGCAATCACCGCGCTCCATTCCGCAGCCACCGGGCACCTCGTCATTTCCACACTTCACAGCAGCAGCATCGTGGAAACTTTGGACCGATTCGGGCATTTGCTAGGAACGGAAACCTCGGGAACTCACAATTTGCTCGCCTCCCAACTGATCGGTGTCTTCGCCCAGCAGCTCCTCCCGCGCCTCGGCGGTGGACTTTTCCCCGCTCTCGAATACATGCAGAACGAAGCCGTCACCCGCCGCTGGATTATGGAAAACAAGCTAAGCGAACTTCAGGATCACCTGCAAAAATCTAACGAGGTTAACACCTGTTCCCTTCTGGATTACCTCGTGGCCTCTGTCAGACAGGGCTATCTCGATCCTGCCATTGCCCGCAGTGCCTGTTCGCGGGCACAGGATTTTGATCGCGCTATGCGCGGAATCTCCGGATAATTCTTCCTAGCCATGGCCAGCGACATCACTGAATACCTTCGACAAACCGTCGCCCTCGGCGGATCGGACCTGCATCTTAGCGCTTGGGCACCGCCCTGTGCCCGCGTCAACGGCTCCATCGTCCCCATCGAGCAGGAACCCCTCGACCCCGAAACCGTCCGCGATCTGATTCTCGACACGCTCACCGAAGCACAGCGTTCTTCATTGGAGCAAGAATGGGAACTCGACTACGCGCTGCAGCTTGAAGACGTCGGGCGTTTCCGCGGAAATGTCCACCTCGCACGGGGCCATGAAGAGGCCGCTTTCCGTTTTATTTCTCAAGAAATTCCCGTACTGGAAACTTTGGGACACCACTCGATGATCCACGAGTTTTGTAACTTACGCAGCGGCCTAGTACTTATCACCGGCATCACCGGGGCAGGGAAATCCACCACGCTCGCCTCCATGGTCCGCCGCATCGCCGAGACGCGGAACGGAGTCATCATCACCTTGGAGGATCCCATCGAGTTCGTCCACGAACACCGCTCCTGTCTAATCAAACAGCGGGAAATCGGCACGGACACTCGCAGCTTTCCCCGCGCCCTGCGCCAAGCGCTCCGGCAGGATCCTGATGTCATCGTCGTTTCCGAGTTGCGGGATTTGGACACCATCCGCATCGCTCTCACCGCAGCAGAAACGGGCCACCTCGTCCTCGCCACCCTTCACACTCCCGATGCCCCGCAGACGATTGATCGCATCGTCGATGTATTCCCGTCGGACCAACAGCCGCAAATCATCACTCAACTTTCCTCCGCCCTGGAAGGCATCGTTTGCCAACGCCTGATTTCCCGCGCCGACGGCCAAGGGCGCGTGCTCGCTTCCGAAGTGCTACGGCCCAACCACGCCATTCGCAACTGCATCCGCGAGCGGAAGCTGGAACAAATCCTCAGTCTGATGGAAATCAGCCATAAGGACGGAAACCGCACCATCGACCAAAGCATCACCGCGCTGTTGGAGGCTGGAACCATCACCCGCGAAGAAGCGATCTTCAATGGCCGCGAGCGGAAAATTTTCGAAGTGCCGCCGAAAGAACCCCGCAAACCGAAATCCATTTGGACCTAACCGATCATGCAAGCACCCAGTACGCGATATATCCTCACCCGAGCCCTGTTCCTGATCGTCGCGCTGGTCGCGTTCCTTTTTGGAGTCAGCTATTTCAAAAAGAAACAGCGCCAGAGCGCGATTCTCACCGAGTTGAAATCCCTTGCCAGCGACAGCTCATATTTTCAACAATTCTACGCGGAAGACGCCCAGAAATCCCTGGTAAAGGCAGTCGCACTTCTCGCGGAGAGCAAGCAACTCGGCATCGCTCCCGAGAAGGCGATCGACCTCAGCCTTAACATCGAGGGGAATATGTTCGCCACCAAGACCGAAGCACCTGAACCCACTCCCCGTCAGAAAATCGTCCGCACTAGCCTCAGCACCAATTACGAGAATTTCCTAAAACTCGGCTACACCGCCGATTTTAATACTCTCGACTCCATGCGGGAAGGCAAGCTCCCCCCCATCCCGAGCGGCCCGGAATCCGGGAAAAAGCCGGTGATCTCGACGCTTATTGATTCCTCGATGTCTCCCGGCATTGAAAAAGTCATCGCCAATCTCGTCATTCGACCACCCGATTCCAAAGGCCCTGTGTCCTCTGACCTTGAAATCGCCGCTGCCAAACAACTTGCCCGCGACCTCGCGGATGCGAAACTCATCGAGGAACCCGTGAGAGATCGCATCCTCAAGGACTTGACCCCTGCCACGAAATAAAATTCACCAAACGCTTCACGCGGTCACTCTTTGTACCCCGTGAATCAGGCGGGAATGCCCGCGTCGGGGCTAATCATCCGATACTGGAACCCATCGGATATTTCCCTCGCTCCGAGGGAGCCGTAGGATTCTCTCATTTCAAAGTCGTTCCGGTAGTATTTTACCAAGGACCATTTGCCGCCTGCCTTGGATTTCTCGATCCGGTAGCCTTTGTCCTTATATTTGAGCTTTTTAGCCACCTTGTGGAGGGGCCGTGTCTGGGACTCGAAGGTCGCAGGCTCGTAGATTTCAATGTCCATCAAATCATCTTCATTCCCGAAGTTACGTAGCTGTTGCATGGAGGTATGGGGTAAGTGTTAAAACACGAATTCAGGTGAGCATGAACCATGCCGCACGCTGGCTGATAGAGGGGCCAGACTTCCAGAATTTCCAGAGAGATTGGACATCAGAGGCTAGGGAATAGCAGATGTTAGATAATGTTGATTGTCTCCTCCATTATTTCCATACGGTTTGTTGGCGAGTAGGCACGCCTCATCGCTAAGATGAAAATTTCTCATCCTGTCCGATCCTTGGAATTACTGGTGTTTCTGGTTTTTCCCGGTGATTTGGCATTCCTCCCGCTTGGTCTGACGTCGATGGTCCTTCCGAATCGCAGCTTCACACCAAAAAACAGGCTTCGTTTGGGATTCGTTCCGTTATGCGATTGTGCGCCCATCGCCGTCGCACAGGAGCTGGGTATTTTTCAACGCCGGGGGCTGGATGTCGAACTCTCGCGGGAACTGGGCTGGGCAAGCGTGCGGGATAAGATCATCTACGGGCATTTGGACGCGGCGCAGTCGATCGCAGGAATTGCAATCGCTCTGGGACTAGGAATCAACGAGATGCGTTGCGAAGTGGCGGTGCCGATGGTGCTGAATCTCCATGGGAACGCGGTCACAATTTCGACCGAAGTGGGCCCGGATAAAATTGGCCGGGGCGAAGGGCTGCGGGATTATCTGACTTACCAATGGAAAAAGGAGCGTCCATTTACGCTTGCGGCCACTCACCGTTACTCGTCCCACTATACGCTTTTAAAAAGTTGGCTGGGCCGTCACGGGGTGATTTCCCCCGAGCATGTGGAAATCATTTTTCTCCCTCCTTCGCTTATGCCCCGCTCGCTGAAAGCGGGCCACATCGACGGGTACTGCGCCGGAGAGCCGTGGAATTCCGAATCCATCATCGCAGGGACAGGTTGGTGTCCTGTCACCTCGGCGGAAATCGCGCGGGGGCATCCGGAGAAAGTGCTGCTTCTTTCGGGAAATTTTCTCAACGAACATAAGGAAGAATCCATCGCCTTGGTGACCTCCCTGATCGAAGCGTGCCAGCTCTGTCAAGCGCCTGAATTCCGTGAGGATCTGATCTCGATACTCGCGCTCGATACCTACACTGGCGCGTCACCCGAAGTCCTGAGAAACAGCTTGGGCCCGATATTCAACACCGGTATCGAACGCGTGAGTGCCACGGGGTTCCACATTTTCCATGGAGACTCGATAAACCGCCCAAGCATGGACAAGGCATCCTGGGTTCTCTCGGAACTTCGCAACGCCGGCACCATCCCGGAAGGAACCTGCGGCGCGCTTTCGAGAATTTTCCGCGAGGATCTCTATCATGCCGCCGAGCAATGTCTTCAGGATAGCGGCGCGAGATTGCTATCTAACGTTTTTTCCTAACACGCCACTTTTATGTCCTACCCTTCCGCCACAAGTAAACTCAATCTGTTTAACTTCACAGCTCCTTCTATCAGGACGCTTCATACCACTTGGTTCGCCTTTTTCCTTACCTTTGTTTTATGGTTCGCCCATGCGCCGTTCAAGGGGGCGCTGGTGAAGGCTTTCCATATGAATGACGCACAATGGAAGGCCTTGTTAATTCTCAATGTGGCCCTGACAATTCCTGCTAGAATCATCATTGGAATCCTGGTGGACAAATTCGGACCGCGTGTAACTTTTTCACTGCTATTGATGATTTCTGGGGTGCTGTGCAATTGCTTCGCCCTCAGCCAATCGTTTGAAATGCTCGCTTTGACCCGCTTCCTTATGGGATTCGCAGGAGCAGGATTCGTCATCGGCATCCGTTTGGTCGGGGAATGGTTTCCGGCCCGTCAGGTCGGTCTGGCGGAAGGGATCTACGGTGGCTGGGGAAATTTCGGCTCGGCGGCGGCAGCGATTGTCCTGCCCTCGGTAGCGCTTGCATTCGGCGGAGAGGACGGCTGGAGATTTGCATTTATGTCGGCAGGGGCCGTGGCGTTTCTCTATGGCATTTTCTTCTATCGAGTCATTCGCAACACGCCGGAAGGTTCTACCTATTTCAAACCCAAAAAATCGGGAGGGCTTGAGGTTTCCACTCCGCGTGATTTCATCTTTTTGTTAGCAATGAATCTACCCATGTTCGGTGCCTTGGCCGCATTGGCATGGAAGCTTTCTCCTGCTGGCGTGAAATTACTGCCAACCCCGGCGGTAAATATCATTTACGGGGTTCTTTTCATCCTCTTCCTAATACAGGCGTGGCAGATCTATCGGGTGAACGCCGAGATGTTGAAAGCCGGGGGCGTGCCCGAGTTCCAGCGCTATCCGTTCCGCCAAGTCGCCATTCTCAATGTGAACTACCTGATCACTTTCGGCTCGGAGCTGGCGGTGGTCTCCATGCTTCCCGGATTTTTCGCGGATACTTTCAAGCTCTCACCAGTCGTTGCGGGTTTAATTTCCGCCGGCTTCGCCACCGTCACGGTTGCTGCCCGGCCCGGCGGTGGCTGGATTTCTGACAAATTCGGCCGCCGAAAAACCATGCTAGTAGTGCTAGCCGGGCTGGCAGTGGGTTATCTGCTAATTTCCCGAATCGACTCCACTTGGCCGCTTGTGCTCGCAGTTGCGACCACCATCGGTTGCGGACTCTTTGTTCACATGGGCACCGGGGCGGTTTTCGCGATGGTTCCGCTCATCCAACGCCGCATGACCGGCCAGATCGCGGGCATGACGGGGGCCTACGGAAATGTCGGCGGAGTCATTTTCCTCACCGTTTACTCGTTCGTCAGCACGCCGACGTTTTTCATGGTCATCGCCGCTTCATCGGTATTTGGACTCGCCGCCTCCTGCTTCCTAGCAGAGCCAAAAGGACATATCTCCGAAGTCGCGGAAGACGGTTCAGTGCAACTCATCGAAGTCGCTTGAACGGTTTTTGTTAGATCAGTCATTTTCTTCCATCATGCATCTCACCGGACGCATCGGACTCACGACCGGGCTCTTCACCACTCCCGGTCCCAAGCCGCAGAATGAGGATTGTTTGGGGGTCCATATTCCCGACGACAGCTTGCTGCCAACCAAGGGAATCGTCGCCTGCATCGCAGATGGTGTTTCCGCCGCCAGTGCGGGTAAGGAAGCGGCTGAATCCGCAGTGATCGGCTTCATCACCGACTATTATGAAACGCCGGAATCCTGGGAGGTGAAAACCGCCGGCCAGCGGGTGCTCACCGCACTCAACCGCTGGCTCTACTCCCAAGGCCAAGGATTTAGAGAGGCGGAAAAAGGCTGTGTCACGACATTCACGGCGGTCATTCTCAAATCTCAGACCGCCCACGTTTTCCATATTGGAGATTCGAGACTTTACCGCCATCGTGCGGGCGAACTCGAACAAATTACTCGCGATCATGCTTCGCAAGTTTCTGCGGATACTTGTTATCTAACACGAGCACTCGGCCTCACCACCTCGCCGCGGATCGACTATCATACTCTTCCCATCGAGGTCGGAGACCGCTTTCTGTTAAGTACCGATGGAATCCACGGGGAAATTTCCCGCCATGCCATTGAAGTCATTCTTCAAAATACCATAAATCCCCAAGCCTGTGCAGATGCGTTAGGATTGGCGACCTTGCTGAGCGGAGACAACCGATCCTGTATTCTGCTAGATATACAATCGTTGCCAGACAGCGATAAGGACGACGTTTTTCGCCAACTTTCGGCGCTCCCGATCCCACCTGACCTGCTTCCCGGCCAATCCATCGACGGGCTCCATGTCGAACGCATCATATCCGCGACGAAAAATTCCCAACTCTATCTAGTTTCGGACATGGATGACGGGAATCGGAGTCTTGTCTTGAAAACCCCGTCGATCAGTTTTGAAGACGATCCATCCTATCTCGAACGGTTCGCCCTCGAAGAATGGATTGGCCTGCGAACTAACAGTCCCCACCTTGCGAAGGCCATCCGCCGACCTCGCCCCCGGCGGTTCCTTTACTATGTGTTAGAGGCAATCAATGGCATGACACTCAGCCGCTGGAGCGAGGAAAATCCGTGCCCACCCATCGACCAAGTGATCGGCATCACCCATCAAATTGTGGAAGGAGTCCGCGCACTGCATCGGCGGGATACGCTTCATCAAGATCTCAAACCAGATAATATTCTGATAGGCGGTGACGGGCAGGTTAAAATCATCGACTACGGCTCATGCCGGGTGGGTGGCATTGCGGAAATTTCCTCGCCCTTCGAGCGTGGGAGCGCGCTCGGCACCATCGACTTTTCCGCACCGGAATATCGCATGGGCATCACTCCCGGTAACCGCTCAGACCTATTTTCAATCGCAGTCATCACTTACCATCTTCTCACTGGTGGCCATCATCCATACGGAAATGCGTGGCCGAAAGCCCGTAACCAACGGGACTTTTTGAACCTCACCTATCAATCGGCGACGGCTCATAATCCGATGGTTCCGCTGTGGATGGATGCGGTGTTGCGAAAGGCGCTCTCGATCCGCTTGGAACTTCGGCAGGAGGTCATGTCAGAGTTCATCCACAATCTGCGCCACCCGGACCCGGCCTTCCTAACAGTCGAGCCGCTGCCATTTGCCCAGCGCAATCCCCTGCTGGGCCACCGCTGCTACGAGGCGCGCCTCGACGGCGTGATCCGATACAACCCCCCGCGCCAACGCCGGTCCAGCGATGGGGTGGCCTGCATCGAGCTGCCCGAGGCCTTCGCCGCCGCCGCGCGCGCGCGCTTCAAGGCGCGCCACAACATCGAGCTCGACGAGCCCGAGTTCGGCTTCCACATGACCCTTTTCCGCGGCCCGGTGGACTCCACGCCCGAGGTCGAGCGCCTCTGGGGGCATCTCGACGGCGAGCGCGCGGCCGTGCTGGCCACCTCGGAGATGTTTTGGAAGGAGCGATTCGTCTGGG
>JANYFB010000215.1 GCA_025362955.1 Akkermansiaceae bacterium
ATGCCTGATAGAAATGTTTTGCGATTCATAATCGTGGCGGTGACGTTTTGGTGTTTTGGAGATCCTACCAACTGATAGAATTGCAACCTCCGTAATAGGCAGGAATTCCCTCTCTTTTACTAGAAAATTCGCAACGATCGCCACTCACGGCGATCAAGCTAGGGTAAAAGGGGAGCACACGCGCCCTCGTCTCATTCGGGCGGAATCAGGTTGGCTCGTTATCTGTTTTTCATCGTTCCCATACGGAAAATCCAATGTCAAAGCACGTAAGTTTTCGACGAGGGCGTCGAACACCACACGCGAGGGCGAGTGTGCTCCCCTAGCTTGATCGCCGTGAATCCCCACCTCGCCATAAAGATCCGTGATAGTGACGAGGCGGATTACGCCCAGCTTAAGCCGCCTCAAGGACTCGGGTGAAAATTTGAGCCTCCGACTCCCATCACGTTGCCGCCTTCAGTCGTGAACGACGCGGAGGTTCCCGGTAGGGAGATCAGGTTTCCTCCGCCCTGGGTGACGATGCTGCCGCCGCCTGCCGCATAAATGTTGCTGCCGTTCGTGTTGACGAGATTTCCCCCACCATGGGCGACGATATTTCCCCCACCTTGACCCACGATGTTACCTCCACCTTGACCCACGATGTTACCTCCCCCTTGCGCCACGATACTACCCCCACTTTCGACAACAATCGCACCCCCCGCAGCAAGGAGATTTCCACCGCCCTGCCCGACAATTGCTCCTCCAGCAGCAAGGAAATTTCCGCCACCCTGCCCGACGATGGCGCTTCCCTGCGGGACAACGATATTCCCCCCACCCTGGGCAACGATAGCCGCACCTGTTGTGCCACCAATGGTAATCGAGCTGCTAGCACCCGAAACAATGAGGTTCCCGCCGCCTTGTCCGACGATGTTGCCCCCGCCTTGAGCGACGATGTTGCCCCCGCCTTGGCCCACGATGCTTGCCGCTCCCAGCACCATGATTTTGTCCCCGGCATCATTCAACTTTACCATGAAAACATCTGATCCTTTGACGGTTTTTTGGATTAGCGGAGCACCGGTAATCCCACTCGACATTCCAATATTAGGTGAAGCTACGATGTGAGTGACGTTTGGCGGGGTATAGACTTGGCCCATATAACCCGCAGTGACATAGGCATCACTATGGTAACTGATGTCAGAGCCTACAGATCCGGTGGCCTTCAAAGTCACCGTCACGCCGGCACTGGTGCCCGCCGCAATTGACCATGATCCCTTTCCTCCATTATAATCGACGGTGCCGTTATTGGACGCCAGCTCGAACAAGTAAGTGTGGATCGGGTCACCCTCTTTAGGATTCTGTTTTGTGCCGCCGCCGAATTTGAAACTCACAATGTCTGTGCCTGCGGGCTGTGTCCAAGCGAGATACGGATTTGACAAAGCGGTGCTACCGTTATTCATGATAACTATTTCAATTTGGAATAGGTCACCGTATTTGACTTCCTTTGGAACAAATTCACCAATTCCCACTTGAGGCACATCAGTGACAGTGGTGTGAGTGGTTGGCCCTTCTGTAGCTGATGCTAAATGGGCGGGGGCAGTGGCAATTTTCACGATCGGCATCGGAGCGGTAATAGTTTGTGTAACAGGCGTGTCTCGAATGAAGACCGGAGATGCTCCTACGCCTATCAACGGGCTTTTCGCAGTCACAGCATCACTCTGTACGATCACCTCCACCATCACGTTGCCTTTACAGCCAGAGTGGCCAGCTGCGGGAAGTTGATTAAAGGTAAAAGTCGCCTTTCCACCGGTAGAAAGGAATCCGCCATTCGCACCTGCGGGCGGATTGATGCTCGAACCTGGCGGAGTATCGATAAGCACACCAGCGTCATCCGCTGGCGTGAGTGCAACGAACGAAGCTCTGTAAAATGCGGTGTGAGCGGGGAGTGGGAAAACCAACTGCGCTCCATTAATCGCTACTTTTCCGAGGTTTTCATAGTGAATGTAATATCTCTCCGCACCTGGGATGAAAGATAAGGGATCTCCGGAATTCTTTAGAGGGAGCGCGCTCCAATTCTTGTTATAAATCGCCGTCATCGCGTCGGCGGTCGCCGCGATGTTGGTGCTTACTTCGGGACTCTCGACGAGCCTATGGATTTGCGGCTGGGCGAAATGCACTGCTCCAGTAACTTTGATCGCACCATTCAAATAATTACCAAAGGCAGTGTAAGTGGTGCTCGAAGAGCCGATGCTCGATGCCCCGACTCCGCCTTCAGGAAGATGGGTGATGGGGTTGATCACTGCAGCGGGAAGAATGAGGGTTCCGGTAGCGACGCCGCTGTTCACAAGCACGGAGTATTCTAGCAACACACCATCGCCCGGTAGAAGATTAAGTCCCTCGAAGCGCACATGGTGGCCGTCGGTATCAGGATAGGTTCGCAGCGTGCTGCCCATAGTGCTTGCAGTACTACCTAGGAGATGCTCACTGCCTTTGATATATGATGTGTGATCCGGCAATCCGTCCTCAATGTAAACGTCATTCGCTACGGATTTACCATTATTTGAAGCGAGGCAAAGGAACGTGAGCCGGTCTCCCGGCTCAACCGTATCAACTACTGTGCTGCCGTCATTCACGGTGTCCGAGACTTTGTTGCTGATCGTCTTCCACAAAATGAATCCGGGCTGTTTATCGGTGCTCCCAGAAATTGGGACGCTTACATCACCTGAGTCGTAGTAGCTGAGTGCGGTTTCGTGGTTCGTTTGTTGAATGAAAGAAATAAAATCCGTAGGTCCGGGCGTTTGTGATGTCGTGTTGTGCGCCTCGTCGAACTTCAGTTTGAAAAGGTCATACTCGGTGATTTTATTACCCGTGGGATTGTAGGGGTTCGTGAAAAGATCCTTGTTAAAAAATGTCGCGTAATAGTCGAATGCTCCGATCTTCGGCACCTCCTTGGGATTTGCCCATTGCGCTTGGAAGATGATGCCGAAAGTGATCGAGTCGTGGGCTTCTCCGGCTGCGGCCAAAGCTCCCAAATCGAGCAGAATCTGCGGAGCCGATTGACCGGCCGCGTAAACCATTTCAGATTCAACTTGAGATCCGTCCGATCTTACTCCTCCCACACCGCTGAGGGTGGCACCGGAAGGCATTGTATAGATATCTGCAAATCGAGTGAACTGCGGCACTGACACGACCGCCGCAGCATGTGCGACAGGCAACTTGGCGAGATTGGCCAGCTTAAATTGATAGTGGATCAAACCACCCGGTTCCACCGTGCCGCTTTGTGCCTTGGCGGTGAATGAAATTGGACCGCGGACCTCGCTCGAGACTTTCGGTGCACCGCTGCTATAACCCGTCGCGGAGTAAGGAGGTTGGAAATCCGCACCATAAACTTCGTAGTCGTTTGTGACTCCGATCGACTCTGAAGTCCGAACTTTTGACGTGATATGCAGCGTGAACGTCGCGGACAAAAGTGCATCGGGGTTGGGCTCCAGATCTCCGAGATTCCAAACGATTTGCGCGTCGGCAGCGCTGGCGTTCGAGGGTCCCTGATAAGTACCACCAAAACTGATAGACGGATTATTGAGGGAATCCAAGGGGATGTCATTGAGGTCAAATTGTTTTGGTAAGTCTGTTTTGCTATCAAGGTAAGTCGGAAGCTTGGCGACCACCTTCAGGTTTCTTGCCGTAGCGGTTCCTTTGTTAGTCACGGAAAATAGATAGGTGATGTCGTCCCCGGCACGCACTATCGATCCGTGAGCCTTATCTGATGTCGAAGTGGCCTGCAAGCTGATCGACAACTCGGCGCGGGTCAGCTTGAACGGTCCCAGTGGTGGGGAATACGCATCTGCCATATTCGACCTGGTAACAGTCGCCCTGAAATAGATCGCATCCCCAGGGGGATAGAATGTGGTGTCCAGATGATAGTTGCCGGGGTTCGCTTGATCCTCCGTCATATACGGGCCGCTGATGTCGGGTATGTCCGTCCAGGCTTTTTTGTCAGGGCTGGATTGGATTTTCACGGAGAGACCCGAGGCGGTGCTATACTCACCGTCATCATAAATTGTGATAAAGAAGTGTGGCCTTTTGATTTCGAACGCCTGTAATCTTGGCCCGTGATTTCTCTCCAATTCAGTGAACAAGACATAGCCGACATTAATGAGGCCTGCGACGACCCAACCCTGCCAGGGAAAATCAAACGCAAACTAATGTGCCTCAAGATGCACCACCAAAAGGTGACTAATCTTGCCATCACCCGGATCCTCAATATTTCCGCGAACACCGTGACTTCCTATATCAAGGAATTTCGCGATCAGGGAATCGCAGGAGTTATCGAGGATCGATCCTACCGTCCTTCAAGCTGTTTGGAACCATTTCTGCCCTGCCTGCGCTGCTCATTCGCGGTCTGCCCGCCGACGGATGTGGCCGCTGCCATCGAGCGCATTATGAAACTAACGGGTATTCTTCTCAGCGAGGCCCAGACCCGGCGGACACTCCACATGTTAGGTCTCAAATACCGCAAGACCGGTGTCATCCCGGGCAAGGCGGATCCACAACTTCAATTCGAATTCTTCACCGCCGAACTCTTGCCAAAGCTTGAAGAAGCAGGGCTAGGGCAACGCAAAGTGTTCTTTGTGGATGCCGCCCATTTCATTCTCGGAAGTTTCTTGGGCATGATCTGGTGCTTTGGGAGAATTTTTGTGAAATCCGGATGCGGTCGCCAGAGATATAGTGTGTTAGGCGCGCTTGACAGTCATAGCAAGGAGGTGATCACGGTCAGGACGACCGAAAATGTCAACGCCGAGACGGTTTGCGAACTCATTGATTCGATTCGCCTCAGCCACCCCGGCGAAGCACTAACTCTCGTGATGGACAACGCCCGCTACCAACGCTGCAAACGCGTCACAGGACATGCGGCGTCGCATGACGTTGAGTTGCTGTTCCTGCCAGCCTATTCGCCCAACCTCAATCTCATCGAGCGCCTGTGGAAACACCTCAAGAAGAAATCACTAAAAAACAAACACTTCAAAGATTTTGCGGCATTCAAAGCCACAATCGACACATATCTCGATGGCCTCAGCACCAGTTGTCAGCAAGAACTAGAATCGCTCTTGACCCTGAAGTTTCAGAGTTTCGGAAATCACAAAATGTGCTGACGGACAGTATAGCAGAAAGATGCAAAATCGCCCCATCCTTAGTAGGGCCAGTGATCGCGATACCCACGACGAGGACGGGTGAGAGAAGCAGGGCGTGCTGCGAGCCGCCATTCACGCGGCCCGTTACGGCGATTTGCCCCTGATCGTTGATACTGTTTCCCTGACTGCTGACAATCATTTCGGTGACACCTGAGCCTGCAGGAAGCAGAGTCTCCAAATCATACATTTTCCCGTTAGTATAAAGAAACGCATGAGCCGTAGTGAGGGTCGGAGAAATCATCGACATGCCGACAACATCGCCGGCGGCATTGATGGCATAGCCATAGCTGTGAACGCCCCCGAGAGTGCCAAGATCGGTGGGGGTGGTACCCGTCCACCGCACTGCGTGTTCGGCCGAATCATTGATGACATTTGATCGTCCCGCGACCTGACCAGATGCGTTGATTCCGTAACCATAGCTAGAACTTCCGCCGAGCGTCCCGAGATCCCCAGCGGAAGTGCCCGTCCACCTGACCGCGTGAACCTGGCTGGTATTTGGGAATGGAAGACTGCTCCAGCCAGCGACCTGACCGGAATCATTGATGCCGAGTCCTGAACTGTAGCTGCCGCCGAGGGTGCCCAAATCTTGAGGACTGGTATTGGTCCACCGCATGGCATGGGATGTCCCGTTTGCCAAAATGTCATCCGCCCCTGCGATTTGCCCTGAAGTGTTGATCGCGTATCCTGCCTGGGAAGTGCTGTCGAGAGCCTGCGCTGAAGGGGACCATCGAACTGCACGGAAGTTAGTGGAGTTCGGCACTAAATATCTACCGGCGATTTTTCCAGAGGCGTTAATGCCGATGCCATAGCTCTCCGTGCCGCCAAGAGCGCCAAGATCGCGAGGCGTCGTTCCAGTCCACCGCACCGCGTGTATGGCGGCATTCCCCGGGGTGTAAGACCAGCCAGTGACCTGGCCTGATGCATTGATTCCAAAGCCGTAGCTGATATCTCCGCCTAATGCGCCTAGGTCGGTAACGGTGAACTTTGAGGGGGCGGCTTCGGCCCTATTCTGGAAAACTACTGAAGCAGAAAATGCCAGAATTGCTAAACCTGCCAGAAAGGATCGTGGTTTCATGGGGAATCAAATTATCGAGATTTATCCATCCAGATTTTGTTGCTGGGCTGCGGATTCAAGCGGCCAGCACGGCCGATTTTGAAGGGCGAAAAGTAGCATTGTGCATTTCACAAGCAAGCCCTTTATCCTTGCTTCACATATTGAGCCGCTGTTCCCCACGCTTGAGGCCTTTTCAGATAGTAAGTAGGAAATTTCCAATTACAGATCCTCGAAATAGGTGTGGAGTTTACAGAAATAAATGGCCACAGCGGTAGCGGAGAGGGAATATATTTACCGAGCCTTGTAGATGCCCGGAGCCTCGGCGCGGAGTTGATAGCGGAGGGTGCTGGTGCCGCGCGGAAGGGCGCGGATGAAGAAGTCCACGGTTTGATCGCGCGGCTCCATGTCGGCAGCTGTTGCATCGGAAAAAAGCAGATACTCGTAGTCGTTCTTGCTTTCCAAGACCAGCTCCACTTCCACGCGGTCGCCGGAGGCAAGTTTCGCGCCGTCTGCCGGAGGCTCACTGCTTGCGTTTGTTCACGAGATATTTCACGAGGCCACGGGTGTCTGGATCTTTCGGCTTCACGGCGGCAAGAACCTTGAGATACCAGGCGTGGGCCTCCACCTCGCTGCCCCGGCCTACCTCGCCCTTTGGGATTGCCGTTCCCGCTCTAGCAATCCTAAATCCCGTTATGCCCGATGCCTCCCCGGAAGCCGTCACCAAGTTCATCGAACGGTGGGAAAAATCCGGCGGCTCGGAAAAGGCAAACTACGCGCTCTTCTTCACCGAGCTTTGCGACGAGATCCTCCTCGTTCCCCACCCTGAACCCGCTGGCCCAGACAACGCGCAGAACCTCTACGTCTTCGAGCGCGCCGTCACTCACAAGGAGGCGGACGGCAGCACCGCCACCGGCTTCATCGACCTCTACAAATCCGGCTTCCTGCTCTCGGAAACCAAGCAAGGCACCTTCTCCAAGGCCACCGAACAAGGCACCCTTCTCGACTTCATTCCTAACAAGGCCGTGCACAAGACCGGCCATGGCAAGCGCGGCACCGCCGCCTTCGACAAGGTGCTCCAGCGAGCCTACAATCAGGCGCGGAAATACATCACCGCCCTGCCCGCCTCGGAAGGTCGCCCGCCCTTCCTCATCGTCTGCGACGTGGGCCACTCCATCGACCTCTACGCCGAGTTCTCCGGCACCGGCGGTCATTACGAGCGCTTTCCCGATCCCTCCTCGTTCCGCATTTATCTAGCGGATCTCCATCAGCCGGAAATCCGCGAACGCCTCCGCAAGGTCTGGCTCGATCCCCATTCGCTCGATCCCTCCAAGCACTCCGCCAAGGTCACCCGCGAGGTCGCCAAGTCCCTCGCGGAACTCGCCAAATCCCTCGAACAGGACGGCCACGATGCCAAGGTCACCGCCGGATTCCTCCAGCGCTGCCTCTTCACCATGTTCGCCGAGGATGTGGAACTCCTGCCGAAGAAATCCTTCATCGACCTGTTGAAAAAAGTGAAGGACTCGCCTGCCGGATTTCCCATCATGCTCCACACCTTGTGGACCGACATGGCCAAGGGCACCGAGTTTTCCACCCTCCTGTTCGGGGCCATCCCGCATTTCAATGGCGGCTTGTTCGAGGACACCACCGCACTGCCGCTCCGGCCGGATCAGATCGCCTTGCTCATCCACGCGGCGGATTCGGATTGGTCCGCCGTGGAGCCGGCCATCTTCGGCACCCTTGTCGAGCGCGCCCTAGATCCGCGCGAGCGTCACAAGTTAGGTGCCCACTACACGCCGCGTTCCTACGTGGAGCGGCTCATCCGCCCCGCCCTCATCGATCCTCTCCGCGAGGAATGGGATGCCGTGAAAGCCGCCGCCTCCCTCGCCACCGAAAAGGCCGCCAAGGTTGAAGCGATGATTTCCAAAATTGATGCCGACGCCAAACAAGGCATCACTTCACTGGCTGGGGCGAAAGCCACCAAAATGGGTGCTTCCCGAAAATATCGAGTGGAGCAAGCCGCCGCTTTCCACGCGGAAGCCCTCTCCGCTGTTAGTGATTTCCACCGGAAAATCTGCACTCTCAAAGTCCTCGATCCCGCCTGCGGTTCCGGCAATTTCCTCTACGTTTCCCTCGAACTGATGAAACGCCTGGAAGCCGAAGTACTCGAAGCTTTCGAGGAACTCGGCGGGGATGTGATCTTTGAAATGAAATCCTTCAAGATCGGCCCGCGCCAGTTCCTCGGGCTGGAGCTGAACCGTCGCGCCGTCGCCATCGCCCAGCTCGTCCTCTGGATCGGCTTCTTCCAATGGCAGCGGAAAACCACCGGCAAGGCGGACACCAACGAGCGCCCGCTGCTGCCCAAGGAAGCCTCCATCGTCCAACAGGATGCCGTCCTCGCCTACGATGCCGCCATCCCGCGCAGGGACCCTAACACCGGGGAAATCGTCACCATCTGGGACGGCATCACCACCAAGGCGCATCCCATCACCGGCAAGGAAGTCCCGGATGAAACCGCTAGAAAGGCCGTCTTCGATTATATGAATCCCAAACGCGCCGAGTGGCCGCCCGCCGATGTCATCGTGGGAAATCCGCCGTTCATCGGAGCCTCCCGGATGCGCGATGCGTTAGGCGATGGCTACACCGAGACGCTCCGCAAGGCATGGAAAGGCCTCGTCCCTGAGTCCGCCGACTTCGTCATGTATTGGTGGCAGAAAGCCGCCGAACTCGTCCGCGATGGGGAAACGAAACGCTTCGGCTTCATCACCACCAACTCCATCCATCAGACCTTCAACCGCCGCGTCATCGAGCCGTTCCTAGCGGATGGGAAAAAGCCGCTTCATCTCAGCTACGCCATCGCCGATCATCCGTGGGTTGATTCCGCCGATGGTGCCGCCGTCCGCATCGCGCTGACGGTCGCCGAGCCCGGCAACGCGGAAGGCGTCCTGGAAAAAGTCACCCATGAAATCGCCCGCGAGGACGGCGAGAACGAAGTGACTCTCTCAAGGAGCCGAGGCGTCCTCGCCCCGAATCTTCAAATCGGCGCCGACGTTTCATCGTGTGCAGGCCTTGCGGCAAACGAAGACCTCTCAAACCGCGGCTTCTGCCTCTTCGGAGCGGGATTCATCATTTCGCCGGAAGAAGCCCAAACTCTTTCCGCCGCATCCGTAATGGGAGCTGCACAGGTCATTTGGGATTATCGAAATGGGAAAGATCTCACGAACCGCCCGCGCGAAGTCAAAGTGATTGATGCCTTTCCGTTTTCCATCGCGGAACTACAAACCCAACATCCCTCCGTTTACCAACATCTTCTAACTCGCGTAAAACCGGAACGTGACCAAAACGCCCGCGAAGGACGTCGCAAACTGTGGTGGGCGTTTGGAGAACCCAACAAGAAACTGCGCGATCAAAGAAAAGGTCTTCCCCGCTACATCGCCACAGTCGAAACCAGCAAACACCGCTTCTTCACTTTCCTCGATCAGGAAATTCTACCAGACAACAAGCTCATCGCCATCGCTTCGGATGATGCCTATGCCATCGGAATTCTCTCGTCCGCCCCTCACGTCAAATGGTCGCTTGCCACAGGGTCTTGGTTAGGTGTTGGCAACGACTCCGTGTATGTGAAATCCCGCTGCTTTGAACCCTTCCCATTTCCCGCGCTCGAAGAATCCCCGTTGAAACAACGCATCCGCGACCTCGGCGAGCGTCTCGACGCGCATCGCAAGCAACAACAGGCGCTGCACCCGGACCTCACGCTCACGGGCATGTATAACGTGCTGGAAGCCGTCCGCGCCGGCACCCCGCTGACCGCCAAGGAAAAGGCCATCCACGACAAGGGCCTCGTTTCCATTCTCCAACAGATCCACGACGAGCTGGATGCCGCCGTGCTGGAGGCGTATGGATGGAGCGATCTTTCAAGGAGTGTGGGCGTCTCGCCCACCAGTGGAGAAAATCCATGTGGGCGAGACGCCCA
>JANYFB010000080.1 GCA_025362955.1 Akkermansiaceae bacterium
CGGCGCACGTAGCCGAGGGCTTTACCAGTCGCGGCGGAGCGATGATAGGCATCTGCAGCAGCGGCGAAGGCCTCGTTCACGTCATGGAAGGCGGGAAATTTATTCGCGTCCGAGAGCAGGAATCCGAGGGTTGAGAGCAGGCTCCAGTCATCGGGATTGTTCCGGATGCCACGCTCCAGAAAGGCTCGGCCCCGGAAAATCGCGGCCCGCCAAGCTTCCCTCCGCCGCAGCGGCGGCAGCTTGGAATCGTCCCGGTAATAGGACGCCGCGTTGTAGGCCGAGTGCCAAGAGCCGGTTTCCCAGTAGTAGCGCGTCCGGGGTGCCAGATCGACGATGGTGTCGAAGGTCTCCGCTACGTCGTCCCACTTTTGATTTTCAAAAAACGACATCGCACGCAGGTTGAGAAAGGTCGCCACCAGCGTCCGCAACCCACCCAGCGCCACTGCGGAACTCGTCTGGCCGATCTTGTCCCGCGTCCCGATTTCAATCGGCGGGGGAGTTAGTCCGGCCGTTCGAAGCTCTTTCGCAAGGCCAGCCTCGAAAGGCATCCGCGACGCTCCGAAGGCGAGCAGGGCTGCCGTGAGAATCCCGTTCCGTTGCCAAGCATTCATCGCCTTAGAATTCCTTTTTCGCGAAGATAAACCACGACGCGATGGTGTAGAAAAAAGCGTAATACAGCCCGATCAAGGTGAGCTTCCCGAGGATCAGCAGCGGCATCGACTGGCCTTCAATCACCGCATCGATGACATTGAAATTTTGAAAATCCGGGAACACCAGCGACAACAGAAGCGTGAAAAACCGGCCCGCCGCCCCCTGTCCCGCTTGGCCGTGTTGGAGAAAAGCATCCCGCGCATCCGCTTGGAAATGGCCGATGAAATACACCAGAAAACTCACGATCGTCGTGAACAGCGTGCTCGTCGAAAACGTCGAGATCAGCAAGGCCAGCGAGGCCATGATCGATGCCCGCAGAAACACCGCGAACACCGCCCCTTGCAATGACCAGCTCGGCCCGTTTGCCGCCGTTTCCATCCGCACCGAATCAATGGCATCCTGCTGCCAGCTAAGCGCGTGGGCCATTTCAAGCTGTTGCGCCAGTACGATGGACGCCCGGATCTGCAATACCGCCGTCATCAAAACATCCATCAGCGCCAGCGAAACGAGGACCAGTAGCAATACGCCTAACAATTTCCCCGCTAGGTAGTCCAGACGCGGGACCGGCTTCGCTAAAATCGTGTAGAGCGTCCGATCCTCCACGTCCTTGGGCAGCAGCAGCGCCGTCGCCACGATAGACATCACCACCGAGAACAAAGTCATCGTCCCGAGCGACCAACTCTTGATTGATCGCAGTACATTGATTCCCACGGACTCCGGCCCTTCATGCTGCGGGAGATCGAAAAAATTACTGGCAATGGCGATCACCGCGAACACCGCCAGGAAATAGAACACCTTCATCCTCACCAGTTGCGTGAAAGCGTGCCGGGCGATCACCCAGATGCGGCCCACATGCGAGCCCTTGGATTTTTCAGTCAGCGTGCTCATCGGTCGTCTCCTTGGTTCGTTTCGCGGAGGAAAAGTCGCTCCAAGGTCGTGCGCGGTTTGCCCGTGCGCACCAGCGAGGCACCCGCCGTCGCTCCCACCAGCGCCGTGATTTGCGAAATCAACTCAGGACTCGCATCCTTCAGCACGATCTCCGTCTGGTCCTCGATCGCGATCAAATCCTCCAGCCGCCCCTCCTTCACCATTTTTCCTCTAAAAATAATCCCGACGTGATCGCACACCTCCTGCACCTGCTCCAGCAAATGCGAGCACAGGAAAACCGTGATCCCGCGCTCCCGCAGCTTCAGGATCAAATCCCGAATCTGCCGCGATCCGATCGGGTCCACCCCCGCTGTCGGCTCGTCCAAAATTACCAACCGCGGCTCCTGCACCAGCGCCTGCGCCAGCCCGATCCGTTGCAGCATCCCCTTGGAATACCCGCCCAACCGCCGATCCCGTGCGCTCTCCAGATCCACCAATGCAAGCAATTCACTCACCCGCCCCTCCAACATTTTCCCCTTCAGCCCGCATAGCTTGCCATAAAACCGCAACGTTTCCGCGCCGCTCAGATGCTTGTAAAAATAAGGATTCTCTGGTAGAAATCCCACGTCATTCCGGGAGTCCACCTTCAGCGAATCCTTGCCGAAAATCGCGCAATTTCCCGAGGTCGGAGCCACCAATCCCAGCAACGCCTTCATTGTCGTCGATTTTCCTGAGCCGTTCGGCCCGATCAGCCCATAGACCTCGCCCGGCATGATCCGGATCGACACCCCATCCACCGCCCGCAACGCTTCCTTGCGGAAGGACGTCTTGAAGTCCTTCACAAGATCCTTGATTTCAACAGCAGCGTTCGTTTCAGCCATCGGCACGCTCATGCTTGAACAGCACCGCGCCGCTGGCAACGGGCAAATTTCTCGAATGTGAGGAAACGGATGCCCGCTTGGCAATCTTGACCTCGCCGGAAGCTCGGCGTATTCTCCAGCGCATGACCCAGAGCCTCACCATCCGGCTGGATTCCGACCTCCTTGGCAAAGCCGAGGCGCGGGCTGCCCGCATGGGCCTTGATCGCGCGAAGTACGTCCAGACCCTCATTGAGGAAGATCTTGCCACTGCGGTGGAAAA
Source organism: Akkermansiaceae bacterium (assembly GCA_025362955.1). Lineage (GTDB taxonomy): Bacteria > Verrucomicrobiota > Verrucomicrobiia > Verrucomicrobiales > Akkermansiaceae > Luteolibacter. Next base: position 2,659 of record JANYFB010000080.1, read on the forward strand.
TCCCTCGCGGAAATTCACCTCCGAGGATCTAGTCGGCATCTACGAAGGAACCGGAAAACCCGCGACCAACGCCGCTGCCCGTGACCGCCTCAATCATAGGGCCGTCGCCAAGCCATGAAAGAAATCGCCGATACCGGCATCATCGTGGCCCTGCTCACCCGCAATGACCTGCATCATTCATGGGCGCTCGCAGCCTTTCGCGCCCACGCTCCGCTGCACACTTGTGATGCCGTTCTCGCGGAAGCCGGGAGCTTCTTTCCGGATCCCGTGGCGCTTCTCCGCCTCGTTTCCCGGGGTGATCTCGTCATCGACCCGGACTTCATCCTTTCACATGAAATGCCACGTTTGCTAGAGCTCGCCACGAAATATTCGGATCGCCCCATGGACCTCGCGGATGCCTGCATCGTGCGGATGGCCGAGCTCACCCCGCGATGCCGCGTCTGGACGGTGGATCGGAGTGATTTTTCCACCTACCGTATGAAGGGTCGCCACGCCATCCCCTGCGAATTCCCTGACAGCGGCGTTTGAGATCTTGCTTCCCGCCACCTCCCCACTCATACCTTATCCCACCTTCGGGAAAAATCATGAAACGCATCTTCCTCGCCGCCGCTTCCACCCTCGTCGCCATCCTTCTGCCCGGTTGTTTGCAAAGCGAGACCACCATTCACCTAAACAAGGACGGCAGCGGAACCCTTGTCGAACAAACCACCTTAGGCCCCCAAATGCAGGACATGATCGAGCAAATGGCAGCCTTCGGCGGCGGCGCGGGCAAGGACCCACTCGCCGACATGTTCTCCCCGGAAAAAGCCAAGGCCAAAGCTGCCACCATGGGCGAAGGCGTCACCTTCGAGAAATCCGTCCCCTTCGAGGCCGGGGCGAACAAAGGCGCCCGCACCACCTACCACTTCGCCGACATTAACAAGCTCCACATTTCTCCCACCGAGGACCTCAAAAAGCTTTCCCCCATGGCCGCGCATGCTCCGCCCACCGCCAAGCAAAAGCCCGTCGCCTTCGCCTATTCAGGCGGCACCCTCGTCATGACCACGCCTGAGCCGATCCCCGCCGCTGACGACACTCCCAAGCCACTTGACGCCCCGGATGCCGAGGAAAATCCCGAAGCGGAAACCATGATGAAGCAAATGCTCGGCGACATGAAAGTCTCACTTCAAATCGTCATCGAGCCCGGCATTGCCGAGACGGATGCCACCTATCGGGATGCCAATAGCATCACCCTCCTGCAACTGGACATGGCCAAGCTCATCGAAAAGCCCGAGACCCTCAAAAAGCTCAAATCCGCCCCCAAGAACGATCCCGCCGCCGCCATGGAACTTCTCAAAGGCCTCGAAGGCATGAAAATGGAGACCAAGAAAACCGTCACCGTGAAGCTCAACCCATAGGGAGCGGGGACATTCCTGTCCCCCTCTTTTCAAGAGCGTTGGTCGCTGGCCGACGAGTATTTTTTCAGAGTTTCATCCCTCACTCAAGAGGTCCAAGGTCCATCCGCGTCCAGAAAAGGTCCTTTCAGCGAACCCCAAGCCCCCTGCGAGCCGGGCTCCATGCCTGCACAGCCCAGTCCTAGGGCCGGGTAAAACGACCCAACCCCCATGCACGCCTCATCCGAGGTTCGCGCAATCTCATCCTAGGTCCGTACAGAACGCCACTCGGTCCGTAACGTCCCCCTCAAGGTCCGTGCAAATCCCTCCCAAGGTCTGTACAGAACACCTCAAGGTTCATTCGTATTCCCCTCATTGCGCGTACAGAAAACTCATTGCAAACAACTTACATAAAACGATTGCACACGCCCATCCCTGCAAATTCACCAAATAACGCCGATTTGGTTACTTCCAAAAAATCACCGACCCAGATAGCTTCCACGAATGTTCGGAAAAAATCTGTTCCGCACCATCCCATCCAACCACCACATCCTACTACCATGAATGACCGTGATATCCGCCGTGCCGAGCGCGCCACCCGCGTCCAAATCTTCGGAAAAGAATACGCCGCAGACTTCGCCGCCTTGCCCAAGGCCGCCGAATGCTTCACCGCCCTCGATCCCATCATCGTCAAGCTCCCCGCCGTCAAGGTCGGCCAGCTTCGCACTCCCGTCGGCAAGCAAACCCTGCTCGATGCCCTATTCCTTGATTTCAAAGACATCGCCCGCACCGCCCGCGCCATCGCCCTCGACGAACCCGGCTTCTTTTCCGCCGCCTTCCGTTTCCCCGGTGACTACTCCGAGACCACCTGCACCACCCATGCGGACTCCCTGTTGGAACTCTTGGAAGACAACACCGCCCCAATCGCCGATGGCGGAGACAGCCCCGCCCAACTCACCGAGAAAGCTGCCCTCCGCAGCAAATTCATTGCCTACGCCCTCCCTGCGGACTTCGTAGAAGACCTCCGCTCCGACCGGGATGCCATCGACGAGACGAACACCGCCAAGCACGCCGACAACTTTGAAGGCGTCCAGAGCACCAAAGCCATCGACCTACTCCTCGGCGAAGTCCAAAGCCTGGTCACTCGCCTCGACGCCATCATGCAGAACCTCTACCGCCGCAACCCGGAAAAACTCCGCGCTTGGCAAAGCGCCTCCCACATCGAACGCGCCCCCGTGCGGGAAAAGAAAACCCAAGGCACCATCACCCCGCCACCCGCGCCATAATCTGTTAAGGAGGGGGGACATTCCTGTCCCCCTTCTCCTCTACTTCACTTACAGGGCGATACAATCATCAGATACGATGAACCCGCGATTATAACTTTGGATGCAGAATATCGTCTCCTAGTCCATACCCATTCAAACCGACTCGAAATCTGCATCCAAGATTCCTTCACCGGCCAGATCAAACATAAACTCAAAAACATACCGCACCATGCTCCCCTCACTCCTTATTGAATTATTGATATTAATTTGCGTATTTTCAGTCCAATCTTCGGCATTCAAATGCTATCAGGTCCTGCTGGAAACAAAGCGCGATCTGGAAAAGAGAAGTTAGGCTTCAACGGCACACAAAAAGAAAACCCTGTCATCCGGGCAAATTCTACCAGCCACAAATCCTTTCCTTACTCACATTGCTGATGCGCAGTTGCAGCGATCAGTCCACGCGGACATCCGACAAACCCTTGTCACGCGCGACAGCTCTCAAGGATTTGGTCATACCACTTACTGCGTCGGCACACGATATTTACTTTATCGATGATGCCGGGGGCTTACAGGATGTGCAGAGATATGTCCGGTTCGATTTATCCGCCCGCGACCGCATGGAAGGAGGAACGGAGTCAAAGCCGTACGCAGGGCGGTGGGGGTCCTGGGAACTAGCTACTCTCGGGGACCCGATTCCGATTATTTCGTAGTCAACGTCTCCTGCACAGGGACACGCCTAATATGCTTGAACCTAAACGAATGGATGTCCAAAGTGGCGTTCAAATCGATTGACTTTGACTCGAAAGAAAAGATCCTGAAACTTGTTTCTTACCACTCCACTCACTTCATTCCCAAACATCTGCCCGAATTTATATGGGTTTGAATCATTGGGCATCCATATCCTGTAATGTGAACCAAGATCGCCTAAACTGCTGATCGTCAAAGCATACTTTTGACCCGCTATGATCTTAACTTTGCCACCGAAAAAGGCGGTAATATTGTAATCCTTTTGATATGGCGAAAGAGCGGTTTCCCGAGGGACGGTAGAGTAAAGAATACTGCTAGAATCAAGAATGCGCCTTACTTTGCCTCCTATGAGCGGCGCGATCGACACTGTAATATTATCGCCAGTGGGATTGATTGAATGATTAATAACGATGAAACTTGCAGAATGTAGGATGCCGCTTTTCGACGCGGTAAAAATCTGGCCCACAAAACTCTCGTAATAAGGAAAAACTCCACCAATCGCATAGAGTCCCCCAAACCCATCAGAGGTGCCGCCACTTACTGCTGGACCGGGACGGATACTTTCTGCCGTGGCTACCGCAGTGGCGGATGCTGAGAGAGCAAATAGCACGTTGAAAACAACTATCAGGTATAAGCGGATCATAATTTGATATTTTTTAATTCCGAACAGTTTATTAGTCAGGTGGGCATGCGTCTGACTGCCTTGGTAGTGAGACAAGCAGGCGAGTTCTTGATTGTCAAAAAATTTATTGGGAACCCGGCAGATCGCAACGGGGCAAAGTGGATCGTCTACGAGGTGCAGCGGCGCTGCGGAGTGATGTGACCTTGAACCCGATCATTTAAGTGCCGCTCCTGCGCGGCGGCTTTGCAAAATCGGGTTCTAGACCCTTTGCCAAAATGAATTTTCACTATTTCACAAAGTGGGTTGGCTTCTCTGGCAAACAAAGAGCGGCGGATCGGAGTCCGCTGCTCCTTGGGGCATATTCGATTCAGCGATAAGCCGTTTCGCGTTTCGGAAATTATTATTGGCTAACGGTCTAAACCGCGAAAAACGCGGCGACTTTTTGGAACCTTCGGACGCCCGGCTGGTGCTCTAACTTGGTGACGTCTTCCAAAAGATTTTCCTGATAGTATCTGAGTAAATCGGCCTCGGAAAGGTGGGGGTCATTGCACATTTTCATCCATAGTGAGCGGGGAGCTTCGATGGGGGCGCCGTTGAGGTAGGTGTCCGGGTGATCGTGGAAGCGGCGGAACTTGGCGATGAAGTTTGGGAAGGAGGAGATGTTATAATGGAGCAGCCAGTAGGCCTTTTTGCGGCGGAGGGGGCCGTGGTCAAAGGAGGTAAATTGGTGGACGGACTGGTGAATGATGTCTGGCCGGATGCGCGCGGCGCTTTTCCCGGTAGTATGGCCGATGAAGTCGTGGATGGTGACGGACTGGCCAGTGTAGGGATCTTGGACGCGGCGGGAATTTTTCCGGCAGCGGGTGCGGAAATAGCCGTTTTCCCGCAAAGGATGACTGGCGTCAAGGCGGGTGGGAATGAGTTCGGCGGGCTTGAAGACGACGGCCTCGATGTCCGGCGGGAGAGCGGTGAAAAAGCGGCGGAGGGAGTTTTCCAAGCCCTGCGGGGTGTCGATGAAAAGAAGTTCATCGGCATCGAGCGAAATCATCCATTGGTGCCCGGCGAGGAGGGCTTGCTGGAAGGCGACGTGGGCGTTCAGAGTTTGGCGACCGGTGATGAGGGTGAAGGCCCGCGCGGCGATCCAGCCGAGATGCGGGTGATCGAGGAAGGCGGCGGGATCGACGCTGGGAGCGATGTGGACACCGGGAATTTCCCGCAAGGTGGCGAGGGTGGCGTCGGTGCAACCATCGTCGAAAATGTAGAAGGCATCCACACCGGCGGCGCGATGGTAGCGGAGGTTATCAGCAAGGAGGGCTTCCTCGTTTTTCACCGTGATGCACAGGGCAAGCATGGCGGGCTTTAACTGAGCGGCACCTTGCCCGGCGCTGGCGGGATGGGGGGATTCACGATGATGCGGGCCTCGGGATTATTGATGATGTAAGAGTAGGCCCAGCCTAACAGGACGGAGAGTTTGTTGCGGAAGCCGACGAGAAAGGCGATGTGGATGAAGAGCCAGGCAAGCCAGGCGATGAAGCCTTGGAGGCGCATTTTCCCGGTTTTCACGACGGCGTAGTTCTTACCGATGATGGCCATCATGCCTTTGTCGAAATAGTCGAAGGCGGGGCGGGGTCTGTTACTTTCGAGTTCGCCCTTGAGGACTTTGGCGACGTGGGCGCCCATCTGCACGGCGGCAGGGGCCACGCCGGGGACGATCTGGCCATCGCAATCCTTCATGCTAACAAGGTCGCCTGCTAGAAAAATTTCCGGGTGACCGGGAACGGATAGATCCGGTTCGGGCGTGATGCGTCCACCGCGATCCATGACTACCCCGAGGGAGGCGGTGAGGGGGCTGGCGGCGACGCCGGCGGCCCAGATGATGGCGGCGGCTTCGAGAATTGTGCCGTCCTTGAACTCAAGCACGCCGTCCCGAATGTTCGTGACGCGGGTGTTGTTGCGGACTTCCACGCCGAGTTTTTCCAAGCGCTTGCGGGCGTAGGCGCTTTGATCGGGATCGTAGGCTTCAAGAATGAGTTCCGAGCCCTCAATGAGGATGATGCGGAGTTTGCAGGTGTCGATCCGGCGGAAGTTAGATTTCAACGAGCGGTGGACGAGATCGGCGAAGGCACCGGCCAGCTCGACACCGGTGGGACCGCCGCCGACGATGGCGACGGTCATGAGGGGGCCGCGCTCGGCCTCGTCGGTGGTGAGTTCGGCGCGTTCGAGATTGGAGAGGACGGTGCGGCGGATGTTCTGGGCATCTGCCAAGGACTTGAGGCCTAGGCTGTGAGCCGCCCATTCATCGTGGCCGAAGTATCCGGTCCGCGCTCCCGCAGCTAACAGGAGATTGTCGTAATGATAGATGGTGCCGGAGCTGCCGGTGGCGATTTTCCCGGCGGGGTCGATGGAGGAAATCTCGTCCATCAGAATGGTGACATTTTTCGCATCGGCAAGGATCTGGCGGATCGAGCGGGCGATGTCCGGGGCGGCGAGCGAGGCGGTGGCGACTTGATAGAGGAGTGGCTGGAAGAGATGGTGGTTCGTGCGATCCACGAGGGTGATCTCGAAGCGCTCGTCATGGGCGAGCCTGATGGCGCATTCGAGGCCAGCGAATCCGCCGCCGATGATGAGAAGCTTGCGGGGGAGGGTGGAGTGGGACATGGTAAATGAAGAGTTTTTTTAACCGCAGATGAACGCAGATAGACGCAGATGGGAGAGGGGATAAGAGCGATGAAAAGGTAGGTTTAAGGGAGAAGTGATTTTCATTTTCCTTAATTTCCTTTTATCTGTGTGAATCGTCGTCCTTTTGCGGTTAGATTTACCCTTTCTCACCGTCTGCATTTCTCCAACAGTCCCGCGAGGAACCAGGTGATCTGTGCGAGGGCGTCCGAGTGGATGGACTTGCCTAGTGGGGCGAGATCCATGCGGCACTCGGCGAGGAGATCCATGGCTGTATTCACGGCGCTTTCGATGGCTCCCTCGTATTCGGC
>JANYFB010000085.1 GCA_025362955.1 Akkermansiaceae bacterium
TCATTAATCACGGACGGATCTTGAGGGACTGTTTCCACATTATCATCGACAAAACTAAAACCCCCTCCTTGAACAACGAATCCCGGAACCGACCGATGACTGAAGGTGCCGTCATAGTCACCCCGTTCCACATAGTTGAGAAAATTTTCGACGGTTTTAGGCGCGACGTCGGGCGTGAGTTCGACATCGATATCGCCTTGCGTGCTGGAAAATCTGACCACGGATCCAGTGACTCCCTTGAGTGCGAACGTCCCTTTCAAGTTGATCACGGATTGCCTCGTCGCAGCGGAAACGGTGAAATCTGCAATTCTCTTTCTAACAATCGGCTCGTTTGAACCTTGGGAAGCGGCTGTACACAAAGTTAGGAACGTGGCAGCTACGAAACTAAAGGGGCGGCGATTAAGTATCATCTAGTGTAGATATGAATTTACTGTCGTAACTATATCCCGACAAGGAATGAGGCGCAAGGAATGGGATGGAATTTTGTAAGATTTTTTCCGATCCCGACAACAACTTCGAAGATGGAGTGCTTTGAAGGGTGTGCTTGATCGGCAGGGGATTCCGAGGCATGTCAGCGCCATGCCTATTGTACTTGCATCGTCATCCCCTCGCCGCCGGGAATTGTTAGCTGGGACGGGCTTGATTTTCGAAGTCGTGGTATCACCGGCAGAGGAAATTCACGACGCCTCAATGAAGCCGGATGTCTTGTGCGAACTCAATGCCACGCTCAAAGCCGCCGCCGTGGCGGCCCTGCGGCCGGATGCGGCGATCATCGGCGCGGACACGCTGGTGTTCATCGCCGGTATTCCGTTAGGAAAACCCAAGGATCTGGAGGAGGCGGGAGCAATGTTGCGTCGCCTGTCGGGGCGGGTGCATCAGGTGTGCACTGGGGTCTGCGTGATCTTTCCCGATGGAAAAAAACAGGTGTTTCATGACATCACCGAGGTCACGTTCCTTGTTCTCGATGATGCCGCCATCGCCGAATATTTCTCGCGGGTGAACCCCTTGGACAAGGCGGGTGCGTATGGCATCCAGGAATTCGGCGAGCGGATCATTTCCGGCATTCGCGGGAGCTTCGATAACGTGATGGGGCTGCCGGTGGCCAAGGTCATTGAGGCGTTAGGGTGAAAACGGGTTGCGGAGTGAGTGCCCATGGGTGAAGAATCGCGCATCGAGAGACCCCACCGCTATCCGGTTATTTTCAACCCCCTGGCACGCAGCCAGAAGGGTGGGAAGGTGCTGCGGTTTCTGATGACTCATGCCAATCGCTTCGCGCTGTTCGCCACGAATCACGCTGGCGAGGCACGGGATCTGGCAGAGCGTTTCGCGGCGGAGGGCGAACCGGTGGTCATCGCTGCGGGGGGGGACGGCACCTTGAATGAGGTGGTTAGTGGGCTGGCGGGATCTGCGACGCTGTTAGGGGTGCTGCCGGCCGGAACGATGAATGTTTTCGCCCGGGAAATGGGAATTCCCTTCGACTCGCTGGAGCGGGCTTTCCAAGTCATTGAGCGTGGTTTCGTCCATGAGGTGGATTTATTTGAGGCGAACGGCTCACCTTTCGTCCAAATGGCGGGCGTGGGATTCGACGCGATGGTCATTGAGGAAACGACCTGGGAATCAAAAAAAATGTTAGGCCCGCTTGCCTATCTGCTGGCGGCGGTGAAAGTCTTAGGCGAAAGTCCCCCCAAGATCGAGGTGATTTGTTCGGACGGGCGGCGCGAGGAAGGGGTTGCGGTTCTGGCGGGAAACGGCTCGTTGTATGGGGGGCAATTCAAGGTTTTCCGCAATGCGAACAACCACGATTCGAAGCTTGATGTGCTTGTTTACAAGGAGGCTGGCTACCGCTTGGTTTTGGACTCGCTGCGCGGCCTTGCCTTCGGCGGCATTGATTTGCTGGCATCGACGAGCTATTTTCAGGCCGAGGAATTCATCGTCAGGGCGGACCGGGAAGTACCGGTGGAAGTGGATGGTGAATTGATCGGCCGATTTTCCGAAGTTCGATTCGTGGAAACTGCGAACCGCCTGCGGGTGATCGCACCTGAGGATCCAATCGTCGGCGGGTTCGCGGATGCCGTGAAAGCCTTGTTGCAGTGGCCGCGGCGACCCGCAGAGCTTCAAGCCACCCGCACCCTATGAAGCCCGTCCGGAAAGGGCGCTTCTGGCGCTGGCTCCGGCGTGCGTCTGGACTATTGCTGGTGGCGATCCTCATCTTTTGCGGGTGGGTGGCCTATGCAAATTTCACCCCAATCTGGGCTTCACGCGGGCGGTTATTTAATGATGTTTCTCAACTGCCCTTGACCAAGGTGGGCCTCGTCTTCGGCACGACGGATCGCGTGCGGGTGGGCGGAGGGGAAAATCTCTATTTTCGTTACCGCATCGACGCCGCAGTCCGAGTTTGGAAAGCTGGCAAGCTAAAGACCCTGATCGTTTCGGGTGATAATCGCAGCCTATACTATAACGAGCCTGAAAAGATGAAGCAGGCGCTCGTCGAACGGGGAATTCCCAGCGACCGGATCGTCTGCGATTATGCAGGTCTCCGAACCCTCGACTCCGTGGTCCGGGCAAAGGAAATTTTCGGTACGGACTCCATTCTTTTCATCAGCCAGCGCTTCCAAAACGAGCGGGCGATTTATTTGGCGGAAGCTCACGGCATCGACGCCTACGGATTCAACGCTCAAGATGTGGAAGCCCAAGCAGGCCTGAGAACCCGCTGCCGTGAAGTGGGCGCACGGGTGAAAATGTGGCTCGACGTGAATGTTCTTCATACCATGCCGAGCTATCTCGGGGAAAAAATCGAGATGCCAGAGTAGCGGCAAACGCGACCACAAAACAAAAAAAAGGCCGCCGGGGCACCCACCCCGACGGCCAAGCTGAACAACTTCAACACACTCGCGATTTGACTCGCGACCCGTAATGAGGCTGACAACTGCTGTTCACCCTTACATGAAAACACGGACTTGCGTACGGTCTTCGGCATGATTCGACCCCCGTGGGATCAAATCGTTCAAAAGAAATTTATTTTTTCCCCGGCCCTTGGGGCGCAAAGGACACAGCGACTACTTGCGATTCGACGGGCGGATGGAGGGCTTCATCGTGCTTGAGCTCGAGACCGACGCGGACTGGGCCACGGCGGTTCCGGTTTTACTTGCCGAATGGCGCGCACTTTCCTTGTCCGCCACCGGCGGGATCGCATCGACCGGGGGCAATACGCCTGGGCCGTCGGCCATTCCACGGGTTTTGCCGGAGACTTTGTAGCGGTTATCCATATCCGCTTGGACTGAGTTGAGGGAGCGGTCGTTGTTCACGACAGAGGGCTGGATGAAAACCATCAATTCGCTGCGCGTTTTGGTATCAGTGGTCGTCCCGAAAAGTCCGCCGATGTAGGGGATGCTGGAGAGGATCGGTATCCCGCTTTTATCTTTTCCGTTCCGGCCAACGATGAGTCCTCCCAAGACGATGGTTTCGTTGTTGGGGACGGTGACGGTGGTGAGAATTTCACGAGTGGAAATTTTCGGAACCGTTAGGTCCGTGCCATTGCTGCCTGCGCCGGCGATCGTTTGGGTCCCGTTTTGTTCATCGTTGAGCAAGGCGAGCTGCATCGTGATTTCGTTATCGGAGTTCACGAGCGGGATCACTTCGAGCTTCAAGACAACGTCTTGGTATTCGATGTTCGTGCTTGCACCGCCGGTGGAGAAGCTGTTGCTACTGGTGGGGATGGCGATGCGCTCGCCGCTGGAGATCGTGCCTTTCTGGTTGTTAGACGTGAAAATACTCGGGCGGGAAAGAACGGTGAAGTCGCTCTTTGATTGTAAGGCTTCTAAATAGACGCTCAGATTATTACCGATTTTTCCATAGACCCTGAGGCCAGAACCGGATAGCGAAGTTGTGTCGAAACCGCCTTTTTTTGCTGGCACGAAGCCAGGAGTTCCCTCTGTGCCGCTAGAGGGGATATCAATTAGATTTCGCAGTCCGCCACCACCTCCGCCGATGACATTCCCGCCAAGGCCGAGGTAGTCCATGCCGAATTTGGTGGAATCGTCGAGGGTGAGCTGGCCGATCACGGTTGAGATCATCACTTGATCCGGCTTGACGTCGATTTGATCCAAAAGGCGCCCAATGATTTCCAAACCGGAGGGCGGACCTTGGACGACGATGGAGTTGGTGATGTTATCAGCGACGAGCAGGGTGCGACCGACGAGGACGGACTGTGGAGCCGAGCTGGCGTTGGGATCGTTCAAGGCACTGCTGCTGCCAGAACTTGAACCGCCAGAACTTGAGCCGCCGGCACCGCCGAAGGAACTGCTGCCGCCGGAGGAGGAAGTGGAGCCACCGAAGTTTGCGCCGGTGCTGCCACCGCTGGTGCGGGTGTTTCCAGAAGAATTTTGACGGTTGTTAGATTGCGAACGATTCGCCCCTTGGGCTCCGCCTGCAGCGCCACCCTGAGCACCTGCTCCGCCGGTGGAACCGGTGCTGGTGAAGGCGCGGGTAAGGGCATCACTGGCGACAGGCAGGAAATCCGCGACGGTGAGGAAACGCAGTTTGCGACGGAGGAAATTTTTCTCGCTGGTTTCCACGTCGAACTCGCGGATGAGGCCTTCCACAAACAGCAAATCCACCGGGCGTCCCATGGCGAAGATGCGGTTTGTTCTGGGATCGGGGATGATTTGGACGGGACTTTCTTCGCCGCTGCTTCCGCCACCCGGTTGACCATTTAGCTGGCCCGCGTTTCCGCCCGGCGCGCCATTATCAGTCCGCTGAATTCCGGCGGTTTTCTGGGTGGATTGTTGGGCGGTGAAAAGTTCAGTAAGGGTGGTGGCGATTTCTGTCACATCGGCATACTGGACCTTGATGAAACGGGTGCCTTGGACGGAGCCGGGTTTGTCGATTTCCTTTTTAAGGTCGATGAGTTTGCGGATCAGCGAGGTGTTTTCCGTGATGACCACAGCGGAAGCGTTCGGGACTGCGGCGATGGAGCCATAGGCACCAAACTGGCCGATGATCTGGGTGAAGGTGTTCACGGCCTCGGCAGGCTTGATGTAGCTGAGAGTCATCACGTAGGAAATGACCGCGTCCCCTTCGGGCAAAGTGCTATTTTCATTGTAAACGTCCACTCCGCGTTGGGTCGGGCGGATGCCGCTGGAGGAAAGTGTGAGGACGTCGAGGTTCGGATCCTGCTCGTCGGGGACAAAAATGAAGTTCTCGATGGTGGCGGCTTTTTTCAGAAGTTCCGCCGCCTCGGCATAAGTGAGCGGGTCTTGGGCGGTGGCATCCTGGACGAAGGCGAACTCGGCGGTAGCAGCGGCGGAGGAGACAATCACCCGGCGACCGGTGAATTTCCGATAGAGGCCGGCCAATGCGTTGCCGCTGAGTTTCTGCTCGTTGATGTCACCGACGATTTTCGTTTGACCCAATGGCACGCCGGGCTGGCGGGGGGCTTCATTGATCGCCGGGGCGCCTGCGGGAGGTGCTTGAGCCGCACCGGGGATCGGAACGCCGGGAGGGAGTTGGGGCCTCCTAACCACCGGGGGCACCACGGGAACGCGGGCATTGGGCGGTGTCACGGGGGCGGGCTGGGCATTATCGGCAGGTTCTTGGCCGGATGCGGAGATAATGCCGAGAAGGAGAAAAGCAAAGGAGCGATGGAATGACATGGAAAAAACGGATGGTGCGAATTGGAAAATCAGTTGCCGCGGCGTTGAGGGCGCATGCCCTGATTATTTTGCGAGCCGCGGCCTTGGTTAGGCTGCCCCTGCTGCCCTTGTTGACCTTGCTGAGGTTGGCCGGCTCCTTGAGGATTCGGCGGAGGGACGACGCGAGGGCGTGGTTGCCGTCCTTGTGGTGGCTGACCGTTAGGATTCTGGGGCGGGTTAGGCTGTGGGTTTGGATTGGCTTGGCCAGGCTGGACTGGTTGCCCAGGCTGAGGCGGAGCGGCCTTGGGTGGAGCAGCGGTGACGAGAGTGAGGAGTTTTTCATCAAAGCTCACCGTGCCCTTCAACGAACCTGACATCATGCTGACCACGGTGCCGAGGGGATCGCCGGGCTTGCGGGTAACGTTGAGGATGCTGAAACCCTCTTTCACGGTGCCGGAATCCACGATAATCCGTTTGTCCGGAGTTTTTTTGTTAATCAGAGAGACCCGGTAGCCTTGCTTTTCATCGAGGGAGGTTACTCCGATCAGGGCGTAGTCATCGAGCGGATTATTTTCTGGTCCTGCTGCGGTAGGCGGTGGCTTGGCGGTAAACGGAGAATTATTCCAAAGGCCGCTATAACGATTGAGTGGTGCCTTTACCGGCAAGTCCGCCGAGGCGAGGCCACCTAGGGCGAGGAGGAGGAAAATAGAGCTTAAGATCGGAGATTTCATGAGGATACCGGGTTAGCTGGTTTTCGGCACGAACCATTGTTCGATGGTGGCGGTGCAGTCGATTTTAGTGTCGTCCGTGGTGTCAGGTGAGAGGCGGATTTGCGAGGCGATCCGAAATTGATCGGGCATGTTCAGGTGGTCGAACCAGCGATAGAGCGATTCTTCCGTGCCGATGACTGTGATCTGGAGCTTGGCGCGATGGTAGTGTTTTCCCGCTGTGGCGTCGGTGGGAAGAGGTTTCTGGGTTTTGATCGTGAGTCCGCTGGCCTTGGCTTCCGTTTCGGCAAATTGTTGGAGCGTGGTCTGGACATCTTGGTTGGCGGCGGGTTCCGGCTCGTGCTCGGAAAGCCAATCCATTTGGTCGGAAACCTGCTCGCTGCTATCCCGGTAAGTCTCGGCGGTGGCCAGTTTTTGGCGGGCGTCGTCGCGCGCGGCATTCACTTTAAGGCGGGTCGCTTGGGCGTAATTGAAGGCAAGGAAATTGAGAATCGCGAACCCGGCGATGGCAAAGAAGATGAGGAGTTTTTTTTCGCGAGCTGACATGGAGAAGGAAAAATGACGTGGGAAAGGATGATCTGCTGACCGATTAATGCCGTGGTGGAAGAATTTTGTCGGTGAACGGAAAATCAGGGTTGTGCAGCGGCGGCTGGGACCTCGGCGCTATAGACAAACTCCCAGCCACGGGTCGATTGGTTCGATTCAGGAGTTTGCCATTCGAAGCGGTCAAGATCGCTGTTTTTATTCAGATTGAGGCTGAAGGTGTTGACGGCTTGGAGCTGCGGAGCCTCGCCAATGAGCTTGATTTCGGTGGCACTGATGTCCGCCGTGCGGAGGCGCAGGCCACTAGCAGGCGGGATGCAGGAGGCGATGCGGCTGAGAATATCCACTGGGGAATTGTGGAGTTCCACGGCATTGGCAAGTTCGTCCCACTTGGCGATGTGAATGGCGTATGCCTCGCCTTCGGGTGCGGCTTCCTTGGCTTGAACCAGCAGTTTCTTGGTTTCCGAGCTGTCCCGCCACAGCCCGTAGCCGAACCAGCCGATCACGCCGAGGTAGATCAAGGCGATGGCGGCGATTCCAAGAATGACATTACGCTTGCGGAGGGCTTCGCGCCTTGCCGCCCGGATGTCGGCCGGGAGGAGCTTGCTGAGAGGATTCGGCAGAACCGGAGCTGGCCGAGGTGAAACCGCAACAGGTGCTCGGAAGGCGGCGGATAGCGCGGCCGGGCTGACGTTTTCAGAACTCGTCCACAGCACGACACGAGTCGGCTCGATTTCCAAGCCCTGCATGGAGAGCTGCATCAGAGCCAAACGGATTTCTCGAGCGAGAGAATCATCCGGGCTGGCGGCAGTGACTGAAGTGGCTTGGCAATAAACGAGATTTCCCTGGTGAGAGAGGGTAAAAACCCAGCGCCCAAACTCTTTCCAGACCGCAAGCGCATCGCCGGTCAAGGGGTAGGCGCGGGCGGAAATATCAAAACTTTTCGGTCCCCGTAGCGGCATGTCGCCCTCACCGGGTGCACGCAGGAGGACCGAGACAAGGGCGGTATTTTCCGCTTCACGGGCGATCACGAAAACATCGGTGAGCTGACCCGCCATGGGGTCCGGGCGCAGTCCGAGGCGCTCGGCGTGCAGTGCGGCCAGATCGGGGAAAAGCGCGTCATCCTCGCTGGTGACACGCATGGGCACGGCGGTAATGGACTTGACGGGAAAAAGCAGTAGCAGATCCCCACCTGGAACTTGGGTGAGATCGCTGGCCCGCTCAATGTCGGTGGCGGCGTGAAGGGTGAATGGCTCACCGGATGGACCGGTCCAGATTTCCCAACCGGATTCGCCGGGGACGAGCAGCACGTTATCGATGGATTTACTCACGGGATGATTTCTTCAGTGCGTTCGAGGAGAGTCGGTTTGCCGGATTTGTTAGCGACAATGACGGTGATTTTACGTTTGGAACCTTCTGCGGTCCCGATGCTTTCGATGCGGGTGGTGGTATCTTTAACGGCGAAGCGTTTAGCAATGTCCGGGCGTCCTTGGGAGTCAACTCCGAGATCTTTGAGGGCGGATGCGGCATCGCCGTAATCCGCATCATCGGCCGTATCACGCACTCCGTCAGTCCCGCGAACTTTTTCCGGGATGACGTCGGCTTGGTCCACCGGCACCTCGGCAGCTGCGGCGATGAGTTCCGCTGGCGCGTCGTTGATATCGAGTGGGCCGCCGCTCCAAATAGTAAACCAATTCCGCCAATCCGGCTTCGCCGCTTCAACCAAGTCCATTCCACGGACGAGGCTGGCTTCATTGATGTCGTAAAAGGGACGGTTAAATGGCTGATTGATCCGGCCTTCTTTTTCATAATATTTTTTTTCCGCGCCGTTGAGTTCTTCATCGTCATCCGCATCCACCCAGTCCTTGAGGGCATCCACTGTGTTCTGGGCGACGTCCGGTTCGAGTCCCCAACTGACGAAAATGGATTTCAGAAGCGGTTTGTCGCCTTGGAGGAGGATGGAGTTGAGGTTAAAATGCCCGCCTTCCGAGATCACGGTTACATCGTAGCCTTCGCCAGTTTCCTCGTCCATGTGATGAAGCATGGGGTCAGAGCGTTTGACCGAAGGATTCGAGCCTACGGCGATGCCCATTTCCGCGACTTGGCGGGCGCGGGAACCGTGGACCTTGGAAGAGGTGAGTTCCATATCGAAGGAAATCACCCGCAGCGTGGCCATACAGGCCATGGCAAGGATTGCGATCAACCAGATCACCGCCATGAGTGCCACGCCACGAGGACGCCGGATGTGGAGAATGACGGCCATTAGTTTTCGGGAATTGTAATTGAGCCTCCGCCACCCGGACCACCTCCGCCACCTGCACCACCCGCGCCACCTGGATTTTGAATCATCTGACGCATCCTAATCTCCGGGTTTTGCTTGGGAGGCACCCAGAAAATCTGGCGCATTTCCTCCCCCTTGGCTCCGACAGCAAGGGTGAGTTCGATTTGGAGCGGCAGCCGGCCTTGGAGATCCCAGTCGTATTGCCATTCCATTGAGCGGCCATCGAGGACGCGCCACTCGAAGAATGCGACATCGGTAAGGAGGACGATTTCCGCGAAGGGTTTGTTATCGCCCGCTGCGGTTTTGAAGGTGGATGCCGAATCTTCCAGAATTTCGTTTTCGTAGTATCTGAGGACCACGTCGAGATAGCCGCTGCGCTTTTTCACCGTGCTGATTTGGACGGCCTTGGCAATCCGTGCTTGGCCACCCCAAGTAAATGCCAGCGGGACATTCTGAAGGGTGAGATCGGAAAGATAATGAGAACCGGAGTCGGAAACCTTAAGCTCGAAACGGGTATTTCCCGGCATGGCGGAAAAACGCTGGTGGAGCAGCTCGAAAAACGCCTGATGCAGCATTTCTTCATTCTGGGACTCTACGATCGTATTTCCCAATGCCAGCGATTGGCGGGCGGTTCCGAAAACCATGCCCACCAAAATCGCAAGCAAACCCATCGCGATCACGAGCTCGAGCAACGTGAATCCTTTTGTGCGGGGTTTGACGGGGTAAATGATCATGGTTGGTACAAGCGCCCGTAGCGCCAAGTATCGACCGCGCGTTGTTGCCACTGGCCGTTGCTGAACCACTTGGCCTCAATGCGGATGGAATACATTTCCGCAAGCGGCTGGCCGTCTTGGTTCTGGAGATCTTCCAGAAGTGCGATGGTGGTATCCAGTTCAATACCAGTCTCACCCACGGAGGAATTCGTTGTTCCTTCTTCAAGCACCGGGAGCGAAAGCGTTTCGTCGAGTGCGCTGTCGAGGACGCGGGTGATCCGCAGCTCGCTTTGGGCAAGCCCGGCGGCTTCTGCCATCTTATGCAAGGCCACCGCAAATCCTGTGGCGGCGATGCCGAATACCGCCAGTGCGAGAACCATCTCAAGGAGCAGGAATCCACGTTTCACAGGATGGAAGGAGACGATCATCGGGCTTCAAACTGGCTTTCGCAAATCGTGGCGGTGAGCGGATGATAGGTGTCTTCCGCCCAGCTCTTGGGGAGTGAGAGGCGGACGGAAATGGGTTCGCAAAGGCCGTCGGGATCGAAGCGCCAAACTTGGACGGAGTTTTTGGCGATGCTGAACCATTTGTCGGAATTCCAGCGACGGATCGAGATATTCACGCCGTTGGCGAGCGTGACCTGACGATTTTCCCCGCTTCCCGCAGCGGGCTCGGGGGCTGGATTCCGGCTGACACTGACGGAGCGTTTTTTTTCGTCCAGTCCTGCTTGGGCCAACGGCAGAAGCCGGACAACTCCCTCGCGAAATTCAAGAGCGTAGGGAGTCTGATTAAGAATGGCAACGGTGCGTGCCTGTTTGGCCAGCACTTCGATTTCGCCAGAAGCATTCCGCAAGGTCCGCTCGTCCGAGGAATAAATCATCAGGCCGACCGCGCCGGCCATGATGATCCCCGCGATGGCGAGGACCATAACGATCTCGATCAGGGTGAACCCCCGTGACGCCTTAATCGTCCTGACTGCTGAGATCATCTGGGGTATTTTCAATGCCGTCCGGGCCTTTGCTGATCATTTCAAAATCGCTGGCCTGCTTCTTGCCAGGGAAACGGTAGCCGTAATCCGCGCCCCACGGATCAGGCGGGAGTTTTTTCATGACTTGAATCCACCGCCGCGGGACGGGAGTGCTGGAAGGTTTGTCCACCAGCGCCTTAAGTCCTTGCTGGGTAGTGGGGTAAGAGCCACCGTTCAACTTATACATGGCGAGGGCACTCTCGAAGCTTTTGAAATCGGACTCGACTTGACTGAGCTTCGCGGAGCCACCGATTTTGTTCATGGAGTAAATCGCGCCACCGAGAATCATGGCGATGATGCCCAGCACGATGACCATTTCAAGTAGAGTGAAACCGGAACGGCGGCGGAAGGTAGGGGATGGGGTGTGAATTTTCATGAAGAGCATTATTTTTGTGTCGGGCGGCAGCCTTTCAGTGATCAAAACGCCGGGCGATGGAAAACTTGTCGGAAAATTCACGCAAGATCGCCAAACGTCACGGGGAATTTCTTGCCAGCAGGCCAGGATTCTCCCACCCCTTGTGCCTATTCAGATCATGAACAAAGTTTTAATCATCGGAGCCGGCGGGGTCGGCAGCGTCGTCGCCCACAAATGCGCCATGGTTCCCGAGGTATTCGGTGAAATCACCTTGGCCTCGCGGACTCTCTCGAAATGCAACGCAATCGCCGCCGAGGTAAAAATGCGGACCGGCCGCATCATCGCCACCGCCAAGGTCGATGCGGACAACGCCCAGGAAACCGCTGCCCTCATCCTGCAAACCGGGGCCAAACTACTCATCAACGTTGCCCTCCCTTACCAAGATCTCAATCTCATGGATGCTTGCCTGTTAGCGGGTTGCGACTACATGGATACAGCCAATTACGAACCGCTCGAGGTGGCGAAATTCGAATATTCTTGGCAGTGGGCGTATCAGGAAAAATTTGAAAAAGCCGGCCTCACTGCCTTACTCGGCTCGGGCTTCGACCCCGGTGTGACCAATGTGTTTACCGCTTGGGCGCTGAAACACCATTTTGAGGAAATCCACACCCTCGACATCATCGACGTAAACGGCGGCAACCACGGCAAAGCCTTCGCCACAAATTTCAACCCGGAAATCAACATCCGCGAGGTCACGGCCGATTGCCGACATTACGAAAATGGCGGATTCGTCGAAACTGCACCCATGTCGAAGCACCAAGAATTTACCTGCCCCGACGGCGTCGGCACCTATGAAATCTACCGAATGTATCATGAGGAATTGGAATCCTTAGTGAAACACATCCCCACATTGAGGCAGGCGCAGTTCTGGATGTCTTTTTCGCCCAACTACTTGAAGCATTTAGAAGTTCTCCAGAATGTGGGCATGACACGAATCGACCCGGTCATGTATCAAGGCGTGGAAATCGTGCCGCTGCAATTTCTCAAGGCAGTTTTACCGAATCCTGGCGACCTCGGTCGGTCCACCAAAGGCCGCACCTGCATCGGAAATATCATTACCGGGATCAAGGACGGTAAGCCCAAGGCGATCTACATCTACAACATCTGTGATCACGAAAAATGCTTCGCAGAGGTAGGTTCCCAGGCGATTTCTTACACCACGGGCGTCCCCGCAATGCTCGGGGCCAAACAGATCTTCGCGGGGCCATGGCGGAAATCCGGGGTTTGGAACATGGAACAACACGATCCTGATTTCTTCATGGCGGATCTGAACCAGCATGGTTTGCCCTGGCAGGTCATCGAATTGCCTCAGAATCAGGCTGCCGCGTTTCAGGTGGCTTAATTGATAAGTAAATACAAAGTAATTCAAAATTTATCGGAAGCCTGCCGAATTTCCACTTGTCAGAAGGTATTACCCATTCCATTCTGAGGCATGTCTCGGATGAAAACCCTCACTTTACCGCTCATATCAGTAGTCCTTGGCTCGCTGCTGGCCCCTGCTGGAGCTCAGGTTAAGATGTCTCTCAGCAGCCAGAAGTCCTATCGGCAATCCAAGCAGGGCATCTATTTCAAAGGCGGCAGATTTGATGTCAGCGTCGCCGACGGCAGCGCTTTCTACGTGGGGGGCTGTGCAGTCCCAAATTATCTTCCACTGGGCACAATCAGTTGCCCTGGAGGAACCACTGCATTCCTCATTTTTGGAAACATCACCGATGTCGTCAGCAACGGACCTTATTATTGGATTTCCAGCATCACACCCGCAGTGATTTTGGAGCCCCGCCGACCCGATCTGGTGAAACTCACTGCGGCCCCTGCATCGACACTTCCGAGACCTTCCGGGGGATTTAAAGATAATAGTTACGCGCTTTACTACAACCTGCACACGACGAACGTCCGCGAATACATTATTTCAAATTACAATCTTTCGAGACAATATACGAAAGATCAACGCTCTAAATTTGAAAGCGAAATCGTGCCTGGCGCCTATTACTATTCTTTCCCGAGACTGGGGAGTCCTAACTTGCCCGCTCCGATTAGCGCCCAAATCTATTCCATGCCTGAGGGGCTGGCATCTTTGAACCATCAAACGCAGGGCTTTGTGTATGAGAATTTCGGCAAATGGAATCAACAGGGATTCATGGAAATCAGCTACATCAAGCCAAACATTTTCAAATGGAAGGGGCTCTCGCCATCAACTGTATATCCCGCGGTGGACGGACTATATTTGTCGCTTCGCGTGCTGACGGATCCTACCGATCCCGCGTCTCCCACCGATTTAGTGGATAGTGACCTCGGTGTCCCGCAGTCTGTCTTCCCTGCTTTCGCGACGGGCGGAGATCCACGCGTTCTTCTGACAAATCCTTTTGTCACCTCGTTTACCGCACCCCCGATTCTGGCGGGGGGTACCCGGGCGATTTTGGAATTAGAAGTAGATAGAGGATTTCAGACAGGTGGCGTAACCTACGATTACTCCACTCGGAGATTCCAAATTCCTGTTGAGGTGGTAAACAAATACTCGGAATACGTCGATGTGGTTTTCGAGAAGTCGAGGGTAGCCGGCTTGCTGGAGGATGCCGACGGGGATGGTTATAACAATTTGAATGAGTGGATTCTTGATAGCAATGCGAATGAAGCGGCATCGATTCCCTTCCCTCCGTTTGCACAGGGTAATGTTGCAGTTATTGATCCCGACACTTTGCGACCATTGCGGAATCAATATTACGGATTCACCATCAATGAAAAGTTGGATACACAGCCAGATGTAGTTTACACTTTGCAACGCAGCAGGGACGGCGGAAAATCATGGACGACATTTAAAAGCGATGCCGATTGGTCAGTCCGTGAAGTGCATATTAAAGCCGGAGCACGGCCCGGTCGGGAACGGGATCCTGCCAAGACTGAAATTAGAGTCGAAAGCAAGTTTGTGGATCTGATGACAGGCGAACAACTCCAACCACCTGGCACCGTGGGGGATATCTATCGGGTCAAAATCACGCTGAAATAGTTGATGAGACTTTCATATAGTGTTTTGAACCTTACCGACCAACTGGATCATTCACGTTCAGGATTTCTGGTTGATGAGTTCTGACATGATCGATACTACTGATCGACTCGTTAGCCACCTTGAAGCAAGTCGGCAGGGTAGCACTTCACCTGTCTGTGCCATCGACACCGAGGCGGACAGCCTCCATCGTTACCGGGAGTCTCTGTGTCTCATCCAATTTGCGGATCGTAGCCAATGCGTGTTAATTGATCCTTTGGCGATTGAAGATTTATCGTCATTAGGCCACTATCTCTCCTGTGCAACTGTTTGGATGCACGGTGCCGACTATGATATGACCATGTTCAAACGCCAGTTTGGCACGCTTCCGGCCATGGTCTATGATACCCAAATTGGTGCAAGATTACTCGGTGTGCGCCGGTTCGGACTCGGAGATCTAGTGAACCATTATTTTGGAATCGAGCTTTCTAAATCTTCTCAAAAGGCAGATTGGGGGAAACGACCCCTGTCTCCAAAGATGATCGAGTATGCGCTCAATGATGTTCATTATCTCTTAGAGATGGGTGATATCATCGTCGCCTCATTGAAGGAGAAAAACCGCTACGAATGGTTTGAAGAATGTTGTCTCGCCGCACGCCAAAGGGTTCTGAACCGCGATGACACCAAGGAAGAAAGCTGGCGGGTCCAAGGCTCTGGGACGCTTGAACCGTTTGGTTTGGCTTGTCTCAGGGCTCTATGGCATTGGCGCGACGGAGAGGCGAAGGCTTGGGACCGCCCTTCTTTCATGGTCGCCCCGAATCGTCAGCTTCTAGAATGGAGCCTTGATCTCGCCGCGAATAAGAAAATCGCGCTACCCAACCACTTCCGCCCAGATCGGGTAAAACGTTTCCATACCGCTCTCGAAGCACTCAAAGCACTTGCCGAGGACCAGTGGCCTGTGCGCCCGGCTGGTAAGCGCAGAAAGCGTGACCGGGATTTTGATCGGAAAGTGGATGAACTCATCAAAGCACGGGAGGAAGCTGCGACGAAACTTGATATTGAGGGCTCTTTGATCGCACCGCGGGCAATTTTGGAGTCTCTGGCTGCTGGCGATGCACGGCCTTCGGAAGTTCTTCTCAAATGGCAACGCGGGTGCCTGGGAATGAATGCCGATCTTGATGCTTGAGTTTTCGCTAACGGCGGGCATTGTTTGGCCCCGTGCATCACGCTGCCGATCCGAACGCACGGTTTTTTTTCTCCTGTCAAAACTGCGGGCGGACGCTCTCGGCGGAGCGCCATCAAGCCGGAATTAGAGGCCCCTGTCCGTCATGTGGACAGATAGTACATGCCAACGAGCCGATGGCTTCACAGTTTGGCAAAGCGAAATCTGTGTCCGCCTCGAAAAACCTAACGGCTAACTCGAATCGTTCTGGTTCACCCAAACGACAATCAGTCTCCGGCCGGCAAAAAGGTCGTATCGTGGCGGACGCGGTGGTGGACCAACAGCACTTGGAATATCGGGAAGCGAAGAAAACCGTGGTAGTCGTCATGATGTTTATTTTAGCCTTGTGCGCCTGCCTGTGCGTCACGTGGTATTTAAAGGATTGGATCAGCCGCTAAATATTTCATAAGTTACTGATCTGAAATGAGATGGCTTTACTTATGCCGGGGTCGAAATAGCTGCGGATTATTGACGAAGTTCCTTGTCTCCAAGGGTAGGATTTTAGACCCTCTGGCAGCCCTATGTCTGATCCTTCGAACGAGTCACAAAAAGCCGAAACCCAAGTTGCCGTCGAGCAACAGTACGATGCCGCGCAGATCGATAAACTCGAAGGCCTTGATGCGGTTAGAAAGCGACCAGGCATGTATATTGGCGATCCCGACGAGCGTGGTCTTCATCACTGCGTATTCGAGGTGTTAGATAATTCGATCGACGAACATTTGGCAGGTTATTGCTCTCGGATCAAGGTCGCTATTCATGTGGATGGCTCGGTTTCCATTTCTGACAATGGTCGCGGTATTCCGGTGGACATGCATTTGAAGTTCGGGATGCCCGCCGTCGAACTCGTTCTAACTAATCTTCATGCCGGAGGAAAATTCGGTCAGGGCGCCTACAAATATTCCGGTGGCCTCCACGGGGTGGGAGCCAAGTGCGTCAATGCACTATCAGATTGGTTTAAGGCGGAAATCATGCGAAACGGCAAGGTTCATCTCATCGGCTTCGAGCGCGGTAAAACGACCATCCCGCTCCATGTGATCGGCGAGGTCGATGCCGGAAAGACGGGCACGATGATCACCTTTTTCCCGGATGCCACGATCTTTGTCGATACCATCGAGTTCAAGTTTGATCGCCTTGCCACCCGCCTTCGCGAGCTTGCTTTCCTCAACCCCGGCTTGACCATCGACCTTGAGGACGAACGCCCGGAATCCGCAAAGAAGACTACGTTTTTTTATGCAAAGGGCATTGAGGAATTCGTCGCCCAGCTCGGTGAAAACAAAACGCTGATTCATGACGAGCCGATTATTCTGCATGGCAAACGTGCGATTGATTTGGACTACGACGGGAAGAAAACCACGGATGATGTTTTTGCCGATGTCGTTTTCCAATACAACGATTCTTACAACGACCAGATTCTCTGCTTCGCCAATTCCATTCCTAATGGCGACGGCGGCACCCACCTCACCGGTTTCCGCACCGCGCTTACCCGAGGCATCAACCAGTATGCGAAGGTCAACAAGATCCTCAAGGACAAGGATCCCGCTCTAACTGGCGATGACGTCCGTGAAGGCCTGATCGCGATCATCTCGGTGAAAATGCCGAACCCGCGCTTTAGCTCGCAGACCAAGGACAAGCTCGTTAACACCGAGATCGAAGGCGTCATTATGTCTATCGTGTTCGAAGGCCTGATGCAGTTCTTCGACGAGAATCCCGGCCTCGCCAAGCGCGTCATCGAAAAATCCGTCAACGCCGCCCGCGCCCGCGAGGCTGCTAGAAAGGCCCGCGAGACCGTCCGCAAGTCCGCTCTATCAGGTGGCGGCCTTCCCGGCAAACTCGCCGACTGCTCCGAGCGCGATCCCGCAAAATCCGAGCTCTATATTGTCGAAGGAGACTCCGCCGGTGGTTCCGCCAAGCAGGGCCGCGACCGGCGGACCCAAGCCATCCTGCCTCTCCGCGGCAAGCTCATCAACGTCGAG
>JANYFB010000096.1 GCA_025362955.1 Akkermansiaceae bacterium
GAAGCGAGCATTAAACAGCGAGAACAAGATGTTCAGCGAACATTGGCCGAAAATTTCCGTGAACGTGACAAAGAACGACAACATCACAAGCGGGACGAAGCTGTGCGTCACTTCACAGCACTACTAGCTCGATCTGCTGAAACAGGAACTCTCCGCCGATCTCGTCGAAGGCCCGCAGGAACGCTACCGCCTCGATTGGCCCGGCAAGCGCGAGGCGCTCGCGCTGGCGAACACGCCCGTCGCCCTGACGCTGCGCCCCTGCCGCGAGGAGTCGGTGGATTTCGAGAACACAAAAAACCTCTACATCGAAGGCGACAACCTCGACGCCCTCAAGCTCCTCCAGGAAACCTACCTCGGGAAGGTGAAAATGATCTACATCGACCCGCCCTACAACACCGGGAATGATTTTATCTATGAAGACGACTTCACCGCCGAAAAGGAAGCCTATCAAAGTGGATCGGGCGAAAGAGACGAAGAGGGGAATCGGATGATAGCTAATACTGAGTCGAATGGTCGATTTCATTCCGACTGGCTGAGCATGATGTATGCACGAATCCGACTCTGTAGAAATGTACTTGAAGAGGGCGGCGTGTGTCTAATTTCCTGTGATGACCGTGAGGAAGCGAATCTCAGGAAGGTTTGTGATGAAGTATTTGGCGAAGGAAATAGACTCGACAGAGGCTCTATGATTTGGAAAAGTGCCTGTTCTCCGCGTGGATTTAATCATGTAATTAAGGATCACGAATTTATCCTGGCTTATGCGAGAAATATTGACTTAGTCGATTACGATACAGCCGATTCCTCGAAGGAGGATGAATTCTTTGACGGACAGCTTTGGATTGCTAGAACAGCAGCGAATCCAGTTTGCAGGATCACTTTTCCGGCTGGGATTCGAAGCGAAGGTCCAGATCGAACCTTAAAAGGCTCAATTGGAAGCGGTCGAACAATAATCGACATTATTGGGGAGTTGAAGATTGAAAGCGGTAAAACAGCCGCTCCAGTTGTTTTAGAAGGATCGTGGCCATCAAAAAATCAATTAATAGAATCTTTATCAAAAAGAGATAATGATGAGGTCTATGATACCAAAGGTCAAAAGTGGGTTGAAGTATTTTTGACAGCATCAAATTTTCCAATTGTGTCTAAAGTCCGAGGTAGGATGGCAATCCGATCTATTATCGACGACTGTGGCAATACTGGAACTCCAGATCTTAAGTCCTTGGGTCTCGAATACTCTCATCCGAAACCAAAGGCGCTGATTGAAAAGTTGGTCGAACAGTTTTCGAAAAGGAACTCAATTGTATTGGATTTCTTTGCGGGATCATCTACAACGGCGGAATCTGTCATGCGGATTAACTGTAAGGACGGAGGGGATCGGCGGTTCATTATGGTGCAATTGCCTGATACTAGCGAGACATTAAGTAAGGAGTTTAATACTCTTGCTGATGTAGGCAAGGAGCGCATCCGCCGCGCCGGGAAAAAAATTCTATCAGAGTGGCGGGCGAAGCAGGCCAAGGAAAAGCCCGCGCAAGGCGATCTTCTCTCCCCTGAAAACTTGAAACTGAAAACTGAAAACTCCGTCGCAACCGCGCCGGATGTAGGCTTCCGCGTGCTGAAAATAGACGCGTCCAACATGAAAGACGTGTATTACGCACCGGAGGACGTGAAGCAGGACCAACTGGAGTTTCACACCGACAACATCAAGGACGACCGCACGCCGGAGGATCTGCTGTTTCAAGTGCTGGTGGATTGGGGCGTCGATCTCACTCTGCCCATCGCCGGGGAGACGATCGCCAACAAAAAAGTCTTCTTCGTCGATGGCGATGCCTTGGCCGCCTGTTTCGATCCGCAGATCAGCGAGGATCTCGTGAAGGAACTCGCCCGGCGCAAGCCGCTGCGAGCCGTCTTCCGGGACAGCGGCTTCGGCGACGACAGCATGAAGATCAACATAGAGCAGATTTTCAAACTCCTGAGTCCGGGGACGGAACTGAAGTCGCTATGAGCCCGTCAAAAAATGTGTCCCGACTGTCTCAGTCGGGAAAGTCCGGGAATGCGACTGAGACAGCCGCAACACATTGCATTCCGCAGGCTTGTCAATCACCCATATTCCTGTATTTGTTGCTTCATGAAGACGACGATTGACCTTCCCGACGACGTGTTTCTGAAAGCCAAGATCCTCGCGGCGGAGCGCAGCATGACGTTCAAGGATGTCGTGATTCAGGGTTTGAAACTCGTCACCCAGACGCCCCCGGAAGCCGACCAGAAGAAGCGGAAGGCGGAGCTCAAGCGCCTTCTCAAAGCCATGCAGGCGAGTAATACAGAGCCGATGGTTCTTCTGAAGAGGGAGGAGATTTATGACCGGTGAAGTGTTTCTGGATTCCAACGTGCTGCTCTATTCCTGTTCGGCGGCAGCAGAGGATGCCGACAAACGTCAGGTGGCAGAAAATCTGATCCTGAACCGCCCGTTCGCGATCTCCGCCCAGGTGCTTCAGGAGTTCCTCGCCAACGCGCTCCGCAAGCCGCGCCTCGGAATCACGGAATCCAACATCGACGCGACACTCCAAATGGCGGCCACGGTGCGGGTGCAGCCGATCACTTATGAGCTGGTCGTCTCCGCAGTGATGATCCGTCGGCGTTTCCAACTGTCCCAATGGGACGCCACTATTCTCGCCGCCGCTGCGGAACTCGGCTGCTCGACCGTGTATTCAGAAGACATGAGCGACGGCCAGGATTACGGCGGAATCCGGGTCGTGAATCCTTTCAAGTAAACTTTCAAAATCGACGGAATTGAAACTCAAATTCAAACACCAAGCCTATCAGGCGGACTCCGTGCGGGCGATCGTGGATTGCTTCAAAGGGCAGCCGAACGTCAGCGGATTCAAGTATGCTATCGATCCCGGCCGTGAGGCGGTGAGTGGTTTTGTGGCGCTCCCCGGCACGGAAGCGGAGGGTTTCGCGAATGCCAACCTGGCGATTCCCGCCTCAGCGGTTCTCGCGAATCTTCAGGAGGTCCAACGCCGCCAGGTCCTGCCGGTTTCCCCGTCGTTGGTCGTCACCCCGGTGAGCAAGCTCAACCTCGACATCGAGATGGAGACCGGCACCGGCAAGACCTATTGCTACATCAAGACGATGTTCGAGCTGCACAAAGAGTATGGATGGAGCAAGTTCATCGTCGTCGTCCCCAGCATTGCCATCCGCGAGGGCGTGGCGAAATCCTTCGAGGTGATGGCGGAGCATTTTCTGGAGCAATACGGGAAAAAAGCCCGGTGCTTCATTTACAACTCGAAGCAGCTCCACAATCTGGAGAGCTATTCCTCGGATGCCGGGATCAATGTGATGATCATCAACGTGCAGGCTTTCGCTACCCGTGGGGAGGATGCACGACGGATCTATCTGGAGCTGGATGATTTCCAATCCCGCCGCCCCATCGACGTGATCAAGAAGAACCGGCCCATCGTCATTCTCGACGAGCCGCAGAAGATGGAGGGCAAGGCCACCGTCGAGAAACTCGCCGAGTTCGAGCCGTTGATGATTCTCCGCTACTCCGCCACGCACAAGACGGAGCACAACCGGGTCTATCGCCTTGATGCACTGGATGCCTACAACCAGAAGCTGGTGAAGAAGATTTCCGTGCGCGGCATCACCGTGAAGGGAATCTCCGGGACCAACGCCTATCTCTATCTGGAGTCCATCCGCATCTCGACCACCAAGCCGCCGGAAGCGCGGGCGGAGCTGGAAATCCAACAGGCGAATGGCATCAAGCGCGTCCACCGCATGCTGAAAAAGGGCGACGATCTCCACGATCTATCCGACGGGTTGGAACAATACCGGGGCCTCGTCGTTTCCGACATCAACGCGAACGACAACACCATCAGCTTCCTCAACGGACTCATTCTCCACTCGGGCGAGGCCACCGGCGATGTGAACGAAGCCGCGCTCCGCCGTATCCAGATCCGCGAAGCGATCAAGGCCCACTTCGAGAAAGAGCAGCTTCTGTTTTCCCAGGGCATCAAGGTTCTCAGCCTGTTCTTCATCGATGAAGTCGCGAAATACCGCCAATACTCCGCCGAGGCGGAACAAGCAGGCGAATACGCCCGGATCTTCGAAGAGGAATACGACTTGCGGCTCAACGAAGTGCTGACACTCGAAGACACGCCATACAACCGCTACCTCAAGGGCATTCAGGCGACCAAGACGCACAACGGTTATTTCTCGCAGGACAGGAAATCGAAGCGTCTGATAGACCCTTCGGTCAAAGCCCGCGGCGAGAACGCCGGTGAGGCAGACGACGTGGATGCCTATGATCTCATCCTGAAAGACAAGGAGCGCCTGCTTTCCCTCGACGAACCCGTGCGCTTCATCTTCTCCCACTCCGCACTCCGCGAAGGCTGGGACAATCCGAATGTCTTCGTCATCTGCGCCCTCAAGCACACCGACAACACCGTCTCCCGCCGCCAAGAAGTCGGACGCGGCATGAGATTGTCCGTGAATGCCAACGGTGACCGGATGGATGACCCGGCGATCGTTCATGAGATCAACGTGCTGACCGTGGTGGCGAACGAAAGTTACAAGGATTTCGTCACCGGTTTGCAGAAGGATATCAGTGCCACGCTTTCCTCGCGGCCCAAGCTGGCGAACGAGGAGTATTTCACGGGCAAAATTCTCAAGACCGCCGATGGCGAGCTGATCATTACGCAGCCACTCGCCAAGTTGATCGAACGCTATCTGGTCAAGAACGACTACACCGACACTCAGGATCACATCACCGAGGCCTATCACATCGCGAAAAAAGACGATGTTCTCGCGCCCCTTCCTCCCGAGCTGGAACCTTACAAGCAACAGGTTTTCGAACTCATCAACAGTGTCTTCAGCGCCGACCAGTTACCCGAAATCGAGGACGACCGGAAGGGTAAGGACAACCCGCTCAATGCCAATTTCGAAAAGACGGAGTTTCAGGACCTGTGGAAGAAGATCAACCGCAAGGCCGCCTATACCGTCCATTTCGAAACCGGCGAGCTGATCTCCAAAAGCATCAAGGCGCTCGACAAGGAATTGAAAATCACGCCGCTCCACTACAGCGTCACGCGCGGGGAGCAACAGGACGAGACGACTTTCGATCAAATCCGTCGCGGCGACGGTTTCGTGGTCCGCGAGAATACCACCGAGACGCTGACGAACTTTGTCCCGTCGGTCGTGAAATACGATCTCATCGGGAAAATCGCCGAGTCCACGCAACTCACGCGCCGGACCATCGCCGGGATTCTATCAGGCATCAACGTCGCAGTCTTCGGCCAATACAAACGCAACCCCGAGGATTTCATCCTCAAGGCCGGTCGCCTCATCAACGAGCAGAAAGCCACCGTCATCGTCGAGCATCTCAGCTACAATCCCACCGACGAGATTCACAGCAGCGACATTTTTACCCGCCAGAAAAAGGAGGATCTCAGTAAAGGCTTCAAAGCGAATCATCATATTTACGACTACGTCTTCACCGACTCCTCCAACGAACGCACCTTCGTCGGAAACCTCGACGCCAGCGCTGAAGTTGTGGTTTACGCCAAGCTTCCGAGAACCTTCTTCATTCCCACACCCGTCGGCAATTACAACCCCGATTGGGCCATCGCTTTCAAGCAGGACAAGGTAAAACACGTCTTCTTCATCGCGGAAACGAAGGGTTCACTTTCCAGCATGGACCTCCGCAAGATCGAAGAATCCAAGATTGAATGCGCCCGCAAGTTCTTCGCCAAGATCACCACCGATCAGGTGAAATACGACGTGGCAGACAGTTACGGGAAACTGATGGAGTTGGTGAAGTAGTTACGAGGTAGGGTTGACATTCCTGTCGCGGGATAGGTGGAGCAGCAGCGTTGGTTCATTAGATTTCATCGCGGCAGATGAACGAGCTGGCGGGCGTGAGGAAATATCCTGATAGATGGTGTCGTTTCTTGAGAAAACAATCCCGGATTCGGCGGGAATGGTTTGGCGTCTTAGCTTCCATTCATAATGCTTGTGCAAACTCTCTAACAAGCCTCGGTCCCTGATAGATAAACGAGGTGTAAATTTGCACCAAGGTCGCGCCCGCTCGGATTTTTTCACGGGCGTCTTCGAGCGAGGAAATTCCGCCGACGCCGATGATGGGAATGTGCGAACCGAGATGATTTGAGAAAAGTCCCAATGTCGCCGTGCTTTTTTCAAAAACCGGTCGCCCAGACAGGCCACCCGCTTCCATTGCTCTGGGATGGCCTGCGACTTTGTCTCGGTCCAGCGTCGTGTTCGTTGCGATCAACCCGTCCAGTCCGCCGTTGAGAAACACTTGCGATAGATCACGGATCTGCGGTTCATCCAGGTCGGGCGCGACTTTGAAGAGTAGGGGGACCTGCTTGCCGTGCTCGGCCGCCAGTAGTTGTTGCTCTTTTTTTAGAACGCCTAACAGCCTGGCGCTGGCCTCTGCACCTTGCAGATCCCGCAAGCCGGGAGTGTTGGGCGAGGAGAGATTCACGGCGATGTAATCGGCCACCGGATAGGCTTTTCGCAGGCAAATCAAATAATCATCCGCCGCGTTTTCGTTAGGCGTGTCTTTGTTTTTTCCAATGTTGAAACCGACGATTCCACCGAAGGACTTCGCCGAGCGGACGTTTTCCACCCCTGCGTCGATGCCGGGATTGTTGAAGCCCATGCGGTTGATGATGGCCTCGCGATCCACCAGGCGGAAAAGGCGGGGCTTCGGATTGCCAGCCTGAGGTCGCGGAGTGATGGTACCGATTTCAATGCAGCCGAATCCCAAGCGACCAAGCGCGTCGATGGTATTTCCTGCCTTGTCCAGCCCGGCGGCGAGACCAACGCGGTTCGAAAACTTCAAACCCATGACCTCCACCGGCGAGACCCATTCCTCATCAGATGAAACCAGTCCAAGGATGCCGGATTTTTCTGCGATCCGCAAAGCTGCCAAACTGACATGATGGGCGACTTCCGCCTCAAGGCGGAACAATCCAGACCGGGCGAGGGGATACAAGGCATCGAACACGCCAAAATGTTATTCACATGCCACGAATTGTCGAATGCAGGATGCGCCAAAATGGCACAATGCGTGCGGAAACTGCAATGATCGTGCATTCTGTCACAGCAGTAGAAAATAATTTTGCTAAACATCAGCGACTTGTGATCCAAAACCTTGGGGTACGCGGATTGCTAAACAATAAGCGTTGCAATGGATCCGGCTTCAGTGTCCTATTGAGTATTGACAAGGTATTCACAATGAATTTCTTTTTGAAGAAAAAGGGAATAAAAGCTCTCCGGTGACGTTTCATCTATAACCAACCCCAACTAACATGGCCTACGAATCAGACAGCAGCTTGAAGCTCTATTTGCGGGAGATTTCCAAAACCCCTCTTCTCACCGCTGAAGAGGAAGTTTCGCTCGCCGAGCGCATCAAAAACGGTGATCCGGAGGCCCGTTCGCACATGATCCGAGCGAACCTGCGCTTGGTCGTCAAAATCGCCCAAGACTACTCCAATTACGGGATGCCCGTGACCGATCTCATTTCCGAAGGCAACATCGGCCTAATGAAGGCTGTCGAGCGTTTCGACCCTGAAAAAGGCGGAAAACTTTCAACCTACGCCGCTTGGTGGATCAAGCAGTCGATCAAGCGTGCATTGGCCAATCAGTCCAAGACCATTCGCCTGCCTGTCCACATGGTTGATAAAATTGCAAAAATGCGCCGAATCGCCGCCATCCTCACAGAAGCCCTCGGTCGCGAACCTACCGACGAAGAACTCGCTGACGAAGTTGGCCTTCCGCATCGTAAGCTCGCATTGCTGCGCCAAGCCTCCTATCGCCCGACTTCGCTCGACGCACCAATCAATGAAGGTGAAGCCACTGAGTTTGGTGAAGTCATCAGCGACGAACGCGCGGTCAATCCGCTGGACATGCTCTCGGACAAAAATCTGCACGGCGAGCTCGACGGATTGCTCTCAGTTCTGGACGAACGCGAACGTCGGATCATCGACGAGCGCTTCGGCTTGAATGGTCGCAAGGCATTGACCTTGGAAGAAGTCGGTCGCGAATTCGGCGTTACCCGCGAACGCATCCGCCAGCTTCAAAACTCGGCGCTTACAAAAATGCGCCGCGCCCTTCGCAAGAAGGAAAAGCCCTTGCCCAAGCCGCTGATCGGCAATTTCGCCGAAGCTTGAAGTATTTTCCTGTGTTTTGTTTCTGGTGTGCAACCGCAGTGGGCAATCCCCCTGCGGTTGTTTTGTGATGTGGGCTTTCCTGCCTGTTTTTCACACTAACCCTGAAGAGGGAAATGAAGCGCAGATGAACACAGATAGACACTGATTGTAATAGGCTTGTAGAGAGTTCACCTCTCATCCCGTGGATGAGATGCCAGGTAATGATAACTGTTTGCGGTTCTATTTCTCTTTCAAGGCTAACATGTCCTCGAGCCGCAAGCGCCCGATCTCATGGATCTGCCTCAGCGCCTCGAAAACTTCAGCCTCCCTCAAATTTCCCAGTCGCTTCTCAAATGCATCCAGCACTCCCTGCTTGGTTGTTAGTCTGGCACAAATAATGAATGGGAAGCCGAATTTTTTCCGGTAACATTCATTCTTCTGCGAGAAGTTTTCATATTCCTCGTCACTCAGCCGATCAAGTCCCAGTCCTGCTTGTTCGCGGGTCGATGAGTCCGTGAGTGCTCCCTCCCGCGCAAGTTTCCCTGCCAGATCGGGGTGGCTACAAATCAACTCCAGCTTTACCTCAGGCGTGGCGTTCTCCACGGCATCGCGCATGGCGACTCTCAAATCCTCGGAGCTTGCAAAAGGGCGCAACCCGAGCACCCGCCGGGGAACCCAATCAGAATGCTCGTAAATCCCGCCAAGCATCGTTACGAATTCCTCATCGGACGCGGTATTGATCTGGTAGAGTGAAATCATTTCACCGAAGTAAGGCCGAGTTTCGGGGAAAATTCAAGAACGCCGATGGATGCATGGGAACAAATTGGCGCGCTGCGTCGCGAAGGAGTAGATGCGGTGGTAATCACCATCACCGCCGTGCGCGGAAGCGTGCCCGGTCAGGTCGGGGCGAAAGCCATCGTGACCGCCGGGGGATTGGTCGCGGGAAATCTGGGCGGCGGAAAAGTGGAGGCAAAGGCCGTCGAACAAGCGACACTTTTTCTAGCCGAAGCCATGCCCTGCCTCACTCTAACATGGAATCTGCAACACGATGTGGGCATGACTTGCGGCGGCGAAATGTCTTTCCTGTTTGAAAGGGTTCCTTCCAGTGAACCTTGGCATATCGCGATTTTCGGCGCCGGCCATGTTTCCCAGGCCCTCGTCCCGGTTCTGGCGACACTCGCGTGTCGCATCGATGTATTTGACACGCGCGCCGATTGGCTGGCGAAATTTCCCGAACGTGGAAATGTAAAACTCCATCTACTGGAATCTTTTGAAGATGGAGTGAAATTTCTCAGCCCCAAGTCGTTTGTTATTTCCATCACCAAAGGTCATTCCTGCGATCAACCCGTTCTCAGAGAAGTGCTCCAGCGTTTCCCGGATGTTCCCTTCCTGGGAGTTATTGGAAGTGCCTCAAAGCGTGCCGTCCTTCTGCGTGAACTGAAGAACGATGGTGTTGCTGAAAAACTGCTAGAAAAAATCCTTTGCCCCGTCGGCCTTGCCATTGGTGGCAATGATCCGTCAGAAATTGCCATCAGCATAGCCGCTCAGTTGTTAGGGCTTCGCGAAGAAGTCGTTGGCGGTGGCAGTTAGATCCGTAAACGACCACGCTTTAATCCTTTGGAACGGCGACTTCAGGCCAGATGGCCTTGAGCAGGGCTGCGAGTCGGTAGCCGCTTTTCGCAAGTTCCAGTTCCACGATGTCCCGTGATTTCTCGGCATAACCGGGTGTTAGGGCGACTTTCCACTCGAAGTGTTCCTCGTTTTTGTCGTCCTTGGGGACAAGGGTTCGATTACTCAGCTTGATCCCCTCGAAGCATTGCTTGGCGAGACCGAGGGTGTCGTTGGCCCATTGTTCTGGCCATGTTCCCAGCGGTCCCTTGGCGTCCCAACCAGGCATCGGAGGGAAATGAGCGACCAGATAGGTGGGGAAATCTTCCTTCGCTGCATGATCGCGAGCGAGTTTGACAGTCTGCGTATCCCAATAGCCATGGAGGGTGGTGGTTTTTGTGAAACGAAAATAATTCGCTCCGGCGTCGGCTTGGCCCTTGGCTCCTTTTTCAGGATCGACGAAATGATTTTCCTCATCCACGTAGCTGCAGCCGACGTGGAGTGGTTGGTGGAGATCGCCAATGTAATGAGCGATCAGCATCAGGGCGACGCGCTTGTTGATTTTGAGCGGGTTCTCGGGACTCGTCTCGGGGCTTTGCAGCACCTGAATGCAGATTCGCAGGGTGTGAACGATGTCATGCGAATTGCTTCCTGTGATTCCCTCGTGGTAGGCTTTTTCCTGAAATGGGACGTCGCAGAAATGGTAGCTGTGGTGTTCTGGATTGCTTGTGACGAATCCTTTCATCTCGTCGGTGAGATATTTCTCAGGAAGTTTGGCACGATCAGCCCATGTTGCAGCACGGTCGAGTCCTTCGCCTGGCTTGAGCAGGTTTTTGACTTCGCGGCCGGCACGGGTGTTTGCCAGGTAATGCTCGGCAATGGTTCCGATGGCTTGGTGGCCTGCATTGCCATAGCCAAAGGCATTTCCAACAAGGCCGCACGCCAGGGTGACCGACAAAACCAGATTTCTCATCATAGAGGTAAATTAATAAGGGATACGACGCCTTAAGGTTGATCCCGCTGCTGTCCACTGTCCGCAGTAGCTAAATCACCAAAACCGCGTGCCGTCGCGTGGTGTTATCTAACTGAAGCATCCCTGGCATTCTTCGATATGCCCGAAACGAGAAAGCGGATAAATTCCGGCTTTTCCGCGCGGCCAATGCTGAAGAGACTGCGCCCACCCGATGACCTCCGAAACCCTACCTCCCCCGACCGGCATGGACCGCTGGCGACGGGAGCGCCAATGCCTCGAGAACGAACTTGGGGAACGGATTACGCTCGATGCCTTGACGGGCCCGAATGGGCTAACGGATCGCGAAGCTTGGCAGGACGATGCGGGAGCCCCAACTGGCTGGTTGATTGCCCAGCGAAAAGGCGGCCACCGGCATTCCGCAGATGACGTTTTGACGGCATGGTATGCGCTTCAGGTTTCGCCTCCTGTTAGGCAGCATCTCGATCTCGGAACGGGAATCGGCACGGTGGGCTTGTTGACCCTGTGGGGTATGGGGTCGGAGGCACGGCTGACTTGTGTGGAAGCTCAGGAAATCAGTTACCGCTTGCTGCAAACAAACCTTGATTTCAACGGCCTCCGCGGTCGGGTGGATTGTTCGCTAGGAGATTTGCGTGATCTGGCACTAAACCGGAAATTCCCACTCGTCACCGGCAGTCCGCCTTATTTCCCGCTGGGGACCGGAGTGCTTCCGCAGGATTCACAAAAAGCCCATGCCCGCTTCGAACTGCGCGGCGATGTGGGCGACTATGCCAAAGCGGCTCGGTCCCATCTCGATGTGGGTGGTTGGTTCGTCCTGTGTTTTCCTTCGCCTCAAAAGCAGCGGGCATTGGCTGAAATCGCCTCTGCGGGACTCAGGGTGACCCGCTTGAGGGACGTGATCCCGCGTGAAACTTTACCGCCCTTGTTCACGCTTTTCGCCTGCCAACACCCGCAAGATTTTAATGGCGAAACCGAGGTGGAAAAACCGTTCATCGTGCGGACGGCTGGCGGTCGCATCTCAGAAGAAATGACCGGAGTGCGCCAGGGATTTGGATTTTCCGGTGGTGAGTCCCATCGCGAAATTGTCTTTGAGCCAGACGCTCCAGCTTCAAACCACCTCCGCCGCGATAGGATCGACCAAGGCGCGACCGTGGTGGATCAGAATCAGCCGTTCTCCTTCGATGCGGGCTAAACCTTCTGTGGCAAGGTGGGCCGCACGCTGTCGTGCTTCGGGGTTGAGGAGCTTTAGCGATATGCCCTCCCGAGTTCTCAGTCCGAGGGCGATGCGTTCGAGGCGGCGGGCTTCGTCATTGAGAGTTTCTGATTCGGTTAGAGCATGTCCGATCACTTGAACTTGCGTGACGTAGCGGACGGTATCCGAGACATTTTTCCAACGGATCCCATCAAGCGTGGAGACGGCGGAGGGGCCGAGACCGAGGTAATCCTCGCCGCGCCAATAGCCTTGGTTGTGGGTGGAGTGGTGGCCGGACAGGGCGTAGTTTGAGGTTTCGTAATGGTCGAAACCAGTGGCAGTTAGAAGCTC
This sequence comes from Akkermansiaceae bacterium, assembly GCA_025362955.1. Taxonomy (GTDB): domain Bacteria; phylum Verrucomicrobiota; class Verrucomicrobiia; order Verrucomicrobiales; family Akkermansiaceae; genus Luteolibacter. The sequence continues at coordinate 12,308 of JANYFB010000096.1, forward strand.
GTCGGCGAGGTGGAAAAATTCGGCATCGTGGTCCTCGTTCTCGCGCATCTCGCCCCGGCGCAGCGATTCGAAAAAAGCGGTATCCTCCTCGTAGGTGAGATTGTAGGCGGAAACGTGGTCCGGCTCTAACGAAATTACATGCTCTAACGTTTGCTCCCAGTCGGCTTTCGATTGGCCGGGGATGGAGAACATCAGGTCGATATTTACCGATGGGATTTCAGCCTCGCGCAAGATTCTAACTGACTCGTCGGCCTGCGCAACCGAGTGCTCGCGGCCAAGGATTTCCAAGACATGCGGGGTAAAGGACTGGATGCCTAACGAAACGCGGGTGACGCCGAGTTCGCGGAAGAGCCGGGCTTTTGCCGCGTCGAAGGTGGCTGGATTCGCTTCGAGGGTAACCTCATCAAGTTTTGAAAAGTCGATGGCGGCGTGTAGCGCGGTGAAGAGTTTCGTCAAATGGCCGGGCGATAGCATACTCGGAGTGCCGCCACCCAGATAGATCGTGCGCGGGGCTTCGGTTAGCCGCGATTTCGCCTCGGCAGTTAGGGCATCGACAAAGCTGCCGATGGGAGTCGTTCCGGGCGTGTGTTTATAAAACGAGCAGTAAGGGCAAATCCGGTGGCAGAAAGGAATGTGGATATAGAGCAGCATTTCTCATCAGTCTCCCCTGACTTGTGAAATGTAGCGGACCACGGCCTCGCGGGTGATGCCCGCCACGTCTGCGCCGGTTCTGGCGAAGGGCGGAACGAACCAGGGATAGGAGCCTAGCAGATCGGTGATCACCGCGACTTCTCCATCACAAATACCATGCCCGCAGCCGATGCCGATGGTGGGAACTGAGAGGCAATTCGTAAGCAATCGGGCGGTTTGCGGAATGATGGATTCGAGGACTAAGGCGAAAGCCCCGGCGTCGATGAGTGCCTGCGCGCCTTCGCGGATCGCTTGGGCCTGCTCGGGAGTTTTGCCTTTTTTCCGATAGCCGCCTTCCTCGATCACCCGCTGGGGAAGCATTCCAATGTGGCCCATAACGGGGATGCCGGCCTCGGTAATCGCCCGGACTTTTTCCGCTTGCCGGAGGCCACCTTCGAGCTTCACAGCTTCCGCGCCTGAGGCGACGAGGCGGCGGGCGGTTTCCAGTGCTTGCTCGGGTGTGTCGTAAGTATGGATTGGCAGGTCGCCAACAATAAGCGCCTGTGGCTGGGCACGGGCAACGGCAGCGACGTGGTGCAGCATGTGATCGAGAGTGACTTGCGTCGTATCCGGGAAGCCGAGCACCACCATACCGAGGGAATCACCGACGAGTAGGACATCCACTCCGCTTTCATCGAGTAACCGGGCGCTCGGGTAATCGTAGGCCGTCAGCGCTGCGATCCGGCGTCCACCTTTTCGGACTCGGATAGATTCGGCTTTTTGGAGGGCGGTCACTTGGGGAAAATGAAGGTGCGACCGATCTTAAAACCAAAAAGCCCCCGCTGGGCGGAGGCTGGTGGATTTGGCGACCCGTAAGGGAGTCGAACCCTTCTTGCCAGGATGAAAACCTGGAGTCCTAACCGATAGACGAACGGGTCGTGTGTCGCGAAGCGGGCGGAAAAGAAGCTCACCGGACAGGTCATTGCAAGGTTTTTCAGGGAAAAATTTCCCGAGTGCGGGAATCATGCGGGAAATGAGCGGGATTCCCGCAAAGGTCGGGACAAAAGCGAATGCTTGCTTGTCAACAGGTCGGAGTTTTCTAGTGTTTTCGCACTTCGTCCCACGAAATCAAGGCGGAGCAATGATCTCATGAATACGACCCTGCTTGCAAAAGCCGCCAATGAAGCCCGTGGCCTCGCCATGGATGCCGTCCATGCCTGTAATTCCGGCCATCTTGGGCTTCCGCTGGGCTGTGCCGAGATCGGCGCAGTGTTGTTCGGCGAGTCCATGCGCTATTATCCTGACGCTCCGAAATGGCTCAACCGCGACCGCTTCGTGCTTTCGGCAGGCCATGGTTCGATGTTTCTCTACGGCTGGCTGCATCTTTCCGGCTACGCGGTTTCCCGCGATGATGTGAAACACTTCCGCGCCCTCCACTCGATCACCCCTGGGCATCCCGAGTTTCATGAAACTCCCGGCGTTGAAGCAACGACCGGACCGCTCGGCCAAGGCGTGGGAAATGCCGTGGGCTACGCGCTTTCTGGAAAACGCGCCGCCGCTCTCTATAACACCGCCGAGCACACGATTTTCGACCAGCACATTTTCTGCATCCATGGCGACGGCTGCCTCCAGGAAGGTGTCGCCAAGGAAGCCATCGCCTTCGCGGGTCACAATGGCCTTGATAACCTCATCCTCATTTATGATTCCAATGATGTGACGCTCGATGCCATGGCCGTGCTCACTCAGGGCGAGGACGCCGAGCAATATTTCACCTCCCAACGCTGGGATGCGATCACCATTGATGGGCAAGATCTGAACGCCGTCGCCGCCGCGATTGAAAAGGCCAAGGGTGACAAAAATGGCCGCCCGAAGGTGATCATTGCGAAAACATTAATCGGCAAAGGCATCCCCGAAGTCGCCGGAACCGCCAGAGGCCATGGCGAAGGTGGGGCGAAATTCATCGACGCCGCCCGTGCCGGACTTGGACTCCCTGCCGAAGAGCATTTCTACGTATCTCCCGAAACCCAGGCGTTTTTTGCGGGAAAAAAAGCTGCGTCCAAGGTCGAGTTCGAGGCGTGGCAGGCGACTTACGACGCATGGTCGAAGGCAAACCCGGATCTGGCCTCCCAGCTAACAGGCGGTGTCGCGCAGTCCGTGCCGCTTGATCTCGTGGAAAAAATTCCGGCCTTCCCTGCGGATTACAAGGACGCCACTCGTTCTGCCGGGTCCACGGTGGTGAACGCCGTGGCTAAGGCGGTCCCGCAATTCCTCACCGGCAGCGCGGATCTTTTCGGCTCCACCAAGAACTATCTCAAGGACGGCGGAGATTTTTCCGCCGCTAATCCGTTAGGTCGTAACATTTGGTTCGGCATCCGCGAACATGCGATGGGAGCGATCTGCAATGGCATCGCTTATGACGGCCTGTTCCGTCCAAGCGGCGCAACCTTCTTGGTTTTTGCCGATTACCTCCGCGGCTCGATCCGTCTCGCAGCCTTGTCGCATCTCCCGGTTACTTACATTTTCACCCATGACTCGGTGGGCGTTGGCGAAGACGGACCCACTCACCAGCCCGTGGAAACAGTAAGCGGTCTGCGCGTAATCCCGAACCTTGATGTGATCCGTCCGGGCGATGCTGAGGAAACGGCGGGAGCATTTGTCGCCGCCATGTCCCGCACCGACGGGCCGACGGCGCTTATCCTAACACGCCAAGCGATCCCGTTGATGAACTCGCTTTCCGTCGATGTCCGCCGTGATGGTGTCCTCCGTGGCGGCTACATCGCCCATCAGGAAACCGGCGAACTAACAACCATCTTGTTGGGCACCGGTTCCGAGGTCCAATATTGCATGGCCGCCGCGGCCGAGCTGGGTGCAGGAGTCCGCGTGGTTTCCATGCCATGCTTCGAGCGCTTCGAGCGCCAAAGTCCCGAATATCGCGAAAGTGTGCTGCCCAAGGCTGTTACCAAGCGCATCTCGATCGAAGCCGGAGTGACCGATCTCTGGTGGAAATACGTCGGCACCGAAGGCAAGGCCATCGGCATTGATCGCTTCGGCATGAGTGCTCCGGGCGACGTGGTCTTCAAGGAACTTGGCATCACCAAGGATCACGTCATCGCTGCCGCCAAGTGAGCAAGGAGTGTGGGCATCTTGCCCACAAGTCTTCCGGTCCTGAAACTTGTGGCCAAGATGCCCACGCTCCTTGAGATTTCACCCACGCTTGATTTCCGATTCTAACTGCCTCGCGAGTTCCGTCAGTTTCTCCCGCTCGGTTGGTAATGGGGGGGCGGGATCGAAACGTAGCCGTTGATGGATCTCGATGGCCTCGTCCAGTGCGTTAGATGCCCGCAGACCCGGTCGCAAACGCAGTAGCCACGTGCCAAACGGCAGGCCCGGTGGACGCGGGCCAAGACGCTTTTCCGCCTGGGCTTCAAGGGCGTGGAGCGGAGTCCGGATTACTGGACCTTCATAACCGATGAACGATTTTTCCGCCTCCAGCCTTCGCTTGGATTTCCACAGTCGCTTCAATACGAATCCCAAGACTCCGAGGCCGATGGCTGACATGAAGAGTGTCACTGCAAGGCGATTGGCCGGGCGATTTCTCCAGAGGAAAAAGTCCTCTCGCAGCCGTTTCACCGCATCGTTGAAACGTTGCTTCAGAGTGTCCTTCGGTGGTAAGGTTTCCAGCCAGGTTCCCGGTGTCGTGTCGAAATCGGTCCACTGACTGTTAGCGGCATCCCACACCCGGCACCAAGCGTGACCGTGGATGCCTCGGATGACGAACTCGGCGTGTTTCGCATCGCGCTCCATCACCGCATAGCCGGTCGCATAGCGCGCGGGAATTCCCGCCTCGCGAAGTATCAGGGTGGCGGCGCTGGCGAAATATTCGCAATGCCCGGCCCGCGACATTGTTAGAAACTGGGCCATCGCGGTGGGCTTGGTGAAGACGGAGCCTGAACTGGAAATGGTCAGCTCCCGGGTATATCGGAATTCCCTCTGAAACCATGTGCGGATGATTGCAAGTTTGTCTTCGAGGGTCGGCGCGGCGTCGAGGTGAAGTTCATTCACCACGCCTTTGAGCATTTCGCGTTCGGGAATGGGAATGTCCAAGTCCGCTATCGATATGGGAGGATTTTCCGGGCTGGTTTTTCCTTTCCACAGCACCGTCCCTTCGATCACGGAATGTTTGGGGAAAACCCGGACAGTCCCGAAGGAATTGCGTTCGATTCCGTCCAACTCGAAGTCGCGGAGGCTGGCCCCGTCGCCGGGGAGGGCAAGCGGTGTTTCTGCAGAAGCCGCTCCCCGCAGATTAAAACGGGGCAAATTTTTCCCGACCGCTTGGAGCTGGGCTTGCTCACCGGTGCCTTGGGCGAGGATGAAGTAAGGATCATTTTCAAAAAGCCGGGTGTCCAGATCCTTGAAATGCTTGTCAGTCGATGGCCGACAATCCCACGAGCTAGGACCGTAATTGTTATAAGTGGCAGTGCGCAACAAGGCGGGCGGTGAGGTGTTAGGAGCCGGGCGGAGACGCCATACGATGTCCGGTGAGAGGGCAACCGTTCCGGGCCTGCCGACCATGGTGCTCACGGAATTAGGATCGAACGCAGACCGTCCCGAAGCTCGGTTTCCTAGCCATGTCTGCAATTCGTTCAGGCCTAACTGCCCGGCCACCGCAAGGCAGCCAGCGACGGATAAAGCGATGAATAATGCAAGCGGTCGGCTTCCGCTCGCCGACAGAAGCAGCCAGCCAGTGAGGACGATGATGCCGGGTAGAAAGAACCACCCGTTTGCGTCAGTGCCCATGGTGGAGCCCATCAGAATCGTGACGAAATAAAGGTTGCCGAAATTGATGTGAATCACCGATCCGCTGAGTCCGAGCCGGAGATTCCGCCGCCGCCGGTGTTTCGCGAGGAAGGAAAAGGTATTGACCGGCAGCGAATCTTTCAGCCCGTAGGATTGCACGAACTGCATCGGCAGCAGCAGCGGCGGCAGCCATGTCAGGACGATGGGCATCGCATTGATCAGACTCGTATCCAGATAGATTAACAGCGAAGCCAGTCCAATCGCGATGGTGGTAAGCTGCCATGCCCGTCCGCAGTCTTCTTCGTCGAAATCCCAACGCAATTTTGTCCAATGGGCGCTCTCGACGATGAATGCTAACAGGATACCGGTCAGCGGTCTTCCCGTCATCATTCCCCAGAAAAGGAGCGATGCGCCGAGGATGAACCGGGGAGGCGGATGGATTTGATAAATGGCCTGATAGGGTTAGAATGTGTTGCCAAGCCGCATGGGCAGGCGCTGGAGATCGCGGGCGATTTGACCAGATTCCAGCCAATGTCCCGGCACGCCCGCCGGAGTTGATCCCTTGCCGATGATGATGGGGGCGCACACGATACCTCCCCGTGTTAGAGTCTGAAGGAATTCCGCACGCGCCTCATCCCAGCCGTTAAAAATCACGAGGCAGGAGGTTAGGTCATCGCGATGGCGCATCACGAGTTGAGCAAGAGCGTTGAAATTCTCCATGCGTTCGGGAGTCACTCCGGCGAGGACTTCCAGCAGTTTTTCCGCACGTTCCAAGCCCCGTCCCGCAGTCACGAGGTGGGCTTCGTTTTTGATGAACATCAGATCCAGCAAGGATTCGCTGGTGTCGATGGATGCGGCGAACGAGGCGGCCACGGAGACGACCTCTTCAAATTGATGGTCGGTCCGGTCACAGGATAGCGTGTCCACAATCAGCCCGTAGCGAGGATAGTAGGTATCTTCTAACTCCTTCACGATAGGCCGTCCGGTGCGTGCCCAACTTTTCCAATGAATCTGACGTAGCGGATCACCGGGTCGATAATCCCGCAGCGCGACGAACTCGCCCGCGGTACCTATCGAGTTTGTGTTAGACTCGCCCGCCATTTTAAATGCCGCACCGCCCGGCAGCTCGATGGGAGGCAGCGGGAAGCGACGAGGCAACACGGTGAGGGTCGCGGTCGGAGCTTTTACTTTCCGGCACCGCTGAAATAGGCCAAAGGGATCGGGAAGGAGCACGCGTAAATCATCGAAACGGATGACCCCGCGACGCAGCGGCGTGAGTTCGATGGCGATCCGCGCTAGCTCGCCGCGCTTGAGATCCAAAGGATCATTGGAAAAGCCGCCTGAAAACAATCGATTTCCTATCAGGAGCCATTGCCAGCGGAAGTAAGCAAGCCGCCGATCAAAACCGTTTCGTTCTTCCTCGCCGGGTTCTCTGAGCAGTGTGAAATCTTCGAGACGCGGTCGGGGATCGGGCGGGGAGTCCGCCAGCCACGCACGCTTGAGACGGCCCTTGCCATGATGCCAAACTTGCACGGTGTAGCGCAGCGGCTCGCCCGCCGTACCGAAGCGAGGCAACTCGCGTTTCGCCTCGACCGTGGCCCGGCGGCTCATCGCCCAGGGTATGCCGATCACGATCATTCCCAGACTGAGAGAAAAAAGCTGATAGGTCGAACTTTGCTCGTGCCCGATGCCGAGACAGGCTGCCAAAACAAGGACAATTCCCAATGCGATTCCCGCAGGACGGCATCGGCGGGCGACGAAATGATGGATTCCGGCTCCCCGGAAATACAGTTGGTGCAAACGGCAATCCAAGCTTTTTCCGGGCGATGGTGGATGGGAACTCATCGACTCGGGAACTTAGACTGGCACCGGCGTTTGTTCAATGATGTCGGCGATCATCTGGCGCGCACCCGCACCTGAATATTTCGCCTCGGGCGCTAGGACCATCCGGTGGGCGATCACATCCGCCGCGACCGACTGGATCAGCTCCGGTGATACAAAATCGTCACCTTGAAAAACCGCCAGCGCTTGGGAGACCTTCATCAGGGCCAAGGACGCACGGGGGCTGGCGGCTAGCTGGATCGCCGGGTGTCCTCGGGTCGCCCCGACCAGCGCGACGACATAGTGGCGGAGTTCCTCGCTGAACCGCACTCGCCGCGCGGCCGCCATCAGCTCAAGGATTTCCTCCCGGCTGACCACTGGCTCGAGCAGGTCCACAGGGTGCGTCCCCGCTTGGTCTGATAGAATCGCGGCTTCTTCCGCAGCGCTTACATATCCTAACGAACACTGCATCGCGAACCGGTCCATCTGCGCTTCCGGCAGGGGATAGGTGCCCCGAAATTCCACTGGATTCTGGGTGGCTATGACGAAAAAGATGCTGTCGAGATCATAACGCTTTCCATCAATGGTGGCCTGCCGTTCTCCCATCGCCTCTAACAACGCGCTCTGGGTTCTGGGGGAGGCGCGGTTGATTTCATCCGCGAGGAGGATGTCAGTGAAGACCGGACCGGCATGAAATCGGAATTCCTGCGATCGCGGATCGAAAACCGAAATCCCGAGAATATCAGACGGAAGCAGGTCAGGTGTGAATTGCACCCGCTTGAAAACCGCGCCACCGATGGCCTTTGAAATAGCCTTTGCCAAAGTAGTTTTACCGGTTCCCGGCACGTCCTCTAACAAAACGTGGCCTCCGGAAATCATGCAGGCTAAGACGCGACGGACCACTTCCGGTTGACCGCGCACGATAGAACAAACGGCGGCTTCAAGGCGATGGGCGGTGGCGGAAATACTCATGGGTTGCAGGTTGCGTTCAGGGGAGTTCCATCCCCGCAGGTGATCAAAGCCGTGGCTGCCCCGATCTGCCACTCATTTCGCGCTCCGATCAAGCGGGTTTCCTCGCTCCAACTTAAATCCATTTGCTCGGCGGGAAACGCGTGATAGGCTCCCAAGGCTCGACAAAATATGCATCGCCACCGTTCCCTAACTGCTGTTTTACGCCTTCGCCTGGCTGCTTTCCTGTTGTTAGGTAACTGCTTTTTCGCGATAATCGCTGTCGGGGTGCTGGTTCACTCGCTGATTACTCAAAACCACCGTCTCACCATGATGGGATTGATCGCTTTCATAGTCATCTTGTTTTTAGTGGTGGCACAGTGGTTGGCGGCAGCACGCACGGGTTGCCCGCTCTGCGCAACTCCCGTGCTTGCGCCCAAACAGTGCATGAAACATCGGCGTGCCCGGACATTCTTGGGAAGTCATCGGCTGCGGGTTGCGATGGCCATTCTTTTCAAAAACCAGTTTCGCTGCCCATACTGCAATGAATCCAGTGGAATGAAAGTGCGAGAAACTCTTCGGCAATCCCACGCCCGGAGGCCGCACTTCGATTGAAATTTCTCGCTGTTCGGTCTTTGTCGATCTGATAGACCTGACACTTGATCTTGGCATTTCATGTGCTCCTATCCTTGCGACCATTGGACGTCGGCAGGATGATAAATATGCGTGAGAAACGCTCGTAATGTTGCGTAATAGGTCACAAAGTTTTCGCGAAACTCACTTAGAACTACCCCAACCATGGATCAGGAACCGGAAAAATATTTGGACGCAAAATCGGCACGGTCATCTGCGCTGAACATCCCGCCGCCTGACCTCACGCCCCCCCCACCACCACCGCCCTCGCCTCTGAGCAATTTACCTGAAACTTCGGCAGTGAAGGTAAATCTCCTCAAAGAGGATGGGGGAATCGAGCCTCCCGCCAAGGGTATTGCTCCGTTCGGCACGCGGATCGCGGCGGCGGTGATCGACTCCTTGGTATCGAGCGGCATTATGATCGGTCTGGGTCTCATTTTACCAGGATTCGCGCATCGCCTCGCGTGGCTAACCGGGATTGCTTACATGGTAACTCGCGACTCGCTACCATTTCTAAAAGGCCAAAGTGTTGGGAAAAAAGCGATGAAGTTGAAAGCAGTAACGCTTGAGGGGAAATCGCTGGTGAACGATTGGCAGGCCGCGCTGGTCCGTAACGGAGTCTTGATCATTCCGTTTTTTGCACTCGTGGAGTTAGTTGTCCTGCTCACCCGCGAGGACAAGCCGGAAAGTGGGCGTCGCTTGGGTGACGAATGGGCGAAGACCAAGGTCATACTTGATGACAAGCCCGTGGTCACGGAATCAGCAAATTGATGGTCTGTTAGGAGTTGAATCCTAAGTTGGTATCGGCACAAATCCGCCCAACTTGCAAATTTACGCTTCCCGACTGGTTGAGAATGGGGATACTTCTCCCGACCCGAGGGTCATTGGCCGGCTTAGCTCAGTGGTAGAGCAACTGATTTGTAATCAGTAGGTCGCGAGTTCGACTCTCGCAGCCGGCTCTGTAACTCTATTAATTACAATGCTTTACAGAGGCGGGCTGAAAACGCCTAACAGATCATCATTGATTTCTCATTGATCGGACGCAAACGCGTCCCAACGCTAACCAGCGAATTTCAAAGGGCGTCATTGGAACGGCGAAGGCTACAGGCCCCAAAAATAAATTCTAATCCATTTTTAATTCCCGGAAATCCGGCGTCCATAGGGGGCCGTAGAGCGTTTTAGGATTCCGACGCCCTTCCTTGTTCCACCAAGAGGGTGTCGCTTGTCAAAAACGAATCTGGATCGAATTTTCCAGAATGGTTGAGCGGAGGCTCAATCGCCAAGTTGGCGTTCGCACTCGGCCAGAATTTCACTAGGCGTAGTTCCGAACACCCAAGCTAGTTTGGACAAGGTTTCGACGGTCGGACGCCGCTTCCCATGTTCCAAGTCGGAGACGAAGGAAACAGAGAGTGCCGCCCTACTTGCGGTTTCATTTTTTGACAGTCCTGCCGCCTCTCTTCGTTTGGTAATCTCAAGCCTCAAAACTTCGGTGAGTTTGTCGGCGCGCTCATTGATTCTCACCCTTCGACGCTAGGGGGCTTTTGGGCTTGACATGGTTTCCGCTATAGCGAAAGAATGCCGCCCATGGAATTCGCTGTCTGGTGCATCGTCTGGTTGCTCATCGGCATAGCCGTAGGCATCTCAAACGGCAGAGCCGGAGCCTGCGCCTTATGGTGTTTGCTCCTAGGGCCGATTGGCCTTGTCATTGCCTGTTGTCTCAAAAGCACAAAGGAGCTTGATAAGAAAAAGACCAAAAAATGCCCGCATTGCGCCGAACGCGTTCTGATAGGTGCCAAGGTCTGCAAGCATTGCGGCCACTCTGTAGCCAGCTTCCTTTGCCCTTCCTGTAAAACCCGCTTCTTTAAGCCAGAGGAAGCCATTGCGGGTGGCGTTGTTCCTTGCCCCAAGTGTGCAACAGCCATTCAGCTTTAACCGAAAGCGAAACCACATACCGAAAATGAAAATTAAAAATATCGCTTTATTCGCTATTGCCTTGGTGACAAGCGCAACGACGGCCCTTGCTGACGACAACACGCCAGAACAGGTCAAAGCGGCGAAAGAGTTCAAGGTTGAGGGAATTGACCTCACTGCAACTCTGGAATCAATTCGCGCTAAATGGCCGTCTCTCGTTTATGTCGAAAAGGAATCAAATAAGAAGATCGGCCTTGCATACTACCGCGTGGACAAAACGACAAACACCGACGGTTTAGACTTTGCTTTTTTGGATGGAAAGCTAATGAGCATCTTTGTGTGGTATTTTCCGGCGCGCATCGACAAAATGGGGGGAGCTTCTATTCTAGCAGAAAAAATTGTGGCTAGAATTGGCAAAGCCGATAATGCAAAAAAAGAAGATGATAAGAGCTTTTCCGCCACTTGGCGATTTGTAGAGGCTGGAAGATATTTTATTTTCGAGGGAAACAAGGAGCGTTCTATATTGACGATCATGGACATTGCAGTGTCCGAAAAAATGACTGAGAAGCAGAAAGCGACAGCCGAAACAGGATTCTAACAATTCAATTTCAACTGCTTGAAAAATGGAACCAGACTCTGAGCCGCCGTCTCCGCTCATCATCCCGCATTTTTATCAAAAATTCTTAGATCGAAATGGCATTGCCAGCCCGTTCCTGCGTGCATTTTTTGCCCTTGTTTTTCTACTCGTCGTTTTTCTCTGCATACTTGTCGGAGTGACTATCGTATTGGGAAAAATCTCGCAGAATTGGCGAGCGGCAAGCCTGCCGATAACAGTCGTATTCCTTTTCGGCGCAATTTTGAGAAACTTTCTTTGGTCTGTGGTAGAGGCCGTCTTCCCGCCTCTATGGGACACTTGCAAGGCGATAAACGAATACATGTGGCAGGACTACGATTTATTTGAAGGGTCTCCTGCGCTACGTGCGGCGATAACAGCGACCTTGTTGCCCGCGTGTGTCGCGGCAGTTGTAGGGGCACTATATTCAGCCACACAGGTTAAGGAAACAGGTGGTGGAACCGCTGCGGGAAGGGAATGGCTTGAAAGTGCTCAAAGCGCGGAAAGTGCCATGAACAAGGTCAAGGCTGGCAACTTGGGTGACATCACGCCTACGGAAGCAAGAAACTTTGAACGGCAGAAGGGCCTTTCCATTGGTGAATCTCTGGAAGCCGCAAGGAACGTGCGTGAGATTTACGGAAAATAATAATACGGCAATGAAGCCGAATCACGTAAAATTAATATCCGAAACCTTGTGCCAGCCTTGTTGTGGAAGCCGAATCTGGTCGTCAGGTCCAAGCTTTTTGTTCTGAATCAAACGCCCAATCTCATCGGGTCCAACGGGGCCTTGATGGACCCCGCCCGCAATCTGGTAAAAATATTCACTTTTGATAATCCTTTCGAGAGGCGGAAGGGAAGGCTTTGGCGGGATTGGAGTGGGGAGCGCAAAGGTATGGTTGCAAAACCTGCATATCTTCGCCGCTTCCTTCACTTCTTCGGCGCAAGCAGGGCAAACCTTGGATTCAATATGCGTTGCGACAAAAGGGGGGCGTTCAGGGAATCGGATATGTCGCTGACAAACGCCACAAGTATTCTGTCCCACGGGTATACGCGCCCCGCAGTGCCCACATTTTGGAGAATTGTCCACAGAACCCATGCAGAGGATGACGAGTATCCCAATCGGGCCAAGCATTCCGCCCCATATTACCCCAGCCCCCGTACGTCCCTTAGTTGATCCAATCGCACCGCCGATAATGGCGCAAAATATCCACCACAAGAATATCGAATCCATAAATTATGAATAGTAAAATTAGTAAAAGTGATCGCGAGGTCAATTCTGAATTATTTCTGCACAACAGTGTTGTTCGTAGCGCCTCGGGAAGTGATATCCGGGAAGACTACTTGGAATAGTTTTGGAAAGGAATCCTTGATGTGGCAAGGAAATTTTGGATTTTTAGGCGGATATCCGGTCATTGTAAGGCGCTGGCACAAGGGGGAATCCAACCTAACGGATATCACGGGCCGGGAGGGGTGCCGGAGGGTTGTAGATCAAAATAATGTTCACTAGAACAGTTTTCTGTTTGACTTCGGTGGCTGAAATCTCCTTTTTGTGTTGATGAACGCGTCGAAATCACGGTGGTGTTGGAGGAAGGATCTTTCGGAGTTTCGTGGATTATCCGACCGGGAACGAGCGGGATTTCTGGTGCTGCTGGAGTGGTTTGAGAACTTCCGCCTGCGGTATGAATTGGAGGCAGGCCGAGTGGCGGCACGGGCGTTTTGGAAGGCGGAAGTCCTGCGTGAGGGGGTAACGCGAGAGGATTGGCAGTTGGAACAGTGGGAAGCAGCCATTCAATGGTATCTGAACTGGCTGGCAGCGTGTGCGGAGGCGGGGGCAGACCACCGGAGTGTGGCGGAACGAGTGAGGGCTGCGGTGCATTCGGCTGGGTCCAGGCGAGGGTTAGCCCGGCGCACCAAACAATGTTATGGGGCTTGGGCGGCACGGTATGCAGTATTCGCCGGCGGGGAGCGGGAGGTGATGAATGTGGAAATGGCGACGCGGTTTCTGACGTCAGTGGTGGAGGAT
>JANYFB010000120.1 GCA_025362955.1 Akkermansiaceae bacterium
AGCATACCCGTCTGCGCGAAATCGCATCACCCGCCCCGCTCCTCGTTTCTACTCTGTTGTTACTAATCCAAATAGAACCCATCAAAATGATAGGAAAAAAGAACTATACCCACTTGACAAGAACTCAGCCATATCAACGTCAAAGAGCACGCAACCCTGTCAGCGACGGCGTACGTCGATCACAGGGTTTAGGTTAAACTACGGTAGAGCATGTAAACAGGGCGGCTGATAGGGGTTGCTGTGTCTCGTCTTGTTGGGCTTCTTCATTTTGTTTTGATCTGATACTTGCCGACATCTACCTGATTCCCGCGTCCCTCAAGCTTGAGTCTGTATCCACCATCATCCGTAACAATTCGAATATGCGAATAGTATGATTCATCCTCTCGAACAGACTTGTTCAGTTTATTGCTCCATGGCATGAAGTCGGAGAAAGGAATCAATAGAACTCTGTCTGGTGAGGCGCAGCCGAGTAGCAAATACCCTTTCGGCTTCGATGCGAGAAACTCCGCTTGGTAGGGATGAAAGCTGAACCAACAGAACTTCTGACTTCCATTGTCATGCTCACGAGAAACAGAAACCACAAGCGCAATCTGACCATCTTTACTGACGAATGAGGAGCGAGTCTGCTTAGTGAAATCTGTCTTCAAATATGCGGCGGCCCTCGTAATACAGGCTGTATGAAATGCCACAGGCGTAGCTGGGGCTTGTTTTGTCCATTTGCCCTTCTTGTCTTTTTGTTCTTTTGGAGGCTCTGTGACAGATAACCACTCTTCTTCAAGGGTAACGATACGTGACTGAAATGATTCAGCGTCCTTAGCCTTCTGTGTCAGAACAGGAATGTCATCATATCGCTTTTCTTCAAAGGCTCTCGCTCCGTCCTTGTTGATCTCGTGAATGGCTCTCTCAAACTCTTCGATGAGCATCGAAAACGCCGCAGGGATGTGCTGGTTAGTCATAAGGTTTTAGTTTTTGCCCAACGTCTGAGGTGTGGCACCGCCTACCGAGAGCGCCACGTTGAATACACGAAAATGTCAGTAATTACCATAAAACTTGAACACGGAGCGGGTAGGCGGTTGTCCACCACCGTCTTGTTAGGCTTCTTTTGCGCTAGGATAGAGCCACTTCGCCGCCAAGTAGAAAAGCCCGATGACATTGACGGTCGTGGATCCTATAAGAGCAATTACAACAGGATCAGAAAGCTGCAAAAAAGTCTTCTCGCTTCCTTCGTATTGCCTTCCCGAAAGATACAAGAACACACAGATAGTTGTCAGCCAGCACACCACAAGGATAAACAGCAATGCCAATCCAATGATTCGTGCCCAATGGATATTGCTGTTACGTGTAAGGCTGGAACGGATCTCTTCATTTTCCAACGAGAGCCGAGCGATCTCCAAAGATTGTCGCTCGTCGGCCTCCGTCTTCTCAATAGCGGCAGGGGGAGCGACAGGCTCTTTCCGAGCTGCCGCCAAAATACCTTCAATCACGCTGACCTCACTCATGCAACCAACAGTCCCTTAAAATGAGCCTTAATCCTATCGTCAGAAATCTTCGTGTATTCGCCTTCCGCCCAAGAAAGGCTCCACGGGGTATCTGGAGCGTGTGTGCGGGCCGAAAGCTGACCTGCGCTCATGCTTCCGTATGCCTTCCAAACCCCCTTAATCACCTCGGAAAAATCACTAGGGACGGGAATCTCGTCTTCGGAATCCAAGAGTTCGGTGACGCGGCCAGATCCATACCTGCGAAGCTTCTTGTAAAGCTTGGGGTAAACAGGACCATACTGCCACGCTTGGACATCGCTGTAAATCAGAGGCTTATCGAGAAGCGCAAGCGTAAATCCATGAGCAAAATACACCAGCTTCTGAAGCTGCATGTTGGAAAGCTCCGATCCAGAGTCTTTCGCGAGCTTCAGAAATGCGTTTGCAACGGCGGCGGCGGAAAAAGTCACTGGCGCAATTTATTCTGGTCAAGCGAAAAGTCGAGGGATTTCTGCTTTGCTCTCTTTTTCTTGCCTAACGTCTAGCTCATCCACGGCGGGGAAGGAAGCCTGAATTCAAACAGGAGCGTTATCCGCCGTTGGATGTAGCGTCTTGTTCGGCTCATTTTGATTCAACTGATTACGCTTTTTCACAGTTCCTGTTTTGTTCCATATTGGGTTCAGGGTCTTAACGATACTATCCTCGAGTCCTGCCGCAAGATTGATATGGAAGCACCCGAAATGAAGAAGTCCGTTGTCTGGCAGCGCGTAAATATCAACTTCCTTACCATCGGCAATCAGGCTTCTGATATTTTTGTTTCCATTAATATTTGTGCTCTGTGTTGGACCAGGATTTTGGTATCCATACAGGCGTTGTTTCAGGGGGCTTACAGTTTTCCCAAGATAGAGAACAGCACCATCGGACACAAAGCAATACAAGACATTGGGTGACTCCGCACAATCAGTGAGAAACAATTTGATGGCGGACGGCGTTCGACTCCACTTGCCTACCTTTATAAAGCCAATGTCGATTAGTTTCTGGAGATTACTCATGATATGCAACCGAAGTCTGGATCAATTTCGAAATAGCCAGCCGGACAGGCGGGACAATTTCTTCCAGCGAGTTGGAAGGTACCAGCAATGTCCAGCGAGGAACATTTAGAACAATGCTCTGCGGGCGCGCAGGAATCCACCATGAATTCATTTCCGCATGTGAGGCATAAATGGGGCGAGTCATTTCCGGTGCATAGGGCGAGTCCCTCGTGATCTGGGTGGTAGGCATACTGCTTAGTCATGGAGGCATCAATATAGTATGGATTTCCGTCCGACCATGACTCGATGGTCTTGCCGCATGCTCTACATATGAATCTAAGACATTCTGCCATGGTATTCTTATTTCTGCCGAACTTTGTAATTCGTTCCGTCGGAGGGTGTGTGATATCAGGTGGGTTTGGCGAGGAATTTCTGATGTGGATCCGTGCAACATGGCCTTTTCCAACGATTTAGGCAGACAGTAACCGATGCTTGATTTCCTTGATGACTGAACGGAAAATCGCGGCCAGAGCAGGCATTTCTGCTAGGTGTTCGTTCCTTAAAGCATCGGTTACCGTCACCGATGCTTAATGATTGGGAAAACCGAAGGATGTAAAAGGCTCTTGCCTGTTATCAGACCTTCATGAGAACACTGTTCAGATGAATCGTTCATGCGCTGACTGGAGAGCGGATCTTGAGGCCTCAAGGGATCTGACCGAACTAGAAAAAACAGTTGGAACCCGGGCGGTGATGATTGGCGATTGATGATTGGCGATTTTGGAATTTCGATTTGGAAGATGAAGAGTTGAGATCAAGAGATGAAACCACAGGAACTGGAGACTCGGCTGATAGACTTTGCGGTAACGATCATTGGTGTAACGGAGGCGTTGCCAAATACTAAAGCGGGCAATCATGTGGCGGGGCAGTTGATTCGCTCCGGAACGTCACCGGCACCGAACTACGGGGAGGCAAGGAGCGCTGAATCGAGGAAGGATTTTATTCATAAAATGAAGATTTCGCTCAAGGAGTTGAGGGAAACGATGATCTGGCTCAAAATCATCTCGCGCAAACTCATGGTCGCGGACAAGGTAGTCGATGCGGCCATCTCCGAATGCGACGAGCTGATTTCCATCTTCGTGAGCAGCACAAAAACTGCGGATGGTGGCTGACAATTCTTTGATTAAAATCATCAATCGTCATTCATCAATTGTCAATCGATCCGCTTAGGCGAGTTGCAATACGGGGCGGGCCTGCGGCTGAAGGAACTGGTGAGCTTGCGGGTGAAAGACGTGGACCGCGAGCGTGGGCAAGTGGTGATTCACGGCGGCAAGGGAGACAAGGACCGCGTCACCATTCTGCCGGAGCGGGTGAGACTGGCGCTTGATGGGATTTGGGAGGATCTGCGGCAGATGCATGAGAAGGACCGCGCCGCCGGGGTGCCCGGGGTTGCCTTGCCCGGAGCGCTGGCGCGGAAAATGTCCCGCGCGGGTGAGCGTTTCGAGTGGTTCTGGATTTTCCCGGCGGAGGAATTATCGCGCGATCCGGAATCCGGAATCGTCCGGCGGTATCATCTGCATCCGAAGGTGTATGGAGAGGCAATCACGCGTGCGGCGAGGAAGGCGGGAATCCAAAAACGGGTAACAAGCCATGTGTTGCGACACTGCTTCGCGACGCATTTGCTGGAAAGCGGAACGGACATCCGCACGATCCAAGAGCTTCTGGGACACAATGATGTGAAGACGACGGAAATTTACACCCATGTGGCCAGCGGGGTGAATGGGTGCGGGGTGAAAAGTCCGTTGGACCGGCTGGCGAGGTGTTATACCACCTAACCAATATTCTGACAGTTCAGAGGAGGAGGAAATGAACCGCAGAGGAATGCAGACTGATGTTAATTTAAGAGTTTTTCTGAATCAATCTGTGTTCATCTGTGTCATTTGTGTCATTTGTGTTTATCTGCGGTTCGAATGTCATGTTTATTTCTGAATCCGGTATTAGGGGAAGTGGTTTGATTTGGGATTTGGGATATTGGATTTGGGAAGCTGCCGTCAAAAACAGTTGGAGTTCGGTTGTTAGACTCGATGAATTTGTTCCCAACTCTAGCTTATAGCAAAGCGACTTCGTATCTGGACTCTTTGGGAGCACACGCGCCCTCGCGTGTGGATGGGAGCGCCGTCGCTCCGATCCTAATGGAACAAGCATCAGAGGCGGGATTTAAAAAGGGCGCCGATCCCGCGATCCGGGTCATGATTCCGGCGAGGGCGCCAGAATCCACACGCGAGGGCGCGTATGCTCCCCGAATCCACACGCTATGGCGGGTGCTCCCCAAATCTACGCGCGATGGCGCGGGTGCTCCCCTGAGGTCAAAAGGCTGGGGCTTGTGGGGGTTACTCGCGTGCAGGCTGGACGAGTTGTGGGGCGGTGAGCTGCGGCTTGCCGACTTCACTGCGGAGCGCGGTGACGGCGGCTGGGGCGACGGGCGGGGCCGAATTGCCAAAGGAGGTCCGGACGTAGGTGAGGACGGCGGCGATCTGATCGTCGGTCTGATAGGCGAGGGCGGCCATGCCGCCGGGGAGGTTGTAATCCTGGCCTTTGACCTTGAGGGGACCTTGAAGTCCCCGGAGCTGGATGCGGATGAGATTTTCTGCGGGGCCCTTGACCCATTCTGAACCGGCGAGCGGCGGGGCGATGGCGGTGCCCTCCGCATTTTGGCCGTGGCAGGCGCCGCAGATGATGAATTGTTCCTTGCCGGATTTCAGGAATGCGGGATCGATCACTGGTGCGCCTGCTGGCATGTTAGATTTTTCAGGAATTTTCAGGGTCGAGAGATCGAGTGGAGTTGGCTCGATGGTGGGCTTGGAATTTTCACCCCCTTGATTGAGGCTGGTGAGCCAGGCGACGACGTCGCGGATCTCGCCGGGTTTGAGTGGCCCTCCCATGGGCGGCATGGGCGAGACGGGCGGGGTGATGGAGGCGGTGTCGCTACGGAGGATGCGCAGGGGTTTTCCGGCCACATCGAGGTCGAGGTGAGCGGCGGTCTGGGCGATGAGGTTGCCACTGAGGCTGGCTCCATTTTTAAAATCGATGAGCACCAAGCCGAAGCCTGGGGCGATCACGGCACTAGGGGTGATCAGGGATTCGAGGAAATAGCGACGGTCCTGGTGGCGGTTGGCGATGCCTGCAAGGTTCGGAGCGGTTTCGCCGCCTGCGGCGTGGCCTTCCTCAGCGCGGTGGCAGCGCAGACACTCGCTGGCGGGGTGGGAGGTGAAAATGGCGGCTCCTGACACGGGATTGCCGCCTTCAAGGGAGCCGTTCCATTTGGCGAGAGGGTCGCTATTTTCCGCGAGCGATTTTTCCAGCGCGGTGAGGGCGGATTGGACAGCGGGGGCCTTGCGTTTTTTCGCGGAATCGGTGAGTTCGAGGGCGGAAGAGGCTATGCCATTGGCGGCTCGGAGTTCTTCGAGTTTTTTGGCGAAGAGGGTATCCACCGCCCCGCCGGGAAGAGTGGCGAGGACTGCCCAGGTTTTCTGGGCACGAGGGATATTGGTGGAATTGACAGCAGCTTCAAGGGCGGGAAGTGCGGCAGCGGGGGAAAGTTTGGCGATAGCAGTCAGGGCGGTGAGAGCGACATCGTCGGAGGAATCACTGACCATTTCCGAGAGGAAAGCACTGAGGTCTTTCGGCTGGCGCTGGATGAACAGGTCGAGGGCGGTGGCACGGGCGGCGGCAGGCAATTTCGGATTTTTCACGAGGCCACGGAGAAATGCGTCATCGAGACCGGGGACGGTGAGTTGGTAATGCCCGATCATTTCCAAAGCGGCTGTGAGGACGAATCCATCCTGCTTGAGAAGTCCGGGCATGGCAGCGATGAGGGCGGGGCGGATCGTCACGGGATCGCGCTTGGGGAGAGGCCGCCAATGGCCTGTTAGCTGGTCCACAGGAAAGGGCTCGGTCCAGAGTCCCAGCAGGCGCAGAGCTTCCATGCGGACGGCTTCCGGAATCTGCGGGTCAGCGGCGACCTTGAGGACGCGTGCGGCATTTTCCGCAGTGCCAATGCGGAAGGCGTTGTGAACCAAGCGCCGCAGCATGAAGGGGGTCCACCTACGCCGAGAAAGGTCATCAAGCAATGCGGCTACCAAGGGCCGTTGTGCGACTCGATCATTGTCGCAGATGTCGCGGATCGCTTCGTCAGCGACTTTGGGATCGGGGTCAGTAATAAAGGCGGAAATGGCGGGGCTTTTCAGGCGACGCAGAGCCACGGTGGCGGCGAGTCGCACGGCGGCGGAATCGTTACTCACAAGTGCAGAGAGGATGGCCGGATTCGTGCTCATGTGCTCAAGCGCGAAAATTCCGGCGTGGCGGAGATAGACATCCCGGTTGTCATTTTCCTTGAGCATGTCGCAGATGGGACCGTAATAGCCGATCATGTTGCGCTTGCCGGCGACGATGGCGGCGAAAAAACGCACTCGGGGCGACTCGTCGGTCAGCAGCGGGCCGAGCTGGAGTGGATTCGCCACGCTTTTAGAATCGGCAAGTACGCGGAGCACTTGGCAACGGATCTCCGAGTTTTTATCTTTGAGCAGGGTGATGAGCTTGGCTTCCGCTGCATCGCGAGTTTTACCTGTCGGGATGTCGGCGAACTCGGCGTATGGCAATGGCGAAGAACCCCGGCGGGCAAGGATGCCGAGGCCCCAGATCCCGTGGACGCGGACCATGAAATTTGAGGAATCTGCGGCATCTGTGAAATGCTTGAGCGCGTCTGGCTTGCGGGTGAGAGTGATTTGTGCCCGCAGGCGGATCCGGGCGTCGGGATGTTTGAGGAGATTGGCAAGCTCTGCCGAACTACGTTGTTCGAACCCTTCCTTCATGATCTTCGCCGCACCTGCGACCTCGGTGGCCTGCCAGGTTTTTTCGCCGGCATCGAGCGAGAGAACGCGGCCATCCTCTTGAGCGGACCAGCCACCCATGAAGTCGGTGATATAAACCTTGCCATCCCAGGAGTATTCCACGTCCGTGGCGGCGATGCCCCAAGCGAACTGGCGGGAATCGGTCATTTCCATGCCCGCGCCCTTGGGCTTCATGGCAAAAGACCAGACGCCGGAATTCGCACTGCCGCCGCGGTAGTCGCAGATGAGGAAGCGTCCGGCCTCGCTCTCCAAAAATCCGGCACCGGGATTGATCGTTAAACCGGAAGGACCTGACGTCAGATGGGCACAGGGCGGCAACATAAACGCCGGCTGTATGGGATTCTCGAGGTGCCACATTTTTTCATCCATCCAGCGGCTCGGCGGACGATCTGCGAGTCCGATTTCGTTGTGGAAGGTATGCATCGCCTGATGCTCCATTTGCCAACCCGATTCCCCGCCTTCCACGAGGTAAACGACGCGGGCCGCATCGCCTTGGTCCGAGTTGTTATCTACGGTGAAGGCGTTTCCAAGGGCATCGAAGGAAATTTCCTTGGGGTTGCGCAGGCCGGTGTGGAAAATTTCAAAGCCCGTCCCGTCCGGCTCGAAGCGGTAGGCGAATCCCTCGTCAGGATAATCGTAATGCACACCCTCCTTGGTGGTAAGGCTCACGCCGCGGTCACCGCAAGTGCCGTAGATTCGTCCGTCAGGACCGAGCGTGAAGCCATTCAAATCGTGCCCGGACAGCGAGATCCGGACGCCGAAGCCTTCCTCCACCACCTTGCGCTCGTCTGCTACCCCATCGCCATTCGTGTCACGCAGCATGTGGATCTTGGGGATGCAGGCGAAATAGAGGCTGCCCTCATCGAAAAACACCCCTGCCCCCGTGCCGTCCAAAACGTCGTTGAATCCGTCTGCAAAGACCTTGGACTCGTCAATCTTGCCACCGCCATTATTGCTCACAAGGCGGCGAATGATTTCCGACTTTTCCGTGAGTTTTTTGATTGGAACCTTATTCTTCCACTTTTCGTGCAGGGCACGTCGGTCACTGGTATTCCGCGATGCCAGATCGTCGAGATACCAGTAGAGGTTGTCCCGGTCATCCTCGACGCCTGCCCGAAACCGAGGAGTTTCGGAAACATAGATGCGGCCTTGATCGTCGAAGGTGAGGGCGGTTGGAGATTCGATCTGCTGGTCTTTGTGATTCGCCACGATCGTGAGCCTGCTGCCCTGCGGGATGCTCACCCCGGCGATGGATTCCGCAGGCACAAGTCCATCGACAAAGGCCTCGCCCGCTTTGGTCGTGGCGGGGAATTTCTGGTTTGGGTAGTCGGTAAAAATGAAGTGGTCCACGGCGATGACACCCCACGCCCCGGATTCGTCATCGACCAGGCGGATTTTTGCTTTCTGACCCTTGAGTTCTTTGACATCCCATAGCGCCGGTGCGCAACTCAGATTGCGTTTCCCGACCGCCTCTCGAACCACCTTGCCGTCGATGAGCAGTTGAGCCGCTGTCTTCCCCGCATAGTCCCCGCCCGCGATGAGGAAGGTGATGTATGGTTCGTTGATCGTGAATTCCGGCGAGATCAATGTGCCTTTAGACCCATCACCGCCGTGGGCAGAAAGCGCGAGGCCGTTGTTAGAAAAACTGGTGAAGGGATGTTGCATTTCCGCCGTTTTTCCGGTCGCCGGAGCCTTGCCAAAGGCATTGCCCTCGACCTGCCATGTGTCGAAGCCATCGCCCTCGAAGGTTTGGAAAACCTGAGTGGCTGCGGGCAAGGATATTGTTAGAGCAAGTGAGGCGAAAGTCGTGCGGAACATGTTATTAACAACGGGTGGTGGGTTTACGCTGCCGTCCATGAGATTATTGCGGGGGAAATCCGCAATGCCAGCCTCAAAGGAAAGGGAGCAGGCCGGGAGCGTAGTCAGTTACGCAGCCAGGATCTTTGACACCGCGAACAGTGCTGCACCTAACAACACCAGCATGGCTGCAGTGCCCGCAAACCGATCCGTAATGTTAGAGCGGGGACGGTTAGGCGAGGAGGATGCCGGGAAAACGATTGCGGCGTAGAGCATTCCCGCGAGCAAACCTCCGGCGTGGGCTGCGTTGTCGATGTATCGATAGCCCACCAGACCCGTCACCGCAGTCAGTATGACCCCTGCGGCGAGGCGGCGTCTGGCACCGCGCGGGACCAAGCGCTTGTGTAGTGTTTCAAAAACTAACAGAAATCCTAAAAACCCCATCAGGCCCCCGGAAGCACCGACCGATGGAGCCGCCACCAAACGCGCAGACGTCTCGCCGCCGATACTGGCCGCGAATAGATAGACCAACGGCAGGTGTGGCCACCTCGCGAAGGTTTCTACCCGTTTTCCGAGATACGCCAGAGCCGCCGCATTCATCAGGAAATGCACGATATTTCCGTGGAGAAATGGCGCGGTGAACAGCCGCCACCATTCGCCCGCATGGTAGCGATCTTTCATCAGCCCCGCCGCCGAAGTGCCATCCCAGTTGTGAATCAGCACCGTCCAGGAAGCCCAGCCTGCCGTCTTAACCCCGCTGACGAGTTGTGCCACCGCGACCCCGGCGATGAGGGTGAGAAAAATTTTGGTGACGGGAGCTTTCTGGCGATCCAGCCACGTTTCAAAGCGTATCGTCGGAGTCGCCTCTGCGATTCCCGAGTCCGTCCATTTTGCCAATTCTGCCCGCCGTTTCCGCGCCTGATACCATGGGATGAAGGCGAAAATCACAAACATCAGCAAGGCCAAGCCGGTCACAGTGGAGCGGATCATCACCTCGCCGGCGAATTTTAAATGGAGGATCAGATTGTCAGTCGGCTTCGAGTTCGCGGCTAGCCGCCCCGCTAAGACATAGCCGCCGTAGAACGCATAGGCGCTAAATCCTAACAAAATCATGCCGAACCAGCGCAGCTTGTGCGTCGCCTCTTCCAAATCATCGAGAGTCCAGCGTGCGCGGGCGGTCCGCAGGGCATCGCCCGTGCCTTCAAGTTCTTCCGGCAGGATCATCCGCGCGTGGCCTGGTGCCCACACCAGGGTCAGGCTGCCGTCGCGGTCATCGCGGATGGCAGCGGTTAGAAATTCGCCGGAAGCGCAGGGATGGGATTTCCCTTTGGCATCGATCCAACCCCAGCCATCCGGGGCGGTGGGAAAAGCATCCTCACGCGCCCAGACCGGGGCATCGGGATTTTCCGGGTTCGTTTCGTTCACCCGGGGAGAGCGTTAGAGCTCCTTCGGCTTGTCTGCCGGAGCCGGGGTTTCCGGTGGGGCGACGGGTGCCGGAGTCACGGCGGAAGGAGGGACAGGAGAAGGTTCAGGGAGTTTAGGAGCATCCGCAGGAACTTCCGCAGGGGCCGGGGTCTCGTCGGGAATCGGGAGTTCCGGCGGAAGTTCTGTCTCCAAGGACTTTGGGGTCACCGGCGGGGCGGCTTTCAGAGCCTTCGCCTTCTCCACTTGAGCGGCGACTTCGGCCTTGCGGATCATGGTGATCGGCTTGTTTTTCTGCCCGATCAAGACTGCGAGTGCGAGGCTCAGGATGAAAAACATCGAGCCGAGATAGACGGTGCCGCGTTGCAGGACATTGGTGGTGCGGGCACCGAAGACCTGATCCGTCACTCCCCCACCGAACGCAGCACCCAAGCCTTCCTGCTTCGGACGCTGCATGAGGATGATCAAAGTCATCAGGAAGCAGACGATCACGAAGATCACCAGCAGGAGGTTGATGCTAATATTTAGCCAATTGATAACAGCAACAGTCATGGGCGCGGGACTATGGTAGCCGGATTCTACCTTGTAAAGCGGCGAGTTTTTAGAAATATGAGAGCGCTGAAACCCCTATAAAACTGCGCCCCGCCAGTTCTTTGTCGCCAAAATTCCAGCTTCACCCTAGTCCTAGCCGCAGGTTTTCTCCCGCATGCACTTCGTCCGATTTCTCGCCTGCCTGTTCTTCACCCTCGGCTCCATTTCGATGGCCCGCGCTCATCAGGTGCCCTCGGTGGAACTGGAATTTCTCAAGCTCGACGCCGAATGGCGGCTCGAAGGCCAGATGGACATCGCCTACATGCTCCCGGAAACTCGGATCATTCCCGGCGGCCCGCCAATGAGCCGCGCTGCCGTGATGAAATCCCCACCGGAAGAGCTAGCCCGCATCCGCAAGGAAACGGAAAATACCTTGAGGAAACTCATCCGCCTCACCTACGCAGGCAAGGATCTGCCGTGGCGCGTCGCCTTCCCGGATTTTGAAAAAGACCCCTTCGAACTGCCGGAAGAAGCCGGGGATGTCGCCTTAATCACCGTGCGGATGGAGATGGATGCGGTTCCCGGTGCGGGCGAACTCCGCGCCCATTGGTCCGGCGAGCAGGAAACCGAGCTCATCATCCTCACCGAGGAGGGCGACAATGCCAACGTCGTCAGCACCCTGCCCGGCGGCAGTCTCATGCTATTGAAACAAACGGACGCCGGGAAATCCGCACCCGTCGAGAAACCCGTGAGCGGAGGCTGGATCCAGTTAGGATTCCACCACGTCATGGGGCCGGATCACGTCCTGTTCATTCTCGGATTGTTCCTGTTAGCGCCTGCATGGAAGCCGCTCATGAATCAATCGCTGCTGTTCACCCTCGCGCATTCCATCACGCTCGCGCTGGCCGTCTTCGGCCTCGTTCACGTCTCAGGAAAATGGGTGGAGCACCTCATCGCCATCAGCATCGCTTGGGTCGGGATCGAAAATTTACTCACTCGCAAGCTCGGCAGGCAGCGGCTCATCCTCGTCTTCTGCTTCGGCCTGCTGCACGGCCTCGGCTTCGCCACCGTGCTAGCAGAAAAACTCGGCGGCATCCCCCGCGACCAACTCACCGGCCCCTTGTTAGGATTCAATGTCGGCGTGGAGCTTGCCCAGATTTCCGTCCTTGCCGCCGCATTTCTCCTCCTCCTGCCCCTCCGCAAATACAAGCTCCAGGTGCAGACGCTCGGCTCCGCCTTTATCGCCCTCGCCGGGATCAGTTGGGCCGTCCAACGCCTGTTCTTCCCCGGTTCCCCGCTCTTTTGAAAATCCCACTGCCCCACCGTGCCCGGCAGCGTCCCACGGGAGGCGGCGATCTTCACCGGGGAGTTTCTTATCCTCCCTCGGAGGAAACGTTGGAAGGAGTAAGGAAAAATCTTTTTTATGTCGGAAAGGCCGCATTTCAGGGGCGTCCGATTCTTGGTAGGTCGACACTTCATAAGTCGTCCCAATTCCAAATGTTAAAGTGATGTTCGATGTCTAGGCGAAGGCACCGGGGAAGCCGCCATGGGCTTCGATCACCTTGTCGATCTCGGGCATGGTCTTTTGCGTCTCCGCGATGGCGATGAGCATGCGCTGGTAGTGACGAAGATCGTCGGTGGTGAGGATTCTGCCGCGCCGGTCCTTAAGCCATTTCTCGGCGGGTTGGTAGCCGCCGATGGTGTGACTCCATACTTCCGGGGAGACGTCTTTGAAATGTTGGAGCTGATTGATGGAGACGCGGCCCTCCTCAAAGCTGGGGGATTTTTTGGTGCCAAAGTTTTCATCCACGGTGTTGTCCCCGCTAATGGGGAAACCGTGGCGGTTCTCGCCAAGCTCCGGCGCGACGGTGGCATCAAAAAGGTGGAGCGCGGCCAGTTTCCGGCCCAGCGGAATGAGCGCTTTGAAGACAGCGCGGCCCTTGGGCAGTGGGATGCGGGGGAAGTCGATCTTGAGGAAGTCCTTGTAGCGCTCCCGGTACGCGGGGCTGTGGAGAATGGCGTAGATGTATTGGAAAATGTCTTCCGGGGAGACCTTGTGCGGCAGGCCATGGTATTGTCCGGTCGCCGGATCGTAGGGCAGAGGCAGGAGTTCTTCCTTCAAAATCATCCCGCTGAGTTCCGTGGAGTAGCCTTTGATGAAGAAACGTTGTGTGCCGAGAGCGGCGGCGAGTTTTTTTAGAAAGTCCTCGGAAAAGTTCGGCACACGGTAAGCTTCCGGATCGGCGGATCGCGGGATCCCTCCGAGGGGATATAGATAAAGGGGAAAAAGTGAATTCGTGTCGTAAGCGGCCACCGCTTTGTGATCGATCAAATACCTTGTAGCCAACGGTGACCACTGGTCCCGAGTTTGTCTCGTTAGCGAAAGCCCAACATTGGAACGATTCAAAAATTGCGCGCCTAGTTCGGGGCGGTGCCTTTCCACAAACCTTTCGTCGTAGTAGATCCACCTCACGTCAAACGGACGATAGATAATTTGAACGATCCGGGATTGATTCGCCACATTCCAATTAAAACCGCGTCTGGCTGCCTCCAAAGTCCAACTACCGCTCTGATTGATTTTATACGACTTTACGAGCGTGTCTGTTGGATAAGCCAAATCGGAGATATTGTTGAATCGATCCACAAGTTCCTCTCGCTCCATTGCCAGAACAAGATCGTCTCGGTGACTTTTCAGACCATTTCCAAACTGAAGAAAAACACCGTCTTTCGCGCCAAGGAACGTATGGTATTCTTCGAAATTGGCGGTGTTAAGATCATAGAAGCGATAGTCCGGGCTTTCGGCGGAAAGCGATACCCAGTTGGTGCTCCCCCGCGTATTGGCATCCAACCACCCGTACTTCCCGCCGATGATGGCGGCACTCCTTGCGGAGGAATCTTTTTCCGTACGTTTTCCGAACAGGTCCTTATGGAAAACTTTACTTGGTCCAGAGTGGTTCTTCTTTTTGACCGCCAGGATGATGGCGACACCCTGCTGGATGTCGAAGACGTTCTCGTCCTTGAGGCCGGTGGCGGGATCAACCTCTTTTTTCCGGTCGTTGCCGTGGAGGTCAAGAATGTGAATCTCGTGGAAGGACAGCATGAGTGCCTGCCGCATACCGCGGAAGGTTGGGTTGTCCAGAAAACCGTGGTTGGTGATGAACCCGAGCACGCCCTCGCCGGTTCGGTCGATGCGCCACTGGGCAAAGCGGATGAATTTAACGTAGTCGTCATTGAGCATCTTCGGATTGCGCTCGCCGAGGGGTTTGCCATCACATGCGAAGTAGTTAGGCTGCTTCGGGTTATCGCCGATGATTTTCTCCTTCTTGTTCTCCAGAATGATGGGCTGTCCGTGTAAGAGTTGGCCGATGGGAGTGAAGTCGCCTTTCTTCTTACGCAGTTCGGGGCGGTCGCGATCGTATTTGGAGGCGTTTGCCGAGTGGCCGGAGTAGGGCGGATTCCCAATGATGACGAGGATATCCTCATGGGCTTTAATGGCAGCGGCCGCGTTGTTTTCCTTGGAAATGTATTGGGCGAAAGCGAGTTCCGGGTGGGTTTGGGGCGGTTCGAGAGTGTTGGTGAGATAGATTTCGAGGCGCTTCTTCGCGTTGTAGTCCGGGACCAGGTCCTTGAGCAGGAGGTGAAGCTTGAGATGAGCGATGGTGTAGGGCGCGACCATCAGCTCGAACCCGAAGAGGCGGGGAACCAGCTTTTTTTCGACATACTCGCTAGAGAAGAATCCCTCGTTTCCGGCTTTCTTGAAGCGGTCGTAAATATGCAGGATCGTCTGGGCAAGGAAGGTTCCGGTGCCGGTGGCGGGATCGAGGATTTTGACGGAATCATCGGCAAGGCCGTCCTTTTTCCCGAAGGAGGAGACGAGGATCTCATCGACGGAGCGGATGATGTAGGAGACGACGGGCTCCGGGGTGTAATAGACGCCGCGCTGCTCGCGGAGCTTGGGATCGTAGGCGGCGAGGAAGGATTCGTAAAAGTGGATGACAGGGTCCTCACGTCTGCTGGACCGCTGGGACTGCGGCCGGACGGAGACGTAGGGGGCGGCCTGCAGCAGGCGGGCGATGTCATCCGTGATCCAGCGGATGTCCTCTGAGAGTTTCTTGGAGGTGATCTGTTGGAAGAGTTCGGCAAGGAAGGGATTGGACGCGGGGATGAACTCGGAGGCGTGGAGGCGGTCGAATTTTTTTTCCGCGACAGCATCGTTCTGGATGGCGCAGCGCGCGGCAAAGAGGCCATAGGCGACGGTCTGGGCGTAGAGATCCGCAAACTCGTCATCGGAAAGGTTCGGCAGCAACTCGGCCTCGAATGATTTCTTCAGGCTGTGGAGGTAGGATGCTGGGTCCGTCTGGAGCGTGACGTGGATCGCATTATTAAGCTGGCGCGTGCGACGGGCGAGAGCTTCCGCGAGGTCCTTCGGAGCCCTGAGCGCAGGAAGTGTGACGTTGGGAGAACCGAAGAAGCGATAAAACAGCTGGGTGAGTTCAAAGACCTCCCGATCGGTGGGTATGGCAAAGCCGTTGCGAGGGTCTGGCAAGCTGGCCGTGGCGATGCGTTTGCCCTCATGCCAGAGTTGGAAATCCAAATGGTTAGTGAGGAGAAAGTTATCGAGGTTAGCAGTGTAGTGGTCGTTCTGGTGCTTGGCGTGGCCGGTAAGTTTCTTGAGATTGGAGTCGATGGATTCCGCCTCGACGTAACCGTTGGGCGACTCGTTGAAATACAGGATGAAGTCGGGCCGACCCTTGACGCCTGCGGTGGTGCCTTCGTTGACGAGGTGGAACTGGTTTTGCCGCTCAAGAAGTTTGATGACCTCTTGGAGGAGCTTGTCGAGCGAGGGGCGGAGGGAGAGTTCCGGAGCTGCGCCGGGTGCGTTTGCGGCTTTCGCGAGGTTTTTCAGATATTCTGAGATAACGGGCGCGAGATCAGGCATGGGCGGAGAATGCGCCGAGAGGGCGGTGGGTGGCTAGGAAAAGATGGGGGCGGGAATTTACAGCATCGGCAATTGCCACAAATCCCCGCTTGACCCCGGTGCGGGCGGTGAAACTTATTCCCACTCATGACAACAAGCCTCAAGCGTATCCCATGGCAGATTCCCTGTCTGGTGCTGCTCGTGTTTCTCATGCCCTCCACGGCCAGCGCCCACACGGAAACGGGCAATGTGGGTGGCTTCCTCAGCGGCTTCAAACATCCTCTAACCGGACTGGACCACATCGTAGCGATGGTGGCGGTGGGGCTGTGGGGCGCGTTTTTGGGCGGACGGGCGATGTGGACCTTGCCGGTGGTTTTTCCCGTGGTGATGGCCTTCGGCGGGGCGGCGGGGGTCTTGGGCATACCCCTTCCGGGAGTGGAAACGGGGATCGCTCTATCAGGGATTATTCTGGGGCTAATGGTGGCATTTGCCGCGAGGCCGCCCTTGTGGGTGGCGGCGGTCATAGTCGGATTTTTCGCGATTTTCCATGGGCACGCGCATGGCTCGGAGCTGCCGGAGGCCGCGAATCCTTTGACCTACGCCGTCGGTTTCGTGATCTCCACGGGGCTGCTTCATCTCAGCGGCATCGCCTTCGGGTTGTTAGTTAAATGGCCGTGGGGCCGGATCGCTATCCGCACGGGCGGCGTGGCGATCGCGGCGATCGGCTTCGGGTTCCTTTTCAAAATCATCTAGCATGTTTCGCCCCCAGCCGCGTTTGACCGGAATGCTGCCGGTGCTTGGATTATTCCTGACTCTGAGTTCCACAGCTCATGCCCACATGACCGTCGAGGGGGCGGGGGAAATCGTCAATGGAGTGCTCCATCCGCTGCTCACTCCGGCGCATGTGTTGATCTTGTTAGCACTTGGCCTACTGCTAGGCCAGCGGGTGCCGCTGGATCTTAAAAGGCCTCTGCGGGTGTTCGCACCGGCCTCCGCACTTGCCCTGGCTCTCACGACCACGGGTAAAATCCCCAGCGTCTATCAGCCGATGCTGATCGGCATTGCCCTGTGCCTCGGAATTCTCGTGGGCTTGGCGGTGAAGCTCCCGCGCCTTGGCAGCGGAGTGATTTGTGCCGTGGCCGCTCTAGGAATCGGCTTGGATTCTGCGGTGGAGATCGGCTCTAGCTTCACTGTGTTTAAAACTCTGTTCGGGACCTGGCTCTCTTTGAACGTGGCCGTCACTTATCTCGCGATTTGCGCTTCGCATGGCGCGGACAAACCGTGGGCAAGGACCGGGATACGGGTCGTCGGCTCGTGGATCATCGCCATTTCGCTGCTGGTGCTGGCGTTTTCCCTACGGAAAATCAAGTGACCGGAAAGTTCTTGAAAATCCTCGGGGCCGAAACATGATCCGCGCGTTTTCCGCCGCCCTTCACACAAATGCCGTGCCAGTTCTTCCTCGCCTCCTTCCTCTGCCTTCTCACCGCCGCCGAACAGGCCGCCGCTTGTGACGTTTGCGCCATCTACATCGCTGCTGGTGCGAGAGGGGAGTTCCAGCCCGGATTCGTGGCGGGTGCCGCCGTGCAATACACCCGTTTCGATACCCTACAAGAAGACGGCCGCGAGGTGGCCAATCCCTGCGGCCAATATCTGGACAGCACCCTTACGCAACTTTTTCTAGGCTACGGCGTCAACGAGCGGCTTGGTGTGCAGCTCAACGTGCCGTTCATTTTCCGGTCCTTCGAGCGTCCCGAGGGCTTCGCCACCGACAAGGGCACGGAAGTGGGCGTCGGCGATGTCTCGCTGCTGGGAAAATTCCAAGTCTGGCGCAAGGAAACCCAGGATTTCACCTTCGACTGGAACGTGCTTGGGGGGCTGGAGCTTCCCACCGGCAACACGGATCGACTGAAGGAAGAACTGCATGAAGTGGAAGTCCCCGGCGCTCCGGAGAGCGGCATCCATGGCCATGATCTGACACTCGGTAGCGGCTCCATCGACGGCATCGTGACTTGGCGGTTTTAAGCTTGTCGGGCGACTGGAGGGTGATCGTTGGCGATGCAAATCTCTCTGAGAGGAGAAAATTCCATATCGACCCTGACGTTGGACGAAAAAACGCAGGCGTCGCATGAATTTCTCAGATCGGTAGGAAATAGATTGTTTCTCCTATTTTCCCATGCCATGGCCTTGCAATAACTTTCCGAATCTCATGCAAGCACTCACTCCCGAGGGACAAAACCTCGTCAACGACATTTCCCGCCGCTATTGCCTCAGCCACGAATCCACGATCCGGATGCTAGTGGCCGTGAACAACGGCGGCGGTACGATGGCTCAGTTCAGTTGTCCTGAACTGGGCAGCGGCCAGTGGATGCGCGGCGGCATGACGATGGTAAGCGACATGTTCAACCACGGCCTGAAAGCGACGGTAAACAACCTCTGTGGCGAGCTTTCCAACGCATTGGCTAACAGCCAGATCTTCCAACCCTTGCCGCAGGGGTCCTCCGGTGGAAATAACTGGTGGCCGGGCGATCTTGGCAGCCCATCTAGCAGCGGTTCGCAGAATAACATCCGTTATGCGGTCTTTCCACAAACCCGCCGCCTGGTGGTTCAGCGGGATGGGCAGGTGACCGTTTTCGACACCTTGAATCACAACATCGGAGGCGTGAGTCAACAGCAGGGAGGTGGGAGTTCACTCACTTTCACCAGCCAATACGGCACGGTTTCCACTCTCAATCTGCCACTCGTTTCGGGTGCCGGACTGCAGCCGCAGGGAAATCCGACTCATTTAGCCGCGCCGCCGAGCGGGCCATCTCTCCCACCCCAGCCGCAGGGTGCTAGCCATGGAGCTCCCGAACTCTTGTCGCTGCTTGAAAAGCTCGGCCAGCTGCGCGACGCAGGAATCCTAACTCCTGAGGAATTCGCGGCGAAAAAGGCTGATTTACTGAGCCGCCTCTAAAAGGCGGGGCCGCTTGACCCCGGCGCGATTCTCGGGAGACTTGGGCCATGGAACCTTCCATCTATCAAACCAACGCCGGGGAGGTTCTCGTCCGGCGGGTCGAGGCTGAAGATTTTCCCCGCCTGATCGAACTGAACAGCAAGGCCTTCCCGCTGCTGGGCGAGGAAAACGTGGTGTGGAGCGTGCGGCAACTTAGTAATCACCTGAAGGTGTTTCCCGCAGGGCAGTTAGTCGCTGTGATTGATGGCCAAATCGTTGGCGCAGTGGCATCATTGCTCGTGCAGACCGGGCGTGATCCCTATCGACCCCATACCTATGGCGGCATTACCGATGGTGGATATTTCCACAACCACGACCAAGCTGGCGACACACTTTATGGGGCGGATGTGTATGTCGATCCCGACTATCAGAGCCGCGGCATCGGCAAGGCGCTCTACGAAGCGCGCCGCCAATTATGCAAACAACTCAACCTGCGCCGCATTCTAGCAGGTGGACGACTCGCAGGCTATTCGTTGAAAGCAGCGGATCTAACGCCGGAGGAGTATGTGCAAATGGTGAAGGACGGCGAACTCACGGATGATGTATTGAATTTCCAATTACGGCAGGGCTTCGTGGTCCGCACCATTCTCCGAAACTATATCACCGATCCGGTAAGTTTGAACCACGCCACACTCATTGAATGGCTCAATCCCGACTATGTGGAAACGGAGGCTTCCTCAAAGGTTCGAATCGCCTGCGTGCAATACCAAGTCCGGAAAATCGATAACTTCGAGGAATTCGCGAACCAGGTGGAATATTTCGTGGAGACGGCTGCCGATTATCATTCGGATTTTGTATTATTTCCAGAATTTTTCACCGTCCAACTTCTCTCCTTTATTGAGCCGATGACCTCGATCCAGGGCATCCGGCGACTATCAACGGATTTCACCGGTCCATTTATAGAATTGATGTCAGGACTCGCGAAGAAATATGGCTTATATATTATAGGCGGAAGTCATCCAATTGAGGAAGAAGGAAAACTCTATAATAAGTCGCTGGTTTTTGATCCGGAAGGCCGCTACATTTCCCAACCGAAATTACACATCACTCCCGCGGAAAAACGTTACTGGGGAATTTCCGGCGGTAATGAACTGATTGTCCTGCCCACCCCGAAGGCGAAAATTGCGGTGCAGATCTGCTATGATATCGAGTTTCCCGAAGCTAGCCGCTACCTCGCGGACCAAGGCGTGGAAATCTTGTTCGTCCCGTATTGCACGGATGACCGCCACGCTCAGTTACGGGTGCGTTACTGCGCCCAAGCGAGGGCGATTGAAAACCAGATTTTCGTCGCCACGGCGGGGGTGATTGGGAATCTGCCGAGTGTTCCCGCGATGGATATTCATTACGGACAGGCTGCGGTTTTCACACCATCGGATTTTGAGTTCGCCCGGGATGGCATCCAAGCGATTGCCGATTCCAACGTAGAAACGCTGTTGGTCACCGACATCGACACGGGAGACCTCCACCGCTCGCGATCGGCGGGTTCCGTGACACCGAGGCTAGACCGCAGGACCGACCTTTTTGAACTCAAAGTGAAGTTGAAAAATCTCGATACCAGCAACGATCTCACCGATGCACCGGAGATCAAGTTGCCAAAATAGCACGCACTAGCGGAACTGGTTTTGTTCCGGCTGATAGATATACTCGGAGGCCGCCATTTTACCAATGAGCAGGTCCGGGTCAAGATGATGAGTCTTTACCAAATCTTCCAGCGAATCGCAATGATTTCTCAACTCAGTATTCAGCAAACCCACCAGGAGGTGGGGATCCATTTTAAGGAAATTGGACAGGTCCATTCGGCTGAAATGTTTTACTAGCGAGACGATGCTGTGTCGGCGGTTGCGACTTGCGTACTCATTGCAGGGGATTCGGTCTGTTTCTTATTACCGAAGGCTCTTTGAAGCTGTTGGTTGCGCTCGCCGGTGGTCTTACCTTTTCCACCCATCATAATTTTCATTTCGGCGTCAAGGTTCGGATCCTTTTCATTCGCTTGATCTGAGCTCACACCCATCGATTCCGTGGATTGGTCAATTTGCTTGGAATGGACCGCAATTTTGTCGAGTGCTTTGGAATAATTGGCGACCATCCCTTTGATGTCACCGACGGAGCGAATGTCTTTGATCGTCTCACGGAGCGCTTGAACCCGCCCCGGTTCTTGAATGAACCAGCCGTAAATTCCGCCGGTGAGAGCTAGGCAGGCAGCCATGGAGACAAACATTCCTCGACGCCGCTTGCGCTGGAGCCGCTGGTGCTGATCGTCGAGCATGGCTCCAAGTTCTTTGGATGCGGCGCCATCAAGGCCGGCATTCACTGGCGGAGCGACAGAAATTTCGATGACTGGAGGCATTTCAGGCAACTCCAACATCAAAGCCGAGCGGGTGATGGCTTGAGGTGCGGGGTTGGTCGCCAAGGCGGGATAGCTGCGTGTCAACGGGGTGTTAAAATCCGAGGTGTCCTTGAGGGCGGCATCAAACAGGCGGTCGAGCTTTTCTTTGTCAGTCATGAAAGTGAGACTACCCTGATATTTAAGGTTTCTCAACTACGTGAACGCGTAGGTAGTCACGTTGACCTCCGTTTTCGATCTTTCGGTTATTCATTCATCGGGAATGGGTTCTTTCCCGGCAAGACCAAATTCTGCTGCTAGATTTTCGTGGGTATGATTTACAAAAACTGATGAGCCAAGGGGATGGTGGTCGCCTAACACGCGTTTAACGCCACGTTCCAAAAGGTCGGCCACATGGACGGTGGTTTGTACGGCGAGCGTCATTGAAGATGGTGCGGCTTGATGCAGGAAGTCCGCCGCGTGCTCAAGAGACGCCTCTTCGCGCTCAATATGAAGAAGGAGCGCCTCAATTTTTACCATCCTGATGGCATCAGGTTCTCCGCGCTGTTGGGATTCTTGAAAATTTCGTTTAAGGGCTTTATCCTCAATTTTTAATACTTCGAGGCGTCGCCGAAGTTCCTGCCCGGCAGGCAGGCCGATCTCCTCGATCTCTTTTTCCAGTTTCTCAAGTTTAATGTCTGCTTCCTGGATTTTAGCCGCGAGAGCAGGTGAATTTTCAGAGGGGTAGTCCATGGCATCGAGTGGGTTGAATGGCACGTTCGAGTTTACCTGAGAGCGGGCGACCCGCAACGGGTTTTTCCTGGGAGTGCGTTAATTCGTAGGCGAGTTGAAAGCGAGGACGGACAGACTGGTGCGGACCTTTTCCTCCAATTGGGTCGAATCCAAGTTCGCGCCCAGATCCCGCACCGACCTAAAAATTTCCAACCAGTGGATTACTTGCTGGCTGGGGTTCATTTGCGTTTCAAGGATCTGAATG
>JANYFB010000128.1 GCA_025362955.1 Akkermansiaceae bacterium
AGTCAATCCACGCCTTAATCCGCCATGGTCCTCGCCTAACGCAGAGATAGTTCATGACGATTTGGGACAACCCCGTGGCATAACCACCTTGCTCGGCATCCACTGCTGCACGGTTGGCGTTCATCCACTCCAACTCTGGTGATAAATGCACGTCCTTCGCACCTTTCAGACTAAAAAATCCTTGATCGTATCCCGGGGTAGGCTTTGAAATCTTCTGAAACTCACCAGGAGGGAAAAGGCGGTCTCCCGCCTTATCAACTACTGATTCGGAGTGGTATAACAGCCCGTGCCCGACGGTGGCAATTTGCGCCAAAATAGACTCCCCGCAATTATTCCAGACCTCGCGCAGGTCAGGGACGAGCATTGATGCGAATTCCTCACGAAGCATTTCCCCGGCACTCAGTTCCTGCTCAGATGTGGCGATCTGATGATCTCGAAATTTGCCGAGAGCATCCCCCCACACATGTTTTATTCGAATGGGGGCGACAGGCCGCTTGTCGGTTTGTAACCTGCGACCGATGATGACGGCAGTTTCGACAGCTGCTTTATCAAATACCTTGTCTGGTAGGCGCAAAATCTCTAGCCATTCGAAGCGGTTAAGCAACTCACGGCGTAGAGCAGTCGCTTTTTTAGAATCGAGAATGGTCTGTGGCATGATGTAGGCCAACAAGGTTCCCGGGCGTGCGTGAACATTGATTCTCCTGAGAAGTTCGGCGGCTTGCCCGATGTGGAATAATTCGTCTCCTTCACTGGAATGTGTCTCGAAAGGTGGATTGGAGATGATGATTCCGGCATCTCGAATGCGAGACTCCAATTTTCCACTGGCGAACATATTACCTTCGTCGAGTTCCCAGCCGTTAGGATTCGGAATATCCGCCAACGTGAGCGAGAGGCGAGCGACCTCACGGGCGAAATCATCGATTTCCGCGCCTGCGAGGCGGGCTTGTAACCATTCGTGGCGGTCGGGATCCGACATTCTGAGGCACGGCTTCATACCGGAAAAATACCTCAAAAGGGCTACCAAAAACGGAGCATGCCCGCAACCCGGCTCATAGACTGACCGACGGGGCTCAGGCAGTAATTCTATCCATGGCGCAAGGCGTTGAATTATGTAATCAACCAGCCAAGAAGGGGTACTGTGGGTTCCCGTCGCTTTGCGCGTTTCCTTGGTAATCAGAACATTTTCATGAACGCCCGCTAGTGTTTCTGTGCTGACCAGACGTAGGCTCCCATGGGAATCGAGAATGGACGCTGCAGCAGCCAGTGCTCGTCGGCGCCGAGGCGACAGGTCGTGCTTTAGCTGAGAGCCGTAATGCTTCCCGACTCGGCTGAAAACGTTCTCCAAATCCTTGAGATCGAGTGTTTTGAAACCTTGGACTTGCTTGTCTTGCAGCAAGCGAGCGGCTAGTAGCCAGAAGTTGGCCTGCACGAGCCACTGGGCATTCATTTCCTCCAAGTGCTTGAGTTCCGGCAATTGCAGCTTTTCCCGCGTCGTCAGGATCATGCGTTCAATGAGCCGACAGAGCTGGTCTCCACTCTCGGCTTCCACCATTTCGAGAAGTCCAGAATCTACAAAGCTCAACTGCTGCGAAGGATCGAGAGGAGCCGCTTTTGCCCTGAAAATGGATCTGGGATCCAACTGGGCGCGATACTTGGCAAAGAACTCGTCCAGAGTGCCACGGTCTGTGTTCCATAATTCCGCCGGTGAGGATTGTGTGATTTGCCAGACCGTCCACCGTTGTCCCGATCCAATGAAGGCTAGTGGCGCACCCGCATCACGACTTGCTTGTAGAAATGAACCCTGGTCCTCCAGTGCGGAAGTTGCGGTAATGCAGGCTGTCCGTGTGTCAAAAGGTCGATGGGAAAACGCGAACAACGGAATTTTACGGTCACCAAGTCGAAAATCCACCGATAGATGACTGGGCTCGAATCCGCACCGTTGAAGATGGATTCTAAGCGGGCTGCTATTGAAGGATGGTTGCGCTGGAAACAATGGGTATCGTGTTCAAATGAACTACATGAAAATCGTGGCATTCATCGGGCAGTTTTGCGAGCGAAAACCCATTTCAAATTTCGCGACACTCCTCGTATAAATGAAAGGAGCTTTTGAATCCGACTTACCGCCAAGCCTCTCAAGATCAAACAATCGAGTCGAAAAATCGCATAAAGACCTAAATCCCTCAGATCAATTTGAGCAATTTTTGACGCCATGTTACACTAACCTTGTGTAACTCTTTGATAAGGAAGATGTGGCCCGAGACGGATTTGAACCGCCGACACGTGAATTTTCAATCCACTGCTCTACCGACTGAGCTATCGGGCCATAAT
>JANYFB010000185.1 GCA_025362955.1 Akkermansiaceae bacterium
GGTTCAAGCCACGGATCATCTTTGACAATTTTCGGTTTGTCAGTCATTACGCCCGAGCGTGGCGTTTCCCCTCGCCTGCGGGAAGCCAAATCCTTTTCCGAAACCCTTGCTGGCAAAATCGTTGAGGCGATGTAGCCTCGCAAAATTCTTGCTCATGAAAATTTTCCTCGTTCCCCTCCTCGCCCTGCTCGGTGTGATTCCCGCCTTGGCAGATTTCGATGAGCTGATGAAAAACGGCGATGCCTGCGATGCAAAATTTCAGTGTGACCAAGCACTCGTCTATTATCTGCCTGCGGAAAAACTGATGCCCAACGATGGTGCCTTACTGGTGAAAATCTCCCGCCAGTATGCCCTACGCATGAACGATCTACCCAAGGAGGCGGACAAAATCGCATCGGGTCGCAAGGCGCTCTCCTACGCGGAGCGTGCCGTAGCTGCCGCACCTAACGAGTGCGACTCGCACCTGAGCGTAGCGATTTGTCTGGGCAAGCTAACACCCTATCTCGGCAACCGGGAAATGATCGAAGCCTCCCGCAAAATCAAGACCGAGGCGGACAAGGCGGTGAAGCTGAATCCGAAAAATGACTACGCTTGGCATCTGCTAGGCCGCTGGCACCAATCGCTGGCGAACATCGGCGGAGCCACGCGCCTTTTGGCGGGGATCATTTACGACGGACTACCCGCCGCGTCTAACGAACAAGCGGTGGAATGTTTCAAGAAAGCCATCGCCCTCAATCCCAAGCGCCTGGTCCACACGGTGGAACTCGGCCGCACCTACGCCATGATGGGGAAAAAAGCCGAGGCGAAAAAATTGCTCGAAGCTGGCCTCGCCATGGCAGACAAGGAAAAGGACGATCCCGAAACCAAGCAACGTGGCAGAGCCACGTTGAAAGACATTTCATAACAACTCTTGGTAGATGGTGTTCAAACGAAAAACCCGCCTGAGCCAGGCGGGCTTTTGTTGGGTTTTAAATCTGGGGATGGCGGTATTACCAGGTTTTCACGTCGTCAGCGGATTTCCCCGTGGCGG
Organism: Akkermansiaceae bacterium; assembly: GCA_025362955.1. GTDB lineage: Bacteria > Verrucomicrobiota > Verrucomicrobiia > Verrucomicrobiales > Akkermansiaceae > Luteolibacter. The sequence goes on from JANYFB010000185.1 coordinate 1,031, forward strand.
TCACACCGTCCGCACCGTCGCTCCAAACAGCCACGCGCTTACCGTTGAGGGTAGTTGTCGCAGAATCAGCCTTGGTTTTCACTTTGAGAATTTCATCGTAATCGCCATCCAACATCACACTGTATTTTCCACCCCATGGGTCGAAAAGTCCAATGATCGTGGAAGTGTTAGGTTTGTAAACCAGACCGTTGATTCCCTTGGTGGCAGTGAGATACTTGCCCTCTCTGACAGAAAGAAATTTGATGCTACGAGTATTCAAAGCCACCGCTTGAGTACTGCTTGATCCGATTAAAACATCAACGAAATCCAATCCCGTAGAACTTGTCGTGTCCACCGTCGTGTCCGAAACCATGGTCGCATTCGGCATGCTTCCATACTCGGTGAAGAAATTATTGACTGAGGCTTCAATCGCCACGCAGGTGGCTTGGCAGGTGGTCCTTTTGGCTTTCTGAATCGCGGCGAGTCCCGCTGAGAATCCGGCGGCGGCGAGGACCGCGATGATCGCGATGACGACCAGAAGTTCGACCAGAGTGAAGCCGTTCTTGCGGCGGGATAAATGGGTTTTCATGGCGTAATTGGAGTTAAATGGCATGGCTGCGGAGCAAACACCAGACTGAAGCGGCTGACAATCCTTCAATCTTTGCGAATTCACATGGTAAACACCTAGCCCCGCATTTTACTACGAGCAATCTTTTTTATTCCGCCTTTGCCGTTGCGGGGCCGGATGGCAGACGACAAACTCCCGCATGGCTGGCCAAAATCTGCGAGATCTTATCCTCGACGCCCTCCGCTCCGCAAACGGAAATCCACTTTCCAAATCCCAGCTCTCCCGCGGCCTCAAGCTCCCCGGCACCCGCGTGACGGAATTGCGAAACACCCTCGATGCGCTGGTCAAGGAGGCTCTCATCATCGAAGGAAAAAAAGCCTGTTACCAACTCCCGGCCACGCCGAAAAATCAGCTAACCGGTAATCTCAAGTTTCATCCGAAAGGCCACGCATTCTTTTTCCCGGACATCACCGACGAGCACAACCTCGCCACCGGCATCGACTTCACCGTCAACTCCCGGATCATGATTGACCGCCGAAATGTCGGCACCTCGTTGGATGGCGACAAGGTTCTCGTTTCCATCATCAAACAGGTCGCCCGTCCCTTCCGCACCCGCAGCGAGTCCACGCCGGATCCCACCGATGACCTACGCGGGAAGGTGGAAAAAGTCCTTGCCCGCCGCTCTGGCCGGCTGGTCGGGATTTTCCAGAAGAAGGGCAATTTCGCCTGGGCCGATTGCGACGACAAAGCCATCGAAGGAAAAATCGATATCGTGGGCGACACCACCGCCATGCCGGGACAGTTAGTGGTCGTGGATTTGGAGGAATGGTTGGATCGAAATATGACCCCACGCGGAAGAGTCATCGAGGTGTTAGGTTGGCCCGGTGATCCGGGCGTGGATATGGTTTCCGTGATCCACCGCTACGGTCTGCGGACTTCCTTCCCAGATGAGGTTCTAGCAGAAGCCCGCGCCGTGCCGGAGGAGCCAGAAGCGTCGGAAATCGCCCGCCGCAAGGATTGGCGGGATAAACTGGTGATCACCATCGACCCCGCCGATGCGAAGGACCATGACGACGCGATTTGGTTGGAAAAAAATTCCACCGGCTGGACGCTCGCCGTCCATATTGCAGATGTTTCGCACTATATCAAGCCGGGCAGCCCGATGGATCGCGAAGCCATCGACCGTGGAAATTCGACTTATCTGGTGGATCGCGTTTTGCCGATGCTGCCAACCGAATTGAGCAATGGCATCTGCTCGCTCAAGCCGGACGTGGATCGCCTAACAAAATGCGCGTTGTTGGAAATTTCCCACGACGGGGTAATCACCAAAGCCAAATTTATCGACGCCGTGATCCACAGCCGCGCCAAGCTTTCCTACGAACAGGCACAGGCGATTCTGGATGGAAAACCGGCTCCCGTAGGCTCCGATCCCGCGCTCGTGGGCATGGTCAAAGAAGGCTGGAAACTCGCCTCCGCCATGCGGAACCGCCGTTTCAACCAAGGTGCGCTGGACCTCGAAATGCCGGAAATAAAAATCCGTCTCGACGCTCAGGGCCGCGCGGAGGTTGCCGAACCTGTGATCCACACCGAGAGCCACCAACTCGTCGAGGAATGCATGTTAGCTGCGAATGAAGCGGTCGCAAAAATCCTCAAGGACCGGATGAAGCCGGCGATCTATCGGATTCACGAGGATCCCGATCCGTCCCGGCTGCTCGATTACACCGAAACCGCCAAGGCCCACGGTTACAAGCCCGGCGACCTCACCAACCGCGCCCACATCCAGAAATTGTTAGATGACTCCAAGGGCACTCCCGAGGAACATGTCATCAAGCTCGGCTTGTTGAAAAGCCTCAAGCGAGCCGTGTATTCCGCCGATCCCATCGGCCACTATGGCTTGGCAAAAGGCGACTACTGCCATTTCACCAGTCCGATCCGCCGCTACGCCGACCTCATCGTCCACCGCGCCTTGCAGCCATTGTTAGAAAATCCACCCAAGCCGCATGATCGCACGCCATCACAGGCAGATCTGCGCGAAATTTCACGGCACATTTCCGATACCGAGCGCACTTCGTCCGATGCGGAAAGCGAGACCAAGCAGATTAAATTATTAGAATACCTCGACCGCGTCGCCAGCTCGCCCGAGCCACCGGTTTTCGACGGACTCATCACGGATGTTAGACCAATGGGACTGATGGTGGAAATACCTAACATGGGCGTCCGCGGCGTGGTGAAGCGGGAAGATCTGCCGGAGGGCCGCTGGCGGTTCGAGGCACATCGCATGGCCTGGGTTTCCATGGATGGAAAAGTCATTCAACTCGGAATGCGCCTCCCACTGCGGGTCATCCACATCGACTTCGACAAGCGTTTCGTGGATTTTTCCGTCGCCGGAAAACCTACCACCGAGGGCACCCATGTATCCGCTAAGGCACCGGTAATCGTCAAAAAACACGGCAAGCCGCAGACCAAACCCGCAGGCAAAGTGGGACCAGCGACAGGGAGAAAACCCCCGCGCAATGTGGAAAAGGCGAAGCCGAAACGCCGCAAGCGGAGATAGGCGTTTCCCGTTTGGCGCTTGATCGCAGGCGGCGGCGCGGGACATGGTTCTTGCAGGACATGAAGGAACTCATCGAAGAACTCGAACGCTGGGGAGCGGATGTGATCTTCGGTCGCGCCAAGGGCTTCCGAGCGACGATGATGCGGTTTTTCATGGTGGCACTTTCCGGGTTATTTCGGATTATCGTACAGATCCGGCTTTGGCGCTACCGCAAGGGTTGGCGGGCACAGGCCCATCTCGGGACGCAGGTGGTGGCCATCGGGAACATCACGGTCGGCGGCACGGGAAAAACGCCGGTGGTGGAATTGTTAGCTCGCACGCTCCGCGACCGCGGGCGGCAGGTGGCGATCCTTTCCCGTGGCTATAAAAGTAAGAAACTCGACCGACCGCAGAAATGGCAGAACAAACAAGGACATGCGATCCCCGGCGAGCGGATGCCCAAGGTCGTCTCGACCGGCAGCGCGCTTTTGCTGGACTCGAAATTCGCGGGTGACGAGCCGTTCATGCTGGCGCGAAATCTCGACGGAGTGGCGGTGGTGGTGGACAAGAACCGCGTGAAGAGCGGGCTTTTCGCCGTCGGCCAACTGGATGCGGACACGCTCTTGCTGGATGACGGGATGCAATATCTGGATCTGGCCCATTCCATCGACATCGTGCTGATCGACTCCGGTTCGCCGTTCGGCACGGAGGCCCTGCTGCCGCGCGGAACCCTGCGGGAGCCGCCGAAAAATCTTCGTCGGGCCAGCTATATTCTTATCACCAAATGCAACGGCAGTTCTAACGAAGCGCTCATTTCCCGCATCCGGAAGTATAACAAAACGGCGGAAATCATCGAATGCACGCACGGCCCGATCTATCTGGAGGATGTCTTCACTCGTGAGCGTCAATCGTTAGATTTTCTCAAGGACAAATGGGTGGGAGCGATCAGCGCGATTGCAGTGCCCGAGGCCTTCGAGGGATCGTTGGAAAAACTCGGCGCGCGGGTGGAAATCCGGCGGCGTTTTTCCGATCACTATCGCTTTTCTCGCCGCGAGGTGGAGCCCTTCATGCAGCGCTGCGTCGAGCGGGACATGGAGCTGATCGTGACCACCGAGAAGGATGCGGTTAGATTCCCGAGGCCGGAGTCCATCGACGTGCCCATCGTTTTCCTGCGGATCGAGGTGGAGATTCTGAAGGGTCAGGAGATCTGGGATGATCTGATCACGCGGATTTGCAATCCACCGCCGGCGTTCCAGGCTGTGCTGCGGAACAGGGATGCCTATCGGCCGTGAGGGGCCGGAGTGAATGTGAGCGGGCGGCGGCGTTTTAGGGAAAAGTCGAACCACGGATGGACGCGGATCCACACGGATGAAGAGAAGGAGAAATCCGATGAGGCCGATTCATTCCTCATCCTCCCAAGCTCTTTTCCGATCCGTGTTCATCCGCGTCCATCCATGGTTCGAATCCTCCAAATCGGGCCGTGAAAATTTCCCCTTTTTCGGATTGCCACGGGGGAAAGGCGTCCCTAGTTTCCGCCTCCCGCGATTTTTAACCTCATCCCGAGATGTCCAAGCACAACAGCCTCAAGTCCAGCGCCACCGTCGGCGGCAAACGTTCCGTCCTCAAACGCTTCGAGCGCGTCAAGCTGCTCAAGGAGCGCGGCGAATGGAAAGCCGGCAGGTCCCCCGTCGGACTTCCGAAGACCAAGCACGAGGGTTAATCCTCAAGCTCTTTCCCTTTTAAAACGCGCGGACCCCACCGGGTTTCGCGCCTTTTGCATTTATATCCCATGGCCAGCAACGACGGCACCCGCCTCAACAAATACCTCGCGTCCTGCGCCGTGGGTTCCCGCCGCGCCTGCGACGAACTCATCAAGGCCGGTCGCGTGGAGGTGAACGGCGCGCCCTGCATCAACATGGGAACCCGCATCGTTCCGGGTGATCATGTGAAACTGGACGGCAAGCGGGTGGCTCCGCGCGAGGTGATGATCATCGCCTTCCACAAGCCCCGCGGCTACGTTTGCACGCGTGACGATGAGATGGGACGGGAAACAATTTACTCGCTGTTGCCTGCCTCGCTGCACTCGCTACACCACGTCGGACGGCTGGACATGGACTCGGAAGGCCTGCTCATTTTAACCAACGACGGCGATCTCTCGCAGCAGTTGATGCATCCGTCGAAGTCGATCGAGAAGGAATACCTCGTGACCTCGAACCAAGCGTTCGAGAACTCCCACCTCGACCAATTTCTCGAAGGCGTCTTCACCGATGAGGGAAAATTGAAGGCCAAGGCCATCGAACGCCTTTCGTCCCGCCGCCTCAAGGTGGTACTGGACCACGGCGCGAAACGCCAGATCCGCGTGATGTTCGAGACGCTCGGCTATCAGGTGATCAAGCTGATGCGGGTCCGCATCGGTGCCCTGTGGCTCGGTGATTTGGAACCCGGCGGCTGGGCGGCGTTGAATACTTTGGAAATCCAAATGCTGCTAGGAAATCCGAAACCTGCGAAAAAGCGCGAAGCTTCGGATGATGGTCGAAAAAAGCGCACTGACTAACTGACTTAGCGGGAATCCCCGGTGCTCGCTACGGTTGGAGGACGTATTGACTCTCGCGGAGAACGGCGG
>JANYFB010000186.1 GCA_025362955.1 Akkermansiaceae bacterium
CGAGCATCACGCCGATCAGCGAAATGAGGCTGAAGGAGGACAGCATCGAGCGGCGGGGATTAAGATACCGCCGGGCGAGAAGGAGGCTGAAGGAACGTCGTTTGATGCCGCTTGCTAACCCGGCATCGGGCGGGGAGCAAGCGATAGTGACCACGGGTAATGCCTTTCATTTCGACAGTGTCGGTTGAAAGTCGGTTTTTCCAGTGATGGAAGTTCTGCTAGTTTTTACCAGGCGGATGGAAACCCATTAATCGTCCGATCCGAATTGGTGGGTTATGGATCGCTGGTGCCATTCGATATCAATCGTCGCTGGGCAGGCCAAGCAGCTCGATCAAGCGTTGCAGGTCGTCATCGCCATAATATTCAATCTCGATTTTGCCTTTTTTCGAGGAATGTTGGATCGAAACGTGGGTGGCGAGGTGTTCGCGGAGGCGGTTGGTGATCGCGCGGACGTGGATGTCGATTTCCCGAGGCGCAGGGGTTTTTTTTGGCTCGCCGGGTTCTGGCGTTTCACCGTTGAGAAAGGACTGGGCGAGCTTTTCCGTGGCTCGCACGGTGAGCGCACGGCGGATGATTTGATCGGCGACCAGCAGCTGGGTGGGGTGATCCTTGAGCGCCAGAATCGCCTTGGCATGGCCGACGGTAAGCCGTGCTTGGGCGACCAGCATTTGGACATCCTTGTGGAGGCCGAGCAAGCGCATGGCATTCGCGACGCTGGCGCGGGATTTGCCCACGCGGGAGGCAATTTCATCCTGCTTGAGGGTGAATTCTTCGGCGAGGCGAACGTAACCGGCAGCTTCTTCCATCGGGTTGAGATCCTCGCGTTGGAGGTTCTCGATGAGCGCCATTTCCAAGACATCGCGGTCGGATGCCTCGCGTTCAATGACGGGGACGGTGGCCAGACCGAGATTTTTCGAGGCCCGCCAGCGGCGTTCTCCGGCGATGAGTTCGAGCTTGCCGTGCACCGCGCGGACGATGAGCGGCTGGATGATGCCATGCTGGCGGATCGACTCCATCAAGTCGTCTAACGGCGATTCGACGAATACGGTCCGCGGCTGAAGCGGGCTGGGAACGACCATGTCCAGAGGCACGTCCCGGACGCGTTTGAAGTCGTCCGGTCCGGTGGCGGCGTCTGTCGCAGGTGGGGCGACGCTTTTTTTAATAAGCGCGCCGAGTCCTTTTCCGAGTGCCTGTTTCGCCATGGGGGGAGAGCATTACGCAAACCAGCGGGGAAATCCAAGCGGAATTAGGCGGGCTTGACGGCAGAGGGGACAGAAGGCATCCATTGCGGTGTGAAATTGACGTTTTTATTTTCCTCATTCGCAGCCGTAACACTGGCCGGTGCCCAGGATACGCCGCCGCCGTTGCCTCCGCTTCCGCCGCTGGGCAAGGAGGAGCAAAAGCCCGCCGCTCCACAAATTTCCGCCGCCCCTGCGGATGTCGTGGCCGCTGCCTCCGCTGCGGTGGCGGACTTGGGAAATGAAGTGGTATTAGGCCGCTATCAGGTGGCCGTGGAGCGCATGAATCCGCAATGGAAGGAAAACGCTGCAAACCGGATGGGCGGAATGAAGGACTTGGAAAAACAACTCGCGGGAGTGGCGCGGCAGATGGTCCAGCAGGGAATCAGCATCATTTCGTTCAAGCCCCAAGGGCAACCGCGGTCGTTTGAAGTCAGCCCTGGGAAAAAGGTGGATAAAGTCAATGGCGGGGATGTCGAGAGCCTGATTTTCACCAAGTGGCTGGTGATGATTCCCACGGTGACAAAATTCAGAATCATTCGCGAGGGCCAACCCAAGCCCGTATTCATCGAAAGCATCGGCTTCCAAGTGGCCATCTCCGACAAGGGAAAAAATAACTGGACGTTCATCGACGGGTCCGGTCTAACGGTCAACGATTTGAGAAGCATTTTCGTCACCCTTCCCAAGGATTTGAAATTTCCTCCTTTGGAAAAACGCGAGTCCCGTTAGAACCCCGGCCATGGCAGCGAAGAAGAAGTCAGTAAAGGATCACAATGGATTGCACCGCAAGCTCGTGGAGTTGTGGAACCGCGGGCAGAGCAAATTCTGCGAAGTGCGTGGCTCGGAAATCCACGGGCGCGGCGTGTACGCCACTTGTTTTATCCCCAAGGAAACACAGATCATCGAATACGTTGGCGAGCTGGTCGAAAAAGAGGAAAGTGGGCGGCGCGGAATCTCGCAACATGCGAAATCCTTGAAAACCGGCGACGCCGCAGTTTATATTTTCACCCTCTCCAGAAAATATGACATCGACGGCAATGTGCCATGGAACACCGCCCGTCTGATCAACCACTCATGTGCCCCTAACTGCGAGGCATGGATTGTGGGGCGGAAAATTTTCATCCACTCGCTAACGGATATTAATGCCGGGGATGAACTTACTTTCGACTATGGATTCGATGTGGATTGTTATGAAGATCATCCCTGCCTATGTGGCAAGGAAGGTTGCGTCGGATACATTGTGAGTCGCAGTCAGTGGGCAGATCTGGAAGTGCGCCTGAGGGCGAAGACTGTAAAAAAATAGGCCAGAGGAAGGACATTGGATCGAAACGGCCGGCAGTGCCTCGCCGCTCCCTGCTAAATGTTTGAACGACGCCCCGTGGAGGGTGACCCATCTTTGGTTTCCTCCCTCCTCACGGTGCCATCGGCTTCAGACCCATCCACGCGCTGCCCCAGGTAATAATCCACGGCACCGTTAGTAAGCTGAGCACCGTGGTCGCGATCACTACCTGCACCGCCACCGCAGGACGTCCACCATACATCCGGGCTAACAAAATGGCCGACATTCCCGCAGGCATCGCTGCCTGCACCACCATCACCTGCCGCAGTTCCGTCGATATCGGGCAATACTTCGCCGCGCACAGAATCGCTGCCGGAGCCAGCACCAGTCGCACTAGCGCCGAGCCTACGATCACCCGCCAGTTAGCCCGCTCCTCGCCCACCAGATCCATCATTGAGCAACCCGTGATCAAGATTGCCATTGGAAATGCCCCCACACCCACCAGCGACATCGCCTTCCTCACCGCTCCCGTCACCTGATGATCCAGCCGAAGTGCCACCAGCATTAGACCGATCGTCACCGCGATCACCGGCCCGTTGACC
>JANYFB010000201.1 GCA_025362955.1 Akkermansiaceae bacterium
GTGCTGCCTTCGGTCAGTTTGACGAGGCGGTTCCAGGCATCCCATTTGAGGGTGTTGCCGGTGGTCCAGTTCCCGGCCTTGGGCATCGTCGTCATGTTGCCGAGGGTATCATAGACCGGCTGGATAACGCTTGCCGGGTTGGTCAGGCTGGCGATCTGGTTCGCCGTGTCGTGGGTGCGGCTCTGGACAAGCGCGGGGCTCTGAGTCTGGAACTGGGTCCAGTTGCCGGTTTCATCGAAGGTGAAGTCCTCCTCCTGCTGGCGGGTGGCGGGGTCGATGCCGGTGTAGGGGGGGCCGGACGAGGGCGTGAGGTCGCCACGGTCATGCCGGGTGATCTGTTGCAGTCCGTCATACCAATAGTGGTTGTCCTGGGTGGCTACCGATAGGGAATGGGCTTTCACGTTGTTCTGCCACACTACACCACCAATCCGGTTTCGTCCATACTTCGTGTGGACCCGTTCGGCGGAGCTGGTTTTCAAACGGCTTCGCGGGCAATCGCCGCGGCGCCGATCGTTCCGGCTTCGTGGCCGAATGCTGCGGGCAAGATTTTCAAGTGATCTTTGAAGGGGCCGGAAAGTTGCGCGGACAGGTGTTCACGAAATGGTTTGAAAAGGAGTTCTCCAGCGCGCGCGACGCCGCCACCAATCACAATGGCCTCTGGGTTGAGAAGCCAGCAGCAATTCATGGCGGCAGTGGCCATCAACCTGCCGATTTCCTCCCACCGGGCCAGTGCGATGGGATCACCTTGGTGAGCGGCGGCGGCGAGGGCGGCGGGGGTGCATTGTTCGAGAGTTTTGTGAACTCCGGCTTCCGTGTAGGAGTTCCATGCCGTGGCGGTGATTTCCCCATTCCCCACATAGTCTTCGAGAGCGCCTAAGTTTCCATAATGGCCGGGCCTGCCTTGATAGTCGATCGAGGTTTGGCCGATCTCACCCGCACCGTGGCCAATCCCCCGCACCATCTGGCCGTTGGCAATAATGGCCCCTCCGACGCCGGTGCCCATGGCGATGAAGACGACATCTTGGAATCCCCTCCCCGCGCCGCATTTCCACTCGGCGAAGGCCATGCACTTGGCATCGTTATCCACACGGACCGGCAAGCCAATCTTCTGTTCGAGTATATCCTTGAGGGGAATGGAGTCCCAGTCCTTCACGTTCGTTAGACTGTAAACGAGGCCTTTTTCAAAATTGACGAATCCCGGCATTCCAACCCCGATGGCGACGACTCTTGGATGTCTAGCACGAAGGTCTTCCACCGTGCGGACCATGGCTTCGATGAGCTCGTCCCTGATTTGGAAATCCTGGGTCGCGATGGCGGGGGCCTGGTCGAGGATGTGACTTTGATAGACGACCGCGATTCTAACGGAGGTTCCGCCGAAGTCGATGCCGATGGTCAGGGGGCTGTCACTCATTTCCGCACCAGAGCTAGCGGATCATGGCAGGATGGCACGTTTATTTTACTTGCCCGCACTACAAAAAGACACGGGCAGCCACTTGCCGCAGGCCGTCGAGCGTAATGTCTGGATCGACCGCGCCGATTTCAGGGATTCCATGTGCGATGAGTGCGGCATCGCCACCGGTCGCCACGATTTTCGGCGTTCCGGGCAGCTCTTTGCAAATGCGGGCGAGGATTTCCTTGACCAGTCCGCGATAGCCGAAGACCGCGCCGGCCTGCATGGCGTGAATGGTGGATTTGCCAATCGCGGAGGTGGGTTCGATCAATTCGATCTCGGGGAGAAGAGCGGTTTTTCTTGTTAGATAATCCGACATCGCACCCAGTCCGGGGGCAATCACGCCGCCGCAATAGGCGGGTTCGGAGGAAATCACGTCGAAAGTCACAGCGGTTCCGAAGTCGATGATGATGGCCGGAACTCCATGGCGAGTGAGGACCGCTACGGAATTTGCGAGTCGATCAGCACCAATCTGTGTCGGGTGGGGATAGTCGATACCCATTCCTAACGGACTTGTGCAGTCGAGGAAATGCAGCGGGTATTTTCCCTCGAAAAACTCCCTTAAGGTCGCCGCTTTGACCGGGACGACCGAGCAGATCATGACTGCAGTGAAGTCGATGTCGGCAAGCAAATGCTTTAGGTTTTCTGGCGAAACCTGATCGGTGGGAAGCATGGAGCGCCACGAGTGAAGGTGGTCAGCATCACCGAGGGAGAATTTCGTCCGCGTGTTCGAGTTATCAATCAGGAGCCAGGCCATGAGTTACCATTGGTTAGTGGTGAAATTTCTGTAATCGAGGTTATCCACATTAGGGATGCCGTCGTTCGATTTGACCAACAATTCGCCATCATTGATTCGGAGTGTTAGATGACGGTTGAGATCTTTGGATTCGAGCCAAAATTTCACCCAAATATCAGTGGTGCCTTGTTGATCGCTTCCGCCGAATGTTGTATCGGCAGGTTCGAGGTTTTTGCTGGAAGCTGTCTCAAGTCGCACCGGCTTTTCCAGATCATGAGAGAGGCCGGGGTTGACCTTCAAATGCACTGTCACCCAGAAAAACGACTGATCTTTGGTAACGAGGGTTTCAATAATATGGCTGCGGGCTGCGGGATCGGGACACCAAGCATAGGGTCGGAACCAAGCCCATGCGGCAAAGGCAGACGAGATGAGCAGGCAAAATACCAAGGCGTAACGCAGGATCCGACGGTTCACGCCGCTAGAGGAACCTGTGCGCTGCCAAGCTGCAAACGAAAAACGGGCGGACCGTTCCCGGCCCGCCCGCGTAATTAAGTTTCAACCAACGATGATCAGAAATCGTAACCTTCTTCTCCGTGATCGCTGATGTCGAGACCGGCTGTTTCGGCCTCAGCGCTTGGACGGAGGCCAATTACCACTTTCACCAGAAGAGCGATAACAACTGTTCCCGCAATGGAAATGGCGAGGGTCACCGCGACGGCCATCAATTGCTGACCGACAAGACCATGTCCGACGAGTTTGGCCAAGCCGCTTTTAACTGCGGCGGCGTTCACATCGGTGAGATTACCATTGACCGTTCCAGTGGCCAAAACACCAGTCAAGATCGCGCCCAGCGTTCCGCCGACTGCGTGGACTCCGAAGGTGTCGAGAGCGTCGTCATAACCAATAGCGCCTTTTACATACATCACGAAGATATATGGGACGATGGCGGCAAGGACGCCGATAATCATTGCACCGGTTGCATCTACGAAACCGCAAGCCGGGGTAATTACGACGAGGCCTGCAACAATCCCCGAGCAGAATCCAAGGATAGAGGCGTGACCCTTGAGAATTTTTTCAATGATGGCCCAGACAAAGCCTGCGGTAGCGGCAGCGAGTGTGGTAGTCATGAAGGCATTCGCGGAAACACCGTCCGCAGCAAGTGCTGAACCGGCATTGAAACCATACCAGCCGACCCAGAGCATCCCGGTGCCGACCATACAAAGCACCATACTGTGTGGGGACATTTTATCCTTACCAAAGCCCAACCGCTTGCCGAGGATGATGCAAAGAACCAATGCTGACCAACCGGAAGTCATGTGGACTACCGTGCCACCCGCGAAGTCGATGGCGGCGATTTTAGCACCACCGTTCCAAACACCGTTCATGAGGCCGGTGATGCCCCAGATCATGTGAGCCATTGGGAAGTAGATCACGAACATCCAGATGAAAATGAAAGCCATGATGGCACTGAATTTCATGCGCTCGGCAATGGCACCGATGATCAGGGCCGGAGTGATGATCGCGAACATCAACTGATACATGGAAAACACATTCTGCGAAACCCAGTAACAGTAGTCCGTGTTAGGCGCGCTGGTGACTCCCTTAAGGAAGAAAAACTCCGTGCCTCCCAAAAACGGCTCCAGCGCGGTGCCGGTGAAACTCTTTCCGAAAACAAGACTGTATCCCACGGCCCACCAAAGCACCGTAATCATTCCCGCACAGCCGAGGCACTGTGCCAGCACGCTGAGGACGTTTTTCTTACGCACCAAGCCGCCATAAAATAGTGCAAGACCTGGCAACGTCATGAAAAGAACCAAGGCCGCGCAGGTCATCATCCAGCCGTTATGACCTGGACCGGGGACACCTGTAATTTTCGAAGTCCATGGGGCATCTGTCGTTCCGCCGACCGCGACGTTATTAATATAACTCTCCAAGTCAGCCAACCGTTGTTCGGTCGTGGCTGCGGGGGCGGCCGGGGCAGCTGCTGCTTCCGCGGCGGGCGGCGGGGGTGCTGCATCTTGCGCCGACGCATGCGGACACAGGGGAATGGCGATGAACGCGATTGCTGCAGCCGCGAGGGCCCGCACGTTTTTGAGATGTCGACTGGTCATATTGGTCAGGGTTGATCGGATAATTGATTGCTTCGCCCCGAAGATTCCAAATCTCCGGGCCTCACGAAGCCGGGTAAGCAAGGCCCGTGCCAAAATAGAAATCCGAGGTAATCCACTGACAACAAGCACGAACGGTTGCAAAAAATTGAGAAAAAAATTCGATTCTCGCTTGCCATCGCCAATCCTCGCCCCTATTCCCGGTCCATGCGGATCGCTGACCCGTGCCAAAAAAATCTGGACAATTACTTCGGAAAAGTGAACTATTCGCTCAACGGAGAGTTACCGGCTGCTTTATGGCACGCGGGACGCTAAATCCGAAACGCTCTTGCCTGTGCCGTCCTGCGGCGTAGACAAGGACGCTAGCAGCAACCGAAAACCAACATAATACGATGCAAAACTACTGCAAAACCATTGGCGCCTTGGCCGCTGCCTCCGCCCTTGTGGCCGGCAACGCGAAGGCGGAAGTCGAATATGAACTCCACACCGGCTACTCCAGCGAGTACGTGTTCCGTGGTCTTGACCTCGGAGACGATCTCGTCGAAGTAGGCCTTGATGCGGCATACGAGTGGAATGGCCTCAGCCTGAGTGGCGGAGTCTGGGCAGCCGCCTTTGATTCCTCGTCAAACACTGGGAACGAAATCGACAGCGAAATTGATATTTACGCTGAAGTTTCCAAGGATCTCGGTTTCATGACCGCATCAGCAGGTTATATTTATTACTACAATCTCGGACGCCTTGGTGCCGACAACCAAGAAGTTTACGCGAAATTCTCGCGTGACTTGGGCTTCGCCACCATCTCTCTCACTTCCTACTGGGATGTGGACGACACTCAAAAGGGCGATACCGACGGTTACACCGAACTTGGCTTCTCCAAGAGCTTCGAGCTTAACCAGTGCCTCACCCTCAACGTGGGAACGAACGTTAGCTACCTCATCGAAGATCATGAATTCGTCGCTTGGACTTCCAAGGTTTCCCTTGACTGGGGCTTTGCAGAACACGCGAAGCTTTCACCTTTCGTGGCGGTTTCCATCGGTCTTGGCGACGCGCAGCACACCGCTTGGTCCAGCACTGAAAATGAGCTTACCGGCGGTTCGATGTTGAGCGTTAGCTTCTAATCGTTTCCCGATCCATCCACTATCATTTAAAGGGCGATTGCGAAAGCGATCGCCCTTTTTTTATTTGGGTGACGGACTCGATCAAAAACAAGCCATATTCCGGCTTGGAAATGCTCCGTTCACCGGGAAAACTCCGCGCATGTTCCTCGGTCTCGATTCTTCAACCCAATCTCTCACCGCCGTTCTGATCGATGCCGAAACGGGTCGGATCACTTGCCAGCTTTCCGTTAGTTTCGGTGGCGACCTGCCCCAGTATGGCTCGCCGAGCGGTTTCATCCCCGGCGGAAAGAATGGCGAAGTCCATGCCAATCCCTTGATGTGGTTAGATGCGCTTGACCTCCTTTTCACTCGGTTGGCGACGGCTACGGATTTGTCCAAGGTGAATATGATCGCGGGTTCGGGCCAACAACACGGGTCGGTTTATCTGGATTCCACGTTCGACAGCCGTCTCGCCGCGCTGGACGTTAGTGCTGATCTAGCAACGCAACTCGCCCCTTCATTGAGTCGGGCAAGCTCACCGATCTGGATGGACACCTCAACCGGAGCCGAATGCGCGGAAATCGCTGCGGCTCTCGGCGGAGCGGCAGAAGTTTGTCTGAAAAGCGGCTCGACCGCCGTCGAACGTTTCACCGGTCCCCAAATCCGGCGCTTTTATAAATGCGATCCGGAGGGCTATCAGAACACATGCCGGATTCACCTCGTCAGCTCCTTCATCGCTTCGGTGCTTGCGGGAACATCCGTGCCGATTGATTTCGGCGATGGTGCAGGGATGAATCTTCTCAGCCTTTCCAAACTCGGATGGGACACGGATCTGCTAGCCGCTACCGCGCCCGATCTCGGGGCGAAGCTGCTACCTCCGGCGCTCGCGACCAGCATCCAAGGAAACGTCTCCGGGTATTTCGTGAGAAAATTCGGATTTTCGCCCGCTTGCCGAACCGCGCTTTTCACCGGCGATAATCCAGCATCTCTGGTCGGGATGGGTGCTACGGCACCAGGCAATGTCGTGATTTCCTTGGGCACCAGCGATACCTTTTTCGCCGTCATGCCGGGGCCGAAAACCGATCCTAACGGGTATGGCCACGTTTTCGGAAATCCCGCCGGTGGATTCATGTCACTGATTTGTTTCCGCAACGGTTCGCTCGCCCGAGAAGCCTTGAGGGATAAGCTAGGCTTGGACTGGTCCGCGTTTGACCGCGACGCGCTTGCTGCCACCCGGGAAGCGGCCGGGGAGAATCTGATGCTGCCCTTCTTCGGACCCGAGATCACCCCCCGCCATGATTTCACACAACCGGTGTTAGAAGGGTCTGCCGGTTTCAAATCGGGAACCGAGCCGGCGTTGCAAGTCCGTGCGCTGCTAGAGGGCCAATTTCTCAACATGCGGCTGCACTCGCAGTGGATGGACGTGAAAACGGATCGCATTCGCCTTACCGGCGGCGCTTCAAAAAACGACGGGATCGCCCAACTCGTTGCGGATATTTTCCAAGCTCCAGTCGAGCGCCTCGATGTCTCTAACTCGGCGGCCTTGGGCGCTGCGCTCATCGCCGCCGCCGCCGACGGGCAGGATTTGTCAGCGCTTCAGGAAATTTTCTGCAAGGCCGCTACCGGTTCCTCACTCCAGCCGGATTTATCTCTCGCGGACAAATACGATGATGCCCTCGGACGTTTTCAAACGCTTCTTAACACCAACCTCTCTCTGAAATGACGATTGACCAATATGCTAACAGATTCGTATGCGACCTGGTGGCTTACGAGCCTGGAAAACCGATAGATGAAACCGCCCGCGAACTCGGGTTGGACCCTTCACAGATCGTCAAAGTTGCCTCTAACGAGAATCCCCTCGGGCCATCACCGCTGGCGAAATCCGCCATGCGCGAGGCCATTGAGGAGGCGCACATCTATCCGGATGGCGGTGGCTACCGCCTGCGTGCCGCCATCGCAGAGTCGTTTGAGATGGAACTTGGCAATGTCGTGTTAGGAAATGGTTCTAACGAAATTATCGAGTTGTTATGCCACACGTTTTTGAATCGAGATGCGGAGCTGATCGCCGCAGAACACGCCTTCGTCGTTTACAAGTTGATGGCCACTCTTTTCGGGGCGAAATATGTGGAGGTGCCAGACCCAGGTTTCATTCATGACCTCGATGCGATGGCGGATGCAATCACGGAAAAAACCCGCTTGGTTTTCATCGCCAATCCTAACAATCCGACGGGCACGATGGTGGATCAAACGACAATCGACCGTTTCATGACGCGGGTTCCCGAGCATGTCATCGTGGTTTTCGACGAGGCGTATTTCGAGTTTCCCGATTCCCCGCCGGACACCCTGAAATACGTCCGGGAAGACCGAAACGTCTGTGTGCTGCGCACGTTTTCGAAAATCCATGGCTTGGCTGCCTTGCGAGTCGGTTATGGGCTCGCTTCGAAAAATGTGGCCACTCTCCTCCAAAAAGCCCGGCAGCCGTTCAACGTCAATGCCATCGCTCAAGCCGGTGCGCTCGCCGCATTGGCCGATACGGAGCACATCGAAAAAACCCGCGCCGTGAACCGTTCGGGCATGGCATTTTACGAGAGCGCGTTTGCGGAACGGGGTCTGGAATATGTGCCCAGCTACGCAAATTTCCTCCTCGTCAAAACCGGAGGCGGCGACCGGGTCTTTCGCGACATGCTGAAACAGGGCGTGATCGTCCGCGCGATGAGCAGCTACAAGCTTCCCGAGTGGGTCCGCATTTCCATTGGCACGGAAAAGCAAAACCGACGCTGTCTCGAGGTTCTGGATTCCGTCCTCGCTGCCGCAGCGGTCGCATGAAGTTTCCAGCGGCGCATTTGACAGAACGCTTTTGATTTCCTAACCTTCTTGCCGGGGAGAGTTTTTTACTATGGCAGATATTGCGATTCCAGCGAACCAAAGAGAATTCCGTTGCGTCCATTGCGACGGGAAAATCCGGATTCCCAGGGAGCTACCTCCAACTACGGCTCCCTGCCCGATTTGCGCCGGAATCATTACGTCACCCGCAGACGAAGTTGCGCCACTGCCCCTGCCGCTGTCGCAGTTACCAATTCCGCAGAAGGCCCCGGTCCCGGTCTATGTCGAACAAACCGCGCCATCTCCGCATCAAAAGATCCCTGCCACTCCCGTCACGGTTGAAAGGCCAAGGATCGAACTACCCCCCCCGCGAAATACTCGGCCGGAACGCGCGGAACCCGTCGAAACTTCTGCCCCCGAGGCCGAGACGAAACCAGAGCGCAGCGGCCTTATTGCGGCCATGCTGGTCTTGCTTCTGCTAGCCTGCATCGCTTATGGCGTCGTTTTTTTTGCCTCGAAAGAGCTGGGACGGCACATGGAAGGGCCAACCGTCAACGTCGCCGCAGGAGATCCGACTGCCAACGAGGCGAACTATATCCGAATCGGTTGGCAAAAGGACGCCTACAAGCTGCTCCGCAACTACATGGCGGCGACCAACAGCAAGGATAAGATCCCTTATATTCTTCATGGCAGCGAACTCGCTTCACGGCTTGAAGATTTCTATGGCGGCGGTGCGATCAATGATTCTGATACGCCAGTGGATGCGTTTTCGATCTACGAATTATCCGAGGAAGATCGCAAACGCGGGCTTTTCATGATGATTTACGATCAACCTCCGCAATTTGATATGAAGGAATTTTTCCGTCCGCTTGCCAGCTTGGAAGTGCAATACGGGGTGGATGAAGCGGATTTGTTGTTGAGCACCGTGGCCCTCGTCGGAAACTTCGCCATGGAGCCGCTGCGGGTCCATGCCTTCTTCAAACGCACCCCAGAGGGTCTCAAGCTGGATTGGGAAATTTTCTCCCAAACCAAATACCGCACCCTTCAAAATTTCGTGGAACTTCCCGAAGTCGGCCAGTCACGGGTGTTCCGGGTATTTATCGTAGAAGATGTCCCGGAAAAGGGCAAAGCCGTCGCGGGTAGCCGAACCTACCGAGTGGCCGATCCCGCGAATACGGGCGACACCGCACGGGTCAACGTCAAGGTGGACTCTGAGATGGGCCGCGCTCTTTCAATCATTAACTGGCGTGGCACCAAGGAAGATCGCCCGATCACCCGCACCGCAACGGTGGAACTGAGATGGACGGGTGAAGCCTCTGCTCCGGAATTAGAAATCAGCCGTTTCATGTGCTGGGAATTCCTTGGACTCGGTGGTCAGGAAACCCCGGCCACCGCATCCACGAAGTGACTGCGCGGATGGACACGCATTCCGATCCGCACCGCACGACCATCGTGGCCATCGCCAGCCCACCGGGGACCGGTGCTGTGTCCTTGCTTAGAATTTCCGGGCCGGATGCTCTCGTGGTGGCTGATCGCGCCACTGATGGGACGGCATCCTCGCTGCTGCCACGCACTATCCGGTATTGCCATGTTAGAAATTCCAAGGGACTTGTGCTGGACGATGGATTGCTAACCGTTTTCCACGGTCCTAACAGTTACTCCGGCGAGGACACCGTCGAGTTTACGGGCCACGGCGGCATCCTCATCACCCGCGAGGTGTTAGGACGATTTCTCGAATGCGGAGCAGTCGCCGCCGGACCCGGAGAATTCACTCAGCGGGCATTTCTCAATGGAAAACTCGACCTCACCCAAGCGGAAGGCGTGATGGATCTCATCTCCGCGCAGACTCGGCTCTCGCTACGCGCCGCCCGCAGCCAACTCGACGGCACACTCGGAAAACGAACCACTGCCGCCCGCGATCAATTGCTGGAAACCCTCGCCCATCTTGAAGCGTGGATTGATTTCCCTGAAGAAGGCATAGACCCCCAAACCGGCTCCCTGCTGCGTGGCCGTGTGAGCGCGGTGCTTGCCGTAGTTGATTCCCTGCTCGCCACAGCCGATCAAGGGCGCGTCCTGCGCGAGGGCGTGCGGACGGTCATTTTCGGCGAACCTAACGTTGGGAAATCCAGCCTACTCAATAGATTGTTAGGATTTGAGCGGGCAATTGTTAGCGAAATCGCCGGAACCACCCGCGACACGATCGAGGAAGTGGTCAATCTGAACGGTATTCCGCTACGGCTGGTGGACACCGCAGGAGTCCGGGAAGCCACCGATCTCGTCGAGGCAGAGGGCATCCAGCGGACGGTCAGGCAAATCGAAGCGGCGGATCTGTTGTTGGAAATCGCGGATGCTTCACAGCCGCGCCCGCTTGATGCGATCCTGCCCGCGACCGCCGCCAAGCATCTTCTCGTGCTCAACAAGACGGACCTTGGCTCACATCCTTCCTGGGCAAGTATCCCCGCCGTCCGGATTTCCTGCAGCAACGGCGAAGGCTTTGAAGAACTCTCTACGACCATCCGGGATCTCCTTCATTTCAGCGAAGCGGACTGGGGTGAACATGCCATCGCGATCAACGCCCGACACCAAGCAAGTCTGCAACTCGCACGCACCGCACTGCTCGCCGCACTTGAACTTCTCGATGATCGATCCAGCGATGCCGTACTCGCCGCCATCGACCTCCGAGAAGCCTTGGACGCGCTCGGAGAAATCCCGGGCAAGGTCGATACCGAGGATCTACTTGGGGTGATTTTCAG
>JANYFB010000207.1 GCA_025362955.1 Akkermansiaceae bacterium
GCCTTGCGCTCCCGTGCAAGCCGGGCCGGAGTCTGCCACTTATGGCGCTTTGATCTGTCGTTTAGGGTGGCAACACTGATCCCGTAAGCTTCTGAGAGAGCTTTCAACCCGATGCCCGCGCAAGCCCGCGTCTCGATCTCCTTCCAGAGTTTTTCCGAATGCCTGCGCTTTGCCGGGGCGGCGGCATCAATGCTCATGCCCGTATCCTACCCGTTTCGAAAGCGGCCCGCCAGCTTGGATGGGATGTTTCAACAACCCTCCAAAATAGTTGCCAGAAAATTTTAGGCCACATTTTAGGTCACACCTAAGACCTTCAAAAGTCGTAACTCTTTTAAAATAAGAGAAGTGGAGCGTAGCGGATTCGAACCGCTGACCCCTTGCATGCCATGCAAGTGCTCTACCAACTGAGCTAACGCCCCTTTCGGGTGGGGCGGAGGTTTATCGGCGAGACCGCAGCGCGGCAAGCGGATTTTTAGGAAAACGAAGTAATCTTCCCCCTTACCGCGCCGCCAGCGGAATCAGCGCTTGCGACGGATCAAGGCGAGGACGCCGATGACGGCCAGTAAGCTCGATGAAGGCTCCGGGATGGTTGCACCGCCCGTAACGCCCGGAGTGGTGGTAATGCGACCCAGCAATTCAGCCCGGCCTTGGTTGCCTTCGAAGACCCGGAATTGATCTTCGGTGGAAAGTGTCCCGTCCAGCGTGTTTTGGTCCACTTTGAAACTGAGTTCAAGATAGTAGCTATTTCCTGAAGCATCGTTGAAGTTGAGGATGGAACCACGATTTCTAAGGGATACCGTATCGGCGCTTGCAACCGGATCGCTGGTGTTAGGGCTGTTCACCAGATCGCTGGTGAAAGAGGTGTTGATGGGGGACATGCCCGAAGGATTGGAGAAATTGAGAGCCAGGGCGATGTCCACGGCTGAAGCACCGGTATTGGATTTGATGGTGCCGTTGCGGTAGTAGAGGTAGCCCAGATTGAAATATTGGTTCGCTGTCACGTTTGCGACGGCGAGGGGTTCAAACCAGATCGCGCTGCTGTGTGGATAGCTGCTCGATGTGGATGGGGTGCCCCATTGGAATGCGGCGGAACCGGTCGGACCGGTAGGATTGAGGGTAGCCGGAGCATTGGTCAAATCCATTCCTGAGGCGTATCCGTCGGTGAGATTGTTGTCTGCGATGAGGACGCTATTGTTGCTTTCCTGGACTCCATTATTAAATGAACCGGAGATGGTGAAGCTCAGAGAGCTAGGCAGACTTTGAGCGTCCGCACGGATCGACAGAATCGCGAAGATCAAGCCAAGGATGGCAAAAAAGCCGAGGGGAAGTTTCATACAAGGGGGCGGGGGTAGGGGAGTATCAGCGGGGCGGGATGAGCGGCTGACGAATGGGATCATGTCACAAAATCGGCCATTCGGTATCACGCGATGACGTAATCTCAGGATGTCCTTATTATATACCTCTCCAATGCTCCCGATGAAGGCTTGGCGAATCAGGTCGCCGGCCTATCCTGATTTCCATGTCGAAGTATGCTCGAGAAGAAGTGTTAGTGGTGCCACGAAAGGTGTTGGAGGAAATCGGTGTGTTCGAAGGAATCCGCACGGAAGGACTCGACGCCTCGGTTAGGAAATTGATGGACCCTGCAAATCACATCTTCATGGATCGCGCGGCGGCGGAGGAAGACCCCGGTCACAAGCAATTGATTCCCTATTGTATCTTCCGCTGCGGGGACCGCATCCTCCACTACACTCGCGGGAAATCCGGTGGGGAAAGCAGATTGCACGCGAAAATTTCAGTCGGCGTAGGTGGCCACGTCAACCCGGTCGATATGGGAGAAGGCCGCACCGGCGCGGATGCCTACCATGCAGCGGTCACCCGTGAGATTGAGGAGGAGCTGGATCTTCCAGAAGAGCACGAGCATCGCATCATTGCCCTACTCAACGACGAATCCAACACCGTTGGCCAAGTCCACTTGGGCGTTGTGCATCTCATCGACTTGAAATCTGACGCCGTATCATCCCGCGAGGAAGCGCTGGCGGACCTTGGCTTCACTCCGCTGGCCGAACTCAACGGAGCGATGTTCGAACGGCTGGAAACATGGTCGCAGTTTTGCATCCGGCATTTGTCGGAGATCGCTGACTCACTCTAGCAGGCCTAAGCCCCGATTCACGCTTGTTTCACGTCCACCCACTGCTTGGTCCTAGCAGATTCCAAGACGGCATCGCAGACGTATTGGGTGCCGAGGGCGTGGCGGAAATCCGGGTAGCGTTTTTCGGCGCTCGGGTCATCCAGGGATTTGAAAAACTCGGCGAGTTCGTGGGTAAAGGAATGCTCGTAGCCGAGGCACAAGCCGGGAACCCACCAGTTTCCCGAATACGGATGATCGCCATCCGTGGCGTGGATGTTCGTCCATCCGCGCCGGTCGCCGGGGACTCCGTGATCGAAATACGAAAGATAGTTCAGGTCGTGAAGATCCCAAGAGAGGGATTTTTTCTCACCGTTGATCTCGAAGGTGTAGAGCGCTTTGTGGCCTCGGGCGTAGCGGGTGGACTCGAAGATGGCGAGCGAGCCGTTAGAAAAACGCGCAAGGAAGGCACAGGCGTCGTCGATGGTGACGGCTTGTTTCTCCCCGGTGGCGGTGTGGACGCGTTCCTTGATGAATGTTTCGGTCATGGCACTAACCAAAACGATGTCACCATTGATCCAGCGGGCGGTGTCGATGCAGTGGGCTAATAAATCCCCAGTCACACCGGAGCCGGCGGCGGCGGCATCGAGACGCCAGAGGCCAGCACCACCTTGCGGGAGTTCTTCGGAAATCGTCCAGTCTTGGAGGAAATTCGCGCGGTAGTGGAAGATCCGTCCGAGTTCCCCGGCATCGACGATGTTTTTTGCAAGCGTGACCGCAGGGAGGAAGCGGTAATTATACCAAACGAGGTTCGGTAGGCCGGATTCCTGGACGGCCTTGACCATCTTTTCGCCCTGCTCGCCATTCAGGGCGAGCGGCTTTTCACAGAGAATCATCTTGCCGTTAGCGATGCAGGCCAAGGCGATTTCCGCGTGGGAATCGTTAGGGGTGCAGATGTCGATGGCATCAATGTCCTCGCGTTTGACCAGCTCGCGCCAATCGGTTTCATAAGAGGCATAGCCCCATTTTTCGGCGAAGGCTTTGACTTTTCCCTCATCACGCCCACAGACCGCCTGGCGGACCGGAACGTGCTCGGTATCGAAAAAGTGGGAGAGTTGGGAGTAAGCGTTGGAATGGGTACGGCCCATGAAGCCATAGCCGATGAGGCCGATGCGGATTGCGATTTTTGACATGATGGAAGGTTGGTGTGGAAATTATGAGTTTTTCAACCGCGGATGAACGCGATGGACGCAGATAAGAAAAGGTGTTTATAGTATTCGGTTGATAGTCGATGGATCGACAAGGAATCGGAGGTATTTGCGATCAATCATCAACTTCACAGGGCGCTGTCCACCTGGATCATTGCTTGGAGGATGTGCTGCCAGGTGGAGGGTTTTTCGAGGACTTCGTTAGAGAACATGCAGCCGTCCCAACAGATATGCTTCATGCCACGAGCGGCGGCATCCTTGAGCCAGTAGGCGGAGGCGCGGGCGATGTCGAGTTTTCCGTTAGGGTCGTCGGCAAGGCAATGGCGACCGGTCTTATCGTGAGAGCCTGTGCCGTGCACGGAGCCATCGTTCTGGGCGACGTGGAAGTCGATGGTCCATGGGCGCAGTGCATCGGTCATGGTGGTGTAGGCGGCCCAGAATTCATCTTCTGTATAGCCTTCCTTGAGAAGGGCCGCTTCTGGGGCGTTGTATCCTAATAGATAGAGATAGGTGTGGGCGAGGTCGGCTTGGAAGCCGACGATGTTTGGCATTCCAGTGGCCTCAAGAGTTTCCAGAATGGCCTTCCAAGAGTGCATTCCGCCCCAGCAGATTTCGCCTTCAGCGGCGAGTCGTTCGCCGTGTTGCTCGGCGATCTTGCCCGCTTCACGGAAGGTTTCCGCGATTCTCTTGGTGTTGCCGGCAGGGTCTTTCGCCCAATCGGTGACGGAGCTGGCAGAGTCGATGCGAATAACGCCGTATTCGCGGACGCCGTGTTCATTGAAAATTTTGGCAATCCGGCAGGCTTTTTCCACGGCGAGCACAAATTTCCGGCGGGCTTCTGCATCGCCCATGGCGGCATCGCCGACGGTGCCGGGCCAGATGGGCGCGACAAGCGAACCGACCTTGAGACCGTAGCTGGCGATAAGATCGGCGATGCGTCTCAGCTCGTCCTCCGAGGCATCGGGATCGGTGTGGGGGTGGAACAGGAAATAGTCCACACCGTCGAACTTGCGACCGTTCACCTCGGCGGCGGCGGTGAGTTCGAGCATGTGTTCAAGCGAAATGGGCGGGTGATCGGTTCCGGCTTCTTTACCGACGAGGCCGGGCCACATGGCGTTGTGCAGTTTCATAAGAGGTTGATGGTTGAACGTTGATGGTTGATAGAAAATTATTGATTCTTGTAGGCTCCCATGGCCGGGGCATCAGGATTCACTTCGGGGCCGAAATATCGGAGCGCGACCAGAGGTTCGGTTAACGAGGTGTTTTTAAAAGTCACGCCCTGTTGCGCGGCGGACTCGGTGCAGAAGAACTCATCGTTAGAGAGTTCGTTAAAACGCAGGAGTTTCGGGCAGTTCAGGCGGAGTTTGTTCGCGGTGCCTTCGCCTTGGACGACGATGAGCGAGTAGGCGCCGTTGTCTTTAATCGTGACGGTAGCACCCGGCTCGACGGTGATTTCCTTGGCCGTGAAGTATTGGAAGCCATCGACTTTTCCATAGACGATCCACTTGTCGTGATAGCCCTCGCCCTCCGAGGCGGTGACCGGTTCCAGATAGTGGTTGTCCTTGAAATTCGGATCCACGTTTTTCTCCCAATCCAATTGGTCGATGATGAAGTCGATGTCCTGATGCTTGTCCGCAGGCATGTCCTTGACGAGCAGGGACCACGGGACTTCGCGACCTTCCACGAGATTTTGATACATCCCGAAAACGTCGGATCCCCATTGCGGCTCGTAGGTGCAGAGCGAGCCGGGCGCGTGAAGAATGCAGGGGTCGATCAGCCAGCCGGTGCCGGGTTTCAGGCGATAGGCTTTTGATAGATCCAAGATGCCGTTCTCGCCCTTGTTCCAGTTTGCAATGCACTTGCGGACTTGGTCGCGGGTCGTACCCGGCTCGAATCCCATGAAAGTGTAGGGGAAATTGTTGCCGACGTTGTTGTGCTGCGGCGGGAAATAATAACTCTCCGGCTTGCCTTCCTGACCGACCAGCGCCGCCTGTTCAGCGCTCTGGTGCATGTGGTGCGGGATCGGTCCCATGTTGTCGAAAAACTTCGAGTAAACCGGCCATTTTCCATACTTGTCCCACAGCGATTTCCCGATGATTGAGGCCCCGGTTTCCGCGATGGCATCGCGCAGAGTGAAGCGCTCGTTGCCGACGATGACATAGGAAAGTCCCTCGTCATCGGCGCGGCCTTCGTTGGCCGTAACGGTGGTCGAACCGAACCAGCGCTCGTCGATGCCGCCACGGTTGAGGCCGTAAGCATAGGTGTCGTCCGGGTGCAGCTTGATGCGGAGGCCGGGTTGCAGAAACGAGCGGGGAACCCACGTGGGGGAAAGCCGGAGAAGTCCGCCGGTGTCTTCGAGGTGTCCATCGATCAACGCTTTGAGATGAGTCGAGGTGGTTGACAGGTCGGCGGTGGTGCGGGGGTGGGTCATTAGGTTTCGAGTTTGCTGAATACGTAAAAGGCAGCGGAAAATTTCAGTTAGAGAACAAATTTCCAATCGAGCGGAACAGGGATTTGAGCACCGGACTCCCCGCAAATGGTTATCGAATTTTCACCGTCGGGAAGGATGCTGGCGACCGCTCCGAAGTCATGCGGGACGAGGGCGACGGCTTGGATCGTGCGTAACGACACGACTTCTTCCAAGCGGAAATGTCGAGTGGTGGGAACTCCTTGAAGTGCTAGCAGATTTTGCCGGGAAATGTCGATGGCGTTGGAGAAATGCGAGCAAACTTCCTCAATCCCGATCCGCCCGAGGTGCCTGCCTTTCCATGGAAATGCGGTGCGGCCGCCGTTGGACATCCACAATAACGTAGCCGGGAAATCGGCGGGATTTTTCAAGGAAAACCAGAGATAACCGTCAAACACCACTGCGGACCATGCAAAGGGCTGATCAGAAGTCGCGGGAACATTGGCCATCATGACGAGGTCGTCATTTCCCGCGCGTTGCGGATAGTAGGTGAGATCGGTAGTTCCGCCGATGGCGAGTTTTACCTTCCGGAGATCAGTAAAAACGGAGCCTTCCGCCAACGCTTGAGTCTCACCATCAGCCGGATTTGAGAAGGGTCCGGGAAACACCGAGGCCCAGTGAAACGGGCTTATTGAAATCCGCCCCGTAGCCTCGAGCAGACCTGATAGATCGAGGATCGGATGATTTCCGTAACTGAAATCGCCGTTGAGATTGGCAATCCGGTGTTCTGAAAAAACCGCGTGCTGGCCCGCGCGGACGGAGAGAGTTTTTTCAATTTGGGCCCCCGAATCTGTCGCATCGAGGGCGAAACGTAATGACCGATCATCCCTTGCTAACAGAGACCAAGCCGCATTCGCAGGTTCGCCATGCGGTGGACCATCCGTTTGCCCGCCGAAGGGAAGGCACAGGAAATCCCCCCTCAGGACCGAGAGCAGGGGAGGCAGCTCGGGAAATTCCGCAGGCTCCCACGGTGCGAGCGCGTAGGGCGTGACGTCACGGCCCGGCAGATGAAAAACCACGGGCGCAAGCTGTCCTCCACGGATTGTGACATCGAAGTCGAGCTCGGGTGTCGCCAAGTGTAGAGATGCTTCGCCGTGGACGGAATGCATGGTCGGCTCAAGCATTGAGAAATCCGCGAGCAGCTAGATTATTGAGGCGATGCGCAATATCCGCTAACCCGTCCGCAGTGACCTCGGTGTAGCTGCGGCCATCGCGGGTGTCGATGCCGTGGCCGGGATCAAGTTTTCGCACCAATTCCAGCGCCGGATCCGTGTGGTCGAAAACCTCGACGAACACATGCCGGAGCTCGCCTGTCTTGGCGACGGCTGTTAGCAGTGCGCTGATCCAGCCATCATCAGTGGACAAGCAACCGCGCGTCGTTTTCGCCGAAGCGTGAAAAACTCCGAATTCCCCGGCAGCCGCAATGCGGGCGAAGAGATCCTCGTTTTGCGCGATCGTCAGTCCGGAGTCGCCGCAGTGGGCGGCATCGACGAGCAGTTTAAAAAACTTTTTCCCGAGCGCCTCGTTTGCCGCGCGGACGAAGGCCCAAGCGCGGTCGAGGGTGGTGAAAGTCTTGAATTCGCCCGGGCGGAGAAACTCGATATGCCAGTTTTCGATGCATGATCCCTCGACTCCCGCCTCCTGATAGACACGCAGGTGGACCTTTACATTTTGCGCGATGGCGGCCTCGAACTCCGCGCCGTCCTTGCGGGTTTCATTGCTCATCCATTCCTCAATCGAGGTCGAGGAAACGTGGCGCACTCCGTGGGTGATCGCCGCCTTGAGGCTGATGACTAACTGCCCGACCACCGCATCTTCGTCCGCCGGGTTCATCGGATTCGCACCGCCGACCATGATGATGAAATGAACCTCTAAATCCATTGCCTTGAGACCGTCGATCATTTCCGCGACTTCCTTTGGGTCCGCAGAGGAAAAAAACGGAATTTGCACGATGTTCATATTCACGCGCGAGACTTCGCATAGCTTTTTCATCTCCGTGAGGCAGAGCAGCGCGCCATCCGCATCACGAGGAAATTTCCCGTTTTCGTCCGGCACAATGCCTCCGACAAATTTGAAATGCGTCGTGACGACACCGAGCTGGACCTTGGGTTTGAGGGCGATTTTCGCGGACATGAGTGGAGTAAAATGGCGAACTTCCATTGGGGGAAGTGTGAAATTTGTTAAATCCGCCTGAAGTGGAACACCAGTGGGACAGATGCGGCCTGAGTTGCGTTCCAGTGAATTAAGATTCGTATTGGTCATGGTCGGCCGATCCGCTTGGATGGCGCCGCGCATGAATCGCTTCTGTTGGACAAATCCCGTCATTCGCGATCCCGCGCTGTCCCTTCGCGATCCCTGTATCGTGAAAGTGGGGGAAATGTGGTATCTCACCGGAACCTCGCAGCCCGTGTGGGGCGGACCGAATCCCGGAGTTCGGCTGTTAGTATCCGCCGATCTCTTGCATTGGGAGCATCATTCGTGGCTCGTCGATGCCGCAACTCTCGCGCTGGATTGTTTTTACAACGGTCGTTTTTGGGCCCCGGAAATCCATCCGGCACAGGGGAAATTTTGGCTTACTCTGAACAGCGGCCGTGAAGGACCGGATTTCGGCGAACGGCGGATGGACGGGCACAACATCGTGCTATTCGTCGCGGATGATATCACAGGCCCCTATCAGCTCGTCACCCGCGATGGCCCGCTCGGCTTGGGTTTCAAAAACGACGCGAGTCTTTTCACCGATGACGACGGCACCTCCTATCTTTACGCCAGCGGCGGAGGCCTGTGGCAGTCCCGCATCGACCTCGCTGCGGGTAAGCTGAGAGGAGATTTGGAAAAAATCCTCGGCCCGCGCGACGAGGGCAATCCCGACTGGCTGATGGGGGGGATCGAAGGGCCATTCGTCATCAAACGGCGCGGAATTTATTGGATGTTTTTCGCCGCCTGGACGCGGGGTTATGAAACTGGCCTCCTTCGCGCGGATCATCCGTTAGGGCCGTGGACCTTGGTGGAACGCAATCCGTTGTTTGGCACCCGCAAACGCCATTACCGGCTGGCGCAGTTGCACGATGATGGCAACGACCCTCTTGTCTTCGAGGACACGCCCGATCCATTTGTCGAGGTCGGTCACGGTTGCGTATTCGAGGGACCGGATGGGAACGATTGGTTCTGCGCCCACTATTTCGCGGAAGGCAAGGAGCCAGTTGTCGGCAGCCCGATCCCGGAATATTACGACAGCGTGCCTCAGCTCGGATACGAACCCCTCGTTCCCACCGCTTCAGGTTTTATGATTGCCGGACCCACTTGGACCCCGCAAACAGTTCCCCTTTAGGAAGAGTTAGAAATCTTGAGAATCCAACGTCTGGAACCATGCCCCGATTATTTCAAAAACCCATTCTGAATCATGTGCAGCGCACCCTTGGCCTGTGGGTATCATTTCTCCTGCCTCTCGCGGCTGCCGAAATTTTCGTCTCCCCTCAAGGCCGGGACAGCAAGGTCGGCACCCGCGAGGCTCCGCTGCAAAGTTTCGCCGCTGCCCAGATAAACGCTCGTCAATTCGCGGGGAAACAAGCCGTAACCATTACTTTTTCAGACGGAGTTTACTATCTTCCGCAGACTCTCACCTTTACCGCCGCAGACTCCGGCACCGCCGCCAACCTTATTGTCTATCGTTCTCTAACCGAAGGTGGCGCGATCATTAGTGGTGGACGTAAACTGAATTTAAAATGGCAACTCTATCGGGATGGCATCTTCAAAGCCTCCGTCCCGGAAAGCTTCGCGACCGACCAGCTTTTCATCAACGGCAAGCGCCAGATGATGGCTCGCTATCCAAATTTTGATCCCAAAGCCCAGTTCTTCAACGGCTTCTCGGCGGACGCCTTCAGCAAAGAACGCGCCGCGAAATGGGCCGATCCCACCGGCGGCTTCATTCACGCCATGCACGCCCATTTGTGGGGGGACTATCACTACCGGATCACGGGAAAAAATGCCAACGGCGAGGTCACTTACGAAGGTGGCTGCCAGAACAATCGTCAGATGGGAATGCATCCCACTTACCGCTTTGTGGAAAACATCTTTGAGGAACTCGATGCACCGGGGGAATGGTTCCACGACGCAAAAAACCGCACGCTGTATTTTTATCCTCCAGCGGGAATTGATCTAACTAAAGCGCTGGTGGAGGGCGTCAGCCTCCGTACCTTGTGCGAGTTCAAGGGCAGCGAATCTGCGCCTGTCCGCTTCATCAACCTCAAAGGTTTCACCTTCCGACACTCCGCACGCACCTTCATGGACAACAAGGAGCCGCTCCTCCGCAGCGACTGGACCACCTACTGCGGAGGGGCGATTTTCTTCAACGGGGCCGAAGACTGCGCCGTGGAAGACTCCACTCTGGACCAACTCGGAGCCACCTCCATTTTCGTTAACAATTACAACCGTCGAATCGCCATCCGAGGCTGCCTCATCTCCGGTGGCGGGGGAGGGGGAATCTCGTTCATCGGCGATCCCGCAGCCGTTCGCAGTCCCTTGTTTGAATACAATCTTGTCCAGGATCTATCGAAAATCGACCGCACGCCCGGCCCACTTACTAACAATTATCCAGCGGATTGCCTCGTCGATGACTGCCTCATTACCCACACCGGCGAAGTGGAAAAACAAACCGCGCCCGTGCAGATCGAAATGTCACGCAGAATCACCCTCCGCCATTGCACCATTCATGACGTGCCCCGCGCCGGGATTAACATCGGCAGCGGTTGCTGGGGCGGTCATGTCATTGAAGGTTGCGACGTTTTTGACACCGTCAAGGAAACCGGCGACCATGGCTCCTTTAACTCTTGGGGCCGCGACCGCTTCTGGCGTCCGAACATCGAAGAGACTAACAAATGGGTGGAAGTGTTCCCTGCGATTTCATTGTTAGACGTGGTCGAACCGATCACCATCCGCGATAGCCGCTGGAGTTGTGACCGTGGTTGGGACATCGACCTTGATGATGGATCTAGCAACTATCATATTTATAACAACCTTTGCCTCAACGGCGGTATCAAGGCCCGCGAAGGATTCAACCGCGTTATTGAAAACAACGTCATTCTCAACCACGGCTTCGATCCCCACGTCTGGTATGCCCGGTCCAAGGACATCGTTCGTAACAACATCTTCTCGGGGAAATACGCTCCCGCCCGGATGCACCGTCCTCCTTGGGGCGATGAGATGAATCACAATCTCCTCCAGCGTGCGGTTCAAGCGCAAGCCCTCCCCGCCACCGATCTTCAAAAACAAAGCGGTCGCGACCAGGATTCCATCGTCGCGAATGCCGGCTTTGTCGATCCCCTAACTGGGGATTACCGCGTCAAACCCGGCTCGCCCGCGCTGGCTCTCGGTTTTAAGAATTTCCCGATGGACCAATTCGGTGTGAGGAAACCGCGACTCAAGGCCATGGCCACCATGCCTTTACTCCCCGGCCAGAAGCCTGCCGATCCATCTGCCGAGCGCGATTCCAAGGTCCGCACCTGGATCGGTGCCAGCGTCCGCAACATCGTAGGCCAAGGGGAAATGTCCGCTTACGGCATTCCCGGCGAGACTGGCGTGCTCATTTTGGACCTCCCCGCAAGCTCACCCCTAGTAGCTTTTGCATTAAAAAGGGACGATGTAATTTTAGCAATAGATCGTAAGTCCATTGACACGGTCGAAATACTTACTCGCCTAACAGCATCGCTCAAACCAGGTCAAACCATTGCTCTCGATATCGTCCGGTCACAGAAACACCTTGCCCTTTCCCTGCCTATCACCACCACCATGCCGCTCAAGCCGGACCCCGCCATTGTCCAATCCGCCGATGGTAGCTTTTCACTAACAGCACAGACGGCAGAAATCGTTGGTTCGGGCCCCGTCGTGGAGGGTGGAGGTGAGAAAAACGTCGGAAACTGGAAAAGCGATAAGGAGTTTCTGCAATGGCAGGTCAAAATCCTCAAACCCGGAAATTTCCGCGTCATTCTCACTTATGCCTTGGACCCAGACAGTGCTAACAGCGAGATCAACCTCTCCGCCGGGAAGCCAGCTCTCGACACCAAACTCCAACCCACCGGAGGCTGGGGAAATTACCAAACCGCCATGCTCGGGGAGTTGAAAATTGATCAACCGGGAAATACCACACTCATCCTACGCTCTGTGAAGAAGCCTGGTGAAGCGGTGATGAACCTGAGGAAAATCGCCTTCGTGCCGCTATAAGTTGCGATTGTTTAGCGAGAAGGGTGATTTAGGCTCACCTCATTTCAAAAAGTTACCAGATTAACCCTTTGTTATATGGCTTTTCCGGGAATCAGAATTCATTTGAATGACGTTTTCCGTAAAACCCCGGCGGTTTCAGGTTGTTAGCGAATAAAAGTTAGATAGGCAGAGGCGGGGATTCATCCAGTCTGGTTTCACAACAAACTAACTGTGAGTAACAAATACCACCGCCTCTGTGCGGAAAATCGTAAAGTGATCGCCAACATGAAGCAAGCCGGAAAGACCCAGGACGCAGGGCATCTCCATTTGAAACTCGCTAACAATCAGGGCTCGTACGAAACAAGCGTTTGATTTATTGGGGCCGGATGGCCACCCCAAACATCACCCATTCCACGATCGATTTCCGCCGCGGACTCCCCGAGGGTCTTGAAATGTTCGATGTCATCGAAGATCCGCGCTCCGGCAATGCGACCCGCCATCCTTTCGGCTCCATTCTCTTCATCGCC
Source organism: Akkermansiaceae bacterium (assembly GCA_025362955.1). Lineage (GTDB taxonomy): Bacteria > Verrucomicrobiota > Verrucomicrobiia > Verrucomicrobiales > Akkermansiaceae > Luteolibacter. The sequence goes on from JANYFB010000207.1 coordinate 12,523, forward strand.
CTGTGCGCGATGCTCTGCGGCATGGACACCTGCGAGGATTTCGTCCGCTTCGCCAAGGCACGCGAGGCATGGTTGCGGAAATGGATCGCCCTGCCCAACGGCATTCCCTGCGGCAACACCTTCCTGCGCGTCTTTGCCGCCATCGACCCGGCTGCCTTCACCGAATGCCTTACCGCCTTCGTCACGCGCATCTGCCCGGAACTATCAGGAAAACTCGTCGCCATCGATGGCAAGACCCTGCGCGGCAGCCGCAAGGCTGACGAAAGCACCGTGCAGATCGTCAGCGCCTGGGCCTGCCACAACGGCCTCACCCTCGCCCAGAAAGCCGTCGACACCAAGAGCAACGAAATCACCGCCGTGCCCAAACTCCTGCGCCTACTCAACCTCAAAGGCAGCATCGTCAGTCTTGATGCCATGGGCGCGCAACGCAAGATCGCCATCGCCATTATCCGGGCTGGAGCTGATTATCTGTTAGCTCTCAAGGGCAATCAAGGCACGCTCCATGCCGACGTCCGGGCCTTTTTCGAAGACGCCGCCAATCTGCAATACGCCCGGGAAAAAGGCGGCACCGTTACCACCTTCGAACATCACGACAAAGGCCACGGCCGCATCGAGAAACGCGTCAGCACCGTCACCGACTGGCTCGACTGGATGCCCGTCAAAGTCCGGCGCGAATGGCTCGACCTACGCAGCATCATCCGCATCGAAAGCCACACCACGCTTGGCAAGGGCCAAGTCCGGCAGGAAACGCTTTATTATATCAGCAGTCTGCCGCCAGATGCTGCGCAGCATTTGGAACTCAGCCGTGCCCATTGGGCCATCGAAAACTCCTGTCACTGGGTTCTCGACGTGGTCTTCCGCGAAGACCAATCCCGCATCCGCTGTGGTGATGCCGCGCAGAACTTCTCCACCCTGCGGCGCATCGCGCTCAATTTCCTCAAAACCGAAACCACAAAGCCCAAGGAACCCATTCGAGGAAAACGCATCTTCGCCGGCCTCACCCCCGCCAACTGGCTCGCAGCCCGCAGCGGCACCCCCCCACTGCCAAGTCGCCTGATAGCATAGCAGTCATAGAACCCTGAAATATGACTGCTTTGCTACCGCTGTGGCAAATTCATCCGTAAGGCGCTTCAGACCACGCTTACGAATGATCAACCGCAACTCCCGCGAAACGGGCTGTGATTCCAAAGCCCGGAGTTTCTCCGTGCTCGCCCACTTCCAGCACGCCAAGCCCGGCTTCGCGGCCGGACGCAACGGCAAGGGCCTGTTGCGACGCTTCAAGGTGCGGATCCATGCCGTTGACTCCACCGTCATCCAGTTGGTCGCCAACTCCATGGACTGGCCAAACACCGCCGTCGCAAGGCCGCCGCCAAGATGCATCTGCGGCTCGATCTCCACAGCTTCCTGCCCTCCTTCGCCATTGTGGACACCGCCAGTCGTCACGACAACAAACGCGCCTGCGAATCGCGGAAGGCGGGATCGTCGTGTTCGACAAGACCTACGTCGACTTCGATCCACCTTTTCATACGGAGGGATAGGCTGGCGCGTGAGCTGGACAGGCCGGAGGACACTTGTGACTGCGACGGGAACGCAAGAAGCCGTGCTAACGGCGATCATTCTCTGCCGTAGGCCTATTTGGCTTGGACCGAGCGATAGCGGGGTCAAATGCTGCCGAGGGTATTCCCCGAGGAAACATCTAGGGAGGGAGTTATCCAGCTTGCCGGGAGGGTCCTGAACCGGGATACAGCAATACACCGCGCACGTCACATGTTCCCGCAGGACTTAGCAGCTCGCGTGATCAGCCGCCAGCGGGATGATTGGGTGGGGCGGCGCGTGGAGATGGGAGGGAGTTGTTCCTGCGGTCCAGAGGCTGATGACCCACCATAGTCCGTTACTTGGCACGCCCCCCAACGTATTTCTTCCGCAAGAACCACAGAAGAAGCGTCGCC
>JANYFB010000246.1 GCA_025362955.1 Akkermansiaceae bacterium
GTTGTCCGCCTCGATGAAGGAGGCAAGCACGCCGTGAATGCCGGGCTTGAACTGGTCCGGCTGGCCGAGGCCCTTGAGGACGTTCCGGGTGCCTTTTTCAAATCCCTCGCCGCTCTCGACGAGCTGGCGGACCGCGTCGAAACGGGCGGAGCGCTGAGCGAGTTGCTTGTTCGACTCGACGGCGGCGGTGCGGGCGGCATCGAGGTCGCCACGCGTGTGCTGATAGGTGCGCTCGGAGATCTGAAAAACTTCCGTGAGTTCGCCAAGCATCGAGCCGGTGGACTCGACCTCGCTGGCGATGCTCGCTTGTTCGGCGCGGAATTCTTCGAGTTCGAGGGTAAGGCGTAGTTCCTCGTCGCCGAGTTGGCGTGAGCGTTCGCGGTTGCCTTCGAGCTGGGCGAGGGCGCTTTCGATTTTCGCCTGCAAGGAAGCGATGATCGTCTGCGTGCGGTTCGCTTCGCCACGGGTTTCGCGGAGGGCTGTCTCGATATTTTCGCGTTCCTCACGAGTGCCCTTGGTGCGGGATTCCTGCTCGGTGAGTTGGATTTCCTTCTCGGCGATGATCCGGCTGAGTTGATCTAACGATTCGTTAGCCGCGGTGAACTCGAATTCCTGTTGGGCGAGTTTTTCCCGGGTCTCGGCGATGTCCTCGTGGTTTTGGCGGATGCGGGATTCCAGTTCGGCTTTTCGCTCGTCGTTGAAGGCGATGCGGCCGGCGGCGGAGTTCAGGGAGTTGCGATGCTCGTTGAGGCGCTGGCGGAGTTCGGCGAGTTCGCCCTCGAAAAGTCGGGCGGCGGTGCGGGCTTCCGTGACGGCTTCCTCCTTGGCGGGAAGCTGCATTTCCAACTCGGTATCGCGGACTTCAAGGCCACGGATGGAAACCACGAGTTCGTCGCGCTCGCCGGTGAGTTGGACAAATTTCCGGTGGGCGAGATGGCTGTCGAGCACCCGCGTATCGGCGGCGAGGGCCTGATAGCGGCGGGCTTTGGCGACCTGGCGGCGCAGCGAATTCATCCGCCGTTCCTGCTCGGCGAGCACGTCGGACACGCGGAGTAAATTCGCCTCGGTAAACTCCAATTTCCGCAGCGCTTCCTTTTTCTCGCGCTTAAATTTCGTGATCCCGGCGGCTTCCTCAAACACCGCGCGGCGTTCTTCCGGCTTGGAGGAAAGGATCTGGTCGATCTGGCCCTGGGCCATGATCGAGTAGGCGGTGCGGCCGATGCCGGTGTCCATCAGCAGGTCGTGGATGTCCTTCAAACGGCAGAGCGTGCCATTGATCCGGTATTCCGAGCGCCCGTCGCGGAAAACCCGGCGGGTGAGGGCGACTTCGTTGAAATCGACCTTCAGCGGGCCTTCGCAATCGGCCATCGTTAGCGTCACTTCTGCCATGCCGAGCGGCTTGCGTTTTTCGGTGCCGTTGAAAATGACGTCCGCCATTTCACCACCGCGGAGAGCTTTGGCGGAGGTTTCGCCGAGCACCCAGCGGATCGCATCGACCACGTTGGACTTGCCGCAGCCGTTTGGACCGACGATGCCGGTTACGCCTTGGGCGAATTCGAACACGGTCTTATCCGCAAACGACTTGAAGCCGTGAATTTCGAGAGTTTTAAGATACATTCAGACAGGAGTGGTTAAAGGTTGAACCCGAGAAGGAAGCGGGTTGTCGAAGATTACGCAGCTCATGGAGCTTTCGCAACGCACGAAGTGGAAGGAGCGCTAGATATGGTATTTAAATAATCATTCAGACACAAGATAGTGTGTTTGATGGTATTTAAGATTTCCCAATCAATCTGTATTGCGGAGCTTGGATTCGGAAATCCCGCACTGGTCAACTGTGGTTTTTCCTGTTTCTCCTCTCGTAAAACTGGACAGAATCTCCTGAAAGACTTTGCAGGTCTTGGGGAATATGCGAACTTCAAAAAAACCCATGCGTCATCGACAATTTTTTTCCGCGATTTTCCTGCTATTTATTTGCGTCCTCAGTATCGCCCGCGAGGCGATTGCGGCTCCCATAGCGCCTTCCAATCTAAGGGTGAAGCCACTCGGTGTGAATTCATTCCGCTTGGACTGGAAGGACAATTCCACCGATGAGGTCGGTTGGGACGTTCGGGTATCGCTAGGCGGCGTGCCAACGCATTTCCTGTATATCACTGCGGCAGATGTTACCTCTTACCTCGTCTTCACCAACCCTCTCCCCGGTAAGGAATTAAGCTTCCAAATCGCATCCTACACAGGAATCGCGGGCGAAGAGGATTTTTCCGCCCCGACGCCCACTGTCAAAGCCACAGCACTCTCTCCGAGCACTTTCGGGACACCCACCCTTCTGGTGGCCAACACCGTCGATGACGGTCAAATCCGTATCACTTGGCAAGATAACTCGACTTCGGAAAATGGTTATCAAATGGAATACAAGGCAACTGCTGATGCCGACTGGCTGGCTTTTGGAAATATAAACGCCGGAATCACTTTCAGTGTCGCGAGTACCGGATTCCTGCCTTCCACGAGTTACTCATTCCGGGTAAGAGCCTTCCGAGAAAACCCTGCGGCGCTGACCGCATATTCAAATGAGGCCATGACCACGACAAAACCCGTCCAGTCACCGAGCGACCTCATAGTGAAAACAGAAAGCGATGGCGCATTTTCGTTCAAATGGAAGGATAACTCGTCGCTGGAGGGTGGCTTCGAGATTCAAAGTCAAACCGGCACCGCCGATTACGAATCCCTCGGGACGGTTTCGACTAACACCACTACCACTAGTGCCATCACGGGTTTCTCGCTCGACACCGATTATAAATTCCGCGTTCGCGCCTTCCGGACTGTCGATGCAGACTTGGTTTACACGGATTTCACTAACGTCGTTTCCGCCAAGTCCACCAAGCTGGCAAAGCCCACCGATTTCGCAGGCATCCCGGCAAGCGACACCTCGATTTCACTCACTTGGAAAGATCTCTCGGACCGAGAAACCGGATATGAAGTCGTTTGGCGGGAGGCTGGAGCGGCAAATGATACAACCGACTCCGTGGCGTCCAATGCCGAGGCTTACACGCTTACCCAGCTGAAGCCTGGGACATTGTATGAAATCCGCCTGAGAGCTGCTGATCAATTTGCTGGCGCCACTTCGCCTTACACCTCGACGCTGAAAATTCGCACCAAAGATGGTTTCGTCGGCACCACTAATCCCCAAATTTTTCGCGGCACCTCTTTCACCTACAAAATTCAGATTTCACGCCTCAGCGCCCTTACCAAACTCGATGTTTCGGGAGTTCCCGGCAGTCTCAATTATGACGCTACCACCCGCACCATCAGCGGCACGCCGCTGGAAGATGGCCTTAAAACCGTCGCCCTTACGGCGACTTTTAATGATGGTTCTATTGTCAAACGTGACATCCTTCTGCGGATTATCAGTGCACCCGCCGCACCGGTTGTCACTCATGGTTTCGGATTTGTAAAACTCGCCCCTTCCGCCAGCACGACGGTTTCCGTTGAAGGGAAATTCTCTGATCCTGACACCACCAGCGCCGTCCGCCTGAACACCTCAATGGGCAAGGTGGACATCATCCTTTACGCAGCCGCCACTCCGCAGACGGTGACCAACTTTCTCGCTTACCTGAACGCGGGGAAGTACGAAAACATGTTTTTCCATCGTTCCGTGGCGGATGCCGCAGGGGACCTATTCATCGTACAAGGAGGCGGTTACCGATACACGTCGGTGAAAAATTTCACCCGTGTCCCCAAGTTTCCGGCGGTGCAGAACGAGCCGGGGATTTCCAATCTAGCAGGCACCGTCGCCATGGCCAAAGTCGGCGGAGATCCTAACAGCGCGACCTCCGAGTTTTTCGTCAACTTGGACGACTCCAACGCAGCCAACCTTGATGTACAAAACGGCGGCTTCACCGTTTTCGGTCGGGTTGCGGACCCTGGAATGACCGTCATGGCGGCGGTAAACGCCCTTCCGAGGAAAAATTACTCGGTCATCATCGGGACGGATACCCAGTCGCTCACGGATGTCCCTGTCACCACGGCGAGCTCGGCCATTCAGATTGAGCCTGAGTTTCTCGTGAAAGTTCCGACCATCCACAAGGCACCGATTTTGACTTACGAGGTTACCAGTGCCGATCCAAGCGTGGCGACCGCCCATTTGTCGGGATCGGACATCACCGTCCGGGGCGTCGCCGCAGGAAGCACCACCATTCAGGTGAAAGCCATTGACCTGGATGGCCAATCGGTCACTCAGGACATCTCCGTGAAAATTCATTGAAATGAACCGCAGAATTCAATCCGCATGGGTGCTACTTTTTATCCTTCGCCCGTTGGTATCTGGCGCTGCGGGCCGATTCATCAGGCGGTAAGCTCGGCTTGATTTCCTGCTCCGGCTGAACCGTTAGGATAAGTTCCCCTCTTTCCGCCTGTTTGGGCTTCAAGACCTTGACCCTCGGAGCTCTCGCCTCCCGGTTAGGGAGTGCGAGCTGCGGTAGCTTCCACCCGGTTCTCGTGAGTAGTGCTTCCGTTAGCGTGAGGAGCACCAAGGCAATTCCTAACGGCAAGCGCAGCGAGGTTTCCGCGAGAAATGGAGGCCGCAGCCAGGCTTTGGAAATATCGAGTAGCTCGCGTCCGTGGGTTTGATTGGATACCGCGCGTAATTCTGCCAAGCGCTCGGGTTCAAACGCCCATTCCACCGATGAACCCACGCTCAAAGGACCGAATGGCAAGGCGTTTTCCCCCACTTGCACGGCACCGCGGACGATGCTGCCCTCGTCAAGATCCCGGGTGAGTGAAAAATGGCCTGGTGCAATCCGCCGCCACGGGAGATCGAGCGTGGCGCCGCCGGTGTCGTCTTGGAGCCGCACTTTCGGCGGCATGGCGGAGAGCTTTTGCGACCATGCGGCGGTGTCGTATAACAGATCGAGCGTAAGCCGAGTCCCGTCTAACCGATGGCGTAAAGCAATGCCCGGCGGCGTGTCCTCACCCATCAGGAAGCGTCCGAGAGTTTGCAGAAAATCCCCGTAGCCCGGCCAGTTGCGAGTCGTATCAGAAAATTCACCGCCTAGCGGAAATGAAACCGCCGCACTCCGCCCTAAACCCCGGCGGGCGTGGGACACCAGCGGTGCGAGGTATTCATCGGTGGAAACTAACGAAACCGTCGCATCTTCGCGGGCATATGACAAATTATAGCCATCCACCTGCTTGAACCACGCCACCGGCTTGGGGGAAATTTCCGCCCAGCGGCCCGTTGCTTGCGATCCGACCGGATCCTTGATGAATGCCGAACGGGCGATGGTCACCGTTTCCTGCGCGAAGATTTTTGGAATATCCATCGGCTGGTCCGAGAAAAACATCCGCCCGTTTCCAAGCTTCGCGACATCGACTAACAGCGCGGAATCCGAGTCCTTGTCGGTGCCCAGGCCGATGACGGAAATCGTCGCTCCGTTGTCGGTCATTTCCTTGATCAGCTTCTTATAGTCGCCCGGTTCTTCCGAGTCATTCGCATCTGAGAAAAGGATCACATGGCGCGTGCCGGCCGGTGATTTTTTTAGTTCGTCCCAAGCCGCCTTGAGGCCCTCGTAAACATAAATGCCGCCACCGGCGGAGGTGATTTTGCGGACGCGGGCGCCCAGTTCCGCCTTGCGGTTTTCGATGCGGGTCAGCGGGATGGTTTTCGTCGCCTCGCTGTCCACTGCGAAGACGGCGATCTCATCCATCGGTCCTAACAAGTCGATGGCATTCGCCGCACCGGAATCTGCCAGGTCGATCTTTTGCCTGCCTCCTCCCACTCCGACACTCATGGAACCCGAGCGGTCGATTACGATGGCAAGAGCGACGGCGAGTTTGCGATGCTCGGATTTCAGCTCCATCGAAACGGGCAACAGCGCGTCGATGGGTGATTGAAAATAACCGCCCGAGCCGAACGAATGCTCGCCACCCGCCATCAGCAGCCCGCCGCCCTGCTCACGGACGAAGAAATCCAGCGACTTCATGAAATCCGTGGGCATCTCGTTGGCCGGGATATTATTCAGGATCACTGCCCGCGCCCCGGCGAGGAGGCCGGGTTTCAGCTTCGTTAGATCGCTCACGGTTTCCACCGTGAAATCCAGCGCCGCCAGCGCCTTCGCCACCGGATCATCCTGATAGCGAGTGGCGAGGATGATGCGCGGACCGCCGGTGATTTCGATCCAGCGCGTGGCCTTGTTGTTTCCGGGATGGGCATCTTTTTCCGGGCGGATCTCGGCCTGATATTCGAAGCCCCCGGAGCGCGGGATGCGGTCGGTAAATTCCACCGTGCCGAGTCCGTTGACGAGGGTCACAGAGGACTCGGTAAGCGTTGCACCATTGCGGCGCAGAATCAGCGGAAACGTGGCGTCAGTCGAGCCTCTCACGGTGATGGAAATGAGAAACGGCTCGCCGACTTGGACGCGCTCCGGGAATCCCATGCGGGCGATCCGGGAATCGTTTTCCGTTTCCTCACGGATCAACCGGAAGTCCAGCGGGATGCCCCGAGCCTGCATCTGGGCGGCGGCTTCCTGCAGCGGCTCGGTCGAATAACCATCGGTGAAAAGTAGCACGCGCGATGGCCGCTTTTCATCGGTCTGTGCCGCGATGGATTGCAGCGCGAGTCCGGTTTTCGTCAATTTTCGGGAGCCGGTGAATGTCGAGCCATCCGCACCCACCTCGGCAACCTCGCTGGCGTAGTTGATGAAATGCAACGTGTCCCGGTGTGTGGGTTTTGCGGATTCCAACAGCCGCTGCCATTCCGGCAGCCCCTTGTCGATCAGGTCTTCGGTGGAGTCCGAGCGGTCTAGCAGCACGTAGAGATCAAGGGAATTCTGCTGGTGCTCGATGATCGGCTCGGTCAGTGCGAAAATGGCGAGCACTAACAATAAAGCCCGCAGCGGCAAATGCAGCTTCAGCCCACCCCAAAACCACCCGACTAGAGCGAGGGCGGGGATCAGCAGGAAATATTCGGGTGAGGTGAAGGTCATGGGAGGCTCTTGAGATGACGACAAGCCGATTATTGCCACTCAATCTTGATGACCTTATGCGGTGGCGATTTCTCGGGTGTTAGGTGCCTAGGAGACGAGTAGGGTGCTAGCCCGCACCTTGATTTACAACTGGAATCCTAGGTCGCGGGCCGCGAGCCGCGTGAAGGACTTGGTCTCCGTGGCGTACGACGGGCTTCCGCCGGAGATCAGCGCCATCAAATTACGGTAGGCTTCGAAACCGTTTTTTAGAGAGATACGTTCCATGAGCTTCCTGAAACCGTAATCTTCAATTTGAAGTGATTGCATGGCTTTTTTTGGTTAAGGGAGATGACGATGAACAGTGCCAAAGTGACCGGGGCGGTTGTTACGGCAGCGAGCGGAATTGTGCTGTGAATCACCCCCGCGAAATAAATTCCGCACCCGCATTGTCCCCGCGCTTGCGGGCCTGCCACGGTCTGGTAGGAAAAGGCCGTGGCGCAGCAAAGTGATGTTCGGGAGGTTCTCCAATACATTCCCCAATTCCGCGGGAAGATTTTTTTCGTGCTCATTGAGGCCGGATTACTACCTGAACCGGCGGTCGCCGAAACGTTGCTGGATCTTGCAGTGCTGGAAGACCTCGGCGTCAAATTGGTGCTCGGGGTGCTCGGCGGGGATCTTAAAGATCTTTACGATTGGACGCTGGAATGCGAAATCATGGCCGCCCGCGTTTCCCGGCCCATCACCGACCCGCTGGCGGTAAAGGAGGCGTTGGAAATTCTCGCCCGCGGGCAATCGGCTATCATCGACGCCTCGGCGACCGGGCCATTGGATTTTCTGGTGGTGGACTTCGCGCTCCGGATCGGCGTGGCAAAAATCATCACGCTGCTAGAAGAAGCGATCCTCATCGACGGCGCACCCGCCCACGCCATCCGGGCGAAGGATGCAGAGGCCTTAGCCAGCCACAGCGATGGTGCGGGTGCCGCGCTGCTCCTCGCCGCAGCGCAGGCTTGCAGACGCGGAGTGCCCCGCGTGCATGTGCTCAACGGTCGCCAACAAGGGGTGCTGGTGGACGAACTATTTTCTAACGAAGGCGTCGGCACGATGGTCCACGCGGATAGCTATCGGGTGATCCGCGATTTGCGCGAGGAGGATATACCAGAGCTGTTAGGAATGATCGGGCGCTCGGTACGGCGGACGAAATTAGTGGCCCGCACTTACGAGGACATCCAATCGCGGATCGAAGATTTTCACGTCATGGCCATCGACGATAATGTCGTAGGCTGCGTGGCGTTGCATGAGTATCCGTTAGAAGGCTGTGCCGAGGTCGCCTGCTTGTATGTGAAACAAGCCCATGAAGGCCGGGGCTACGGGATCGAACTGGTGCGTCACGCCGAGAAGTTGGCGCGGCAGCACGGGATCGGGAGGGTCTTCGCGCTAAGCAACCGCGCTGCGGATTTTTTCTCGACCAAACTCGGCTATGCCCCTGCGACCGTCGTGGATCTGCCGGAAGCACGCCGCAGCCAATTCGAAGCGAGCGGGCGCGACTCGTTGGTTTTCTCACTAAAATTAACATGAGAACCCCAGCTTGGCGGGGGAGGGGACTTCTGCCCGAAATTTTTTCAAACCTTTCCGCTTGAAGCGGGGAATGAGCCATCGCACCGTTTTCCCACATGGAAGTTTCGAAGAAGAAAAACTCGCTGTCCCCCACGGAATTGATCGACTGGTTGAACGATGAAGGGGTGCTTGAACTGGATTGGGATTTTCCCGAGGCCGGGGATTTGTTCACTGCCGGGCTCGACTCGATGGCGGTGATGCAATTGGTCGTGGCGGTGGAAGATCGTTTCAAAGTGGAGCTAACACCTGAGGATCTGACCCGTGCCAATCTGGCCACGCCGGCGAGTTTAGCGGCGCTGATCAGCAGGAAAACTCCATGAATTCCCCGCCCGAGGCCTTCGATGTGGTGGTCATCGGCGGAGGAAGCGCGGGACTCGCCGCCGCAGTCACCGCGGCCCGCGAGGGTGCGCGGACTTTGTTGATAGAGCGATACGGCTACCTTGGCGGGATGGGCACGGCCTCGCTGGTGCATACTTTTTGCGGCCTTTATTTACTGCGCGACGAGCCCGGCGCGGTGTTGGCCAATCCTGGATTTCCCACGGAAATGGCAACCCGGATGATCGCCGCGACAGGAATTGGCCCGGTGCGAATGGGCCGGGTGGACGTGCTGCCGCAACATCCCGTGGAATTCGTGCGGATCGCGGATGAACTGATTTCCGCCGAGCCATTGCTCGACTTGCGGCTGCACACGGAAGCGACCGCGATTTCCCGCGAGGAAGACTGGAAAATCCATCTATCCGGGCGGGACGGCGGCACAGCGGTGACAGCAAGGGTCTTGATAGACGCTTCCGGTGACGCGATGGTGGCGACCTTGTTAGGGAAAAATTTTTGGATGGCGGAGGCCCCGCGCCTGCAACGGCCCGCGTATGTTTTCGGAGTTCACAACGCCCTGCCGATGGATGATTCCTCGCGACTCGAGACCGCCGGGCTGATGGTGGAGGGCATCCGCGCCGGAAAATTGCCGGAGGCGGTAATGGGCCTTTCCTTCCGATCCTCCGGAAGGCCCGGAGAAATTTTTGGAACCCTGGATCTATCAGGCGGCGGGGATTACGACCCGCTCGACGCAGGCTGTCTAACTGGCCTGGAAATCCAAGGAAGGGCCACCGCTGCGAAAGTGGTGACTTGGTTGGCCGGGAAATCAGGATTTTGGAAAAGCGCCTACATCAGCCAATGGCCGGTGCGGGCGGGAGTTCGCGAAAGCCGCCGGTGGATCGTCGAATACGTTCTCTCGGGGGGGGACATGTTCGCTGGAAATCGTTTCGAGGATGAAATCGCGCTCGCCACTTGGCCCATGGAATTCCGCGAAACCCCGCGTGGCCCGAAGCTCCGTTTTCCAGAGGGAAATCGCCCGACGGGAATCCCCTTGCGCTGCCTCAAACCTGCGGGGATCGACCACCTGTT
>JANYFB010000248.1 GCA_025362955.1 Akkermansiaceae bacterium
TTTAAATTAATGCGACATGAGAATTTTTTTCGAACCGTTTACTTGAATCAGAATCCACTCGCGACCAATCAAGCGCAGAACTGCGGCGGCATCATCCCAGTACCGCTTTAATGTGGGAAGAGTTGCGTCGCGCAGCTCCTCTATGGTTTGGAATACCCGGTTGCCAATATCATCCTTCACGATGTCCCAAAATTGCTCACAGGGGTTGAGCTCCGGACTGTAGGGTGGCAGATCTATTATCCTCACCCGCGGCGGTAACCGTGAATCACCGTCTCGCAAGTGGAATCCGGCCTGATCGCGGATGACTACATGGATGGCCTCGGAGTGAACTCGCGTCAGGTCTGATAGATACTCGTAATCCCATTCCAAGTTGATTGACGGGAACTGGCAAAAATGGGCTTGTCCGCTCACCACATCAAGCGATCCATATAAATAGTCCCACTCGTATTTGATCTGTCGTGTGACCACAGGGCGCTGACCTTTGATGCTCCAGAGTCGGCGCATTTCAGTGTGCAGTCCAAAGCGCGCTTCATCCATCACCCAGATCTTCACCTTGCTGCCGGCAGGGATTTTCAGAGCTTCCAAGCGTTGGCCAAGCTCATTCCGGAACGCTTCAGATGCCGCAGGATCTTTTTTGGAGTGACTGGGTCGCGGCACCAGCAGCACTCCTCCGAATTTTTTTAACCATACCCAAACTGTATTGTAAGAACGTTTGACTCCATCTTTTTCTTCGAGCCAGCGTTGTGCATGCACAACCGTGACGAAGTCGTTAGCTTTGAGTTTTTTCTCCAACTCATCAAGCACCTCTGCCGCAATTCCACGACAGCTTCCTACTTTCGGGCCTGGCTTTTCTCGCTCAAGAAGGGCATCCAGCCCACCCTCGCGAGCGATTTTGAACCACCTGTAAATGTGAGTTCGTGAAACCCCGCAAAAATCCGCGATCTCGTCCGAAGTAAATTCACCTTTGGCTGCGAGTTTTACGGCAAGTAGCCGATTTTTGCGCCATCCGTCAGGCTCTTTAGCGTGCAAAGCATCAATCACTGCTGCCAGTTCAGGGCAGCCAAGTTTTGTTTTTCGTCCAGGCATGAGTGAACCTTAACGAATCCGTTTAATTTTGTCCCTTTAATTTTTAGAAATGGTATAAGCAGCTGGACCCATGTGGTTTTCGAAAGACGCGGAAAGAACGAGGACAATCTACTGGAACTTGAGTTTCGGCGGGTCTGTGCGGGCGAAAACAAGCACCAGACTCCGTATCCGTTCGTTCCCGAGTTTGCCTCCAAGCAGATGAACTCCACAGGATTGCAGTTCGCCGATCTGGTCGCCCGGCCGATCGGACTCGCATTTCTCAAGCCGGGGCAGCCGAACCGCGCTTATGAAATCCTCTCCACCAAGGATCTCTACCCCACTTTCACCCAAACCGAATTCGATATCCCCTGAAAAACAAAGGGCCACGGAGATTCCCCCGTAGCCTCAATGCCGGCTGAGATTTCCCAACCCGGCGAGAATTAATCACAGGACGCGTCTGGTTTCAACTTCTTTTATATATTTGGGGGAAGTGACAGTCCCTTCGATACTTTTCTTCAATCAACTCAACACTCTGAATTCCTCGAAATTTTATGAACCGCATCTACCAAGGCCGTGTTTCAACTCTCCAAATCCCCGATGCTGTGGGAAATCTGCGGACTGTCCCGCTTGGTGATCCTGAGAATTGCCCGCTGTGGCAGCACCACCGTATTTTCCAGGATGCGGTGAACTACTATCTCGTTGCTCTCGGATCTTTGGCGGATTCCGATTCAGGGAACCGGGTGATCCGTGATCTCCGTGCCCGGATTGGCGAGTCCTGGATGAAATTTCCTCGCGATCAACAGGGAGCCATCAGCTTGCGTGACTCACTCCGCCGAAGCCTGCCCGAATTGAATCTGGACGTGACGTTGCAGGATGCTTTCAATCTGATCCTCCTTGGGAATGAAGTGACAGCCCATGTGAGAACACTGGCTCTTTCGCTGATTCTCTCAAAATGTGGGGGTGATACAGCGATCCAACAAGGGGGACGCGCCTATCTTCCAAGACTCTGCGATGCGAAGAGCAACCCCACTTGGGACTACAGCTCCGCAGCGCTGGAATCGGGATCGGGGGCGGCTCGGCTGGCTTCCATTTTGCATGCGGAAAGCTCCCGGACGGAACTCGACGCGATTGCCCGGCATATGGATCTCTCATGGGTCGTGAAGGTTCAACCCGGTAAATTCTATCAAGGGGACGATGCCAAGGCGCGGTTGAAGGATGCGGTTTGCCACCTCATCAAACAGATCGTAAATCCTTCTCCCCGTCTGGCAGAGGCGCTTTCATCGATCGATGATGATCCCGAAATGGTCCTGCGTGGTTATCTGAAGAACATTATGGAACTCCCGGACGATCTTGCCATTCCCCGTAACCGCAAGGCCGCGCCTGATCTGACATTTGCGGCTATCGTCTTCAAACAGTTCCCTGGGCTTGTCACGCAGTCCTTCCTGAAGTTGGGAATCAAGGCTCCCAAATCTGCTTCCAAGGCCTCGTCGAAAGCATCCGATGATGAGTTGTTTGCTTCACTCGGCGACGACCCGATCAAACTGGCGAGAGGCAAAAGGGGCTACGTCTTTCCGGCATTCACCGCACTCAAACAATGGTCGCCGCTTTCGGCCGGGGAGCCCGTTTGGAAAGAATTCGACATCGCAGCCTTCAAGGAAGCCCTCAAGTCCCTGAACCAGTTCAACCAGAAGACCATCGAACGCGACGAGAAGCTTCAGGCAGCAAGGCAGGCGCTCGATTACATGCTGGGGAAAAGTGAAACGCTTCCGAAATCGAGTGAAGGAGATGGCGAGTCCAAGGCTCCGTCGCGTCCCGGAAAAGATGCACGCTGGCCGAAGATCGCGGACTTGGAAAAGGAGCTGGGAGAAAACCTGAACGAGGGGGACTGGCAGCTCAGCCGCAGTTCCTTGCGGGGCTTGCGGGATATTGCCGAGCTATGGAACAAGAAACCAAATGCCTTGACGGAGGACCTCCAGCAGGTGGTCAAAAGCTACCAAGCCGACGAGAAGCACAAGCGGGAGATCGGTTCGGTGCAGCTTTTCCTGCTGCTGTGCGAGGAGCGCTACCGCGATCTCTGGCGTTCCGATTTCAAATCTCAGGAGGATGAGGAGACCGAAGACGCGGTGGGAATCCTATCCGACGCCATCCAAGTGCATCAACTGGAACGGGAAGTCCTCCGGTACTGCGAGCCGATCCGGCTCACCCCGGCGGAACCCTCCTTTTCCCGCCGCTTGTTCATGTTCTCCGATCTGACCGACAAGCTGGCGAAAGTGAAATTCGGTGAAACCACCGGGGACGGTGGGGGAGACAAAGTTAATTTCATGGAAACCGCCATTGCCCTGAAGCAGGGGGATGGCCTGCGCGAGACGCGGGTCCGGATCCATTTCACGGCTCCACGTCTGAGTCGCGATGAATTGTTGGGCGGTGTGGAATCGCGTTGGCTTCAGCCGATGACCGCCGCCCTTGGACTGTCCCAACCAAAATCAGACGGAAAATTCGATAGCGCGGTGGCATTAATGCCGGACAAATTGGACGACGGCATCCGGCACCTGCTGAATTTCCCGGTGAGTTTGGAGGCCGGATGGCTCCACGACGCAATTGGAAAGTCAGCCACTTGGAAGGGCCAGTTCAACGGGATCAAGGACAAGAACCTTCATCTTCATTGGCCTGGTACGGCAAAGGATGCGACAAAGAAGAATCCATGGTGGGAAAACAAGGTCATCATCAAGAATGGATATACCGTTCTCTCCAATGACCTCGGCCAGCGCAGCGCCGGAGCATGGGCTTTGCTCAAGGTCACTTGTTGGAAACCGGAAACCAGCCGCCCCATGCGATCCATCGGACACGATGGCAGGCGTGAGTGGTATGCGGAGGTTTTGAAAAATGGCATGTATCGGTTGCCCGGTGAAGATCAGCAGGTGCAGAAGAACGGCACCTGGAGCAACGAGAAGTCAGGCAAGACCGGGCGCATGGCGGGTGAGGCCGAATATGCCGCCATTTGCAGCCTAGCTTCGAAGCTGGGCTGCGAGTCGCTTGAGAATTGGCTCGGAGCATTCGGTGAGCGGAGCTTTCCGGAACTCAATGACCAGCTTGTCAAAATCGCCAACCGCCGCTTGACCCGCCTCGGCACTTATCATCGGTGGAGCTGCTTCTCTCCTGAGAAATTGGACGATACAGTGAGGCGGGCGAATGTCATCGAAGGGCAGATTGTCGAGCTGGAGGCCTATCGGGATGCGAATGTCCGCGAGTGGATCGGATTGTTGAAGGCCGGTGATGTTGCGGGTTTCCGGAGCCATGCCGGGAATGCCTTTGACGACCTTCGCCTCGAATTGGAGACGCACCTCGTCAATCTCGCCAACCTTGCCGCCCCACTCCGGCAGAAACTATGGTCATGGCAACAGCGCCCGGGACGCCCTTACGGAGATCTCTTGATGGTGGATTTCGAGGATAGCCATCCGAAGATCCGGGGCCAGCGCGGACTTTCGATGCCGCGGCTCGAACAGCTCGACGGCCTCCGCCGGCTTTTCCTGCGCTATAATCGGGCGATGGATCGTGAACCGGGCATTCCCGCGAAGTTCGGCCGCGAGGACGAAGGTCGGACTTCCGGCGAACCTTGCCAAGCTCTGCTGGATAAAATCGATCAGATGAAGGAACAGCGGGTCAATCAAACCGCCCATCTCATTCTTGCACAGGCTCTCGGAGTGAGGCTTCGCCCCCATCAGATTTCTGACGGCGAGCGGCGGGATCGCGACATCCACGGCGAATATGAGAAAATCGCAGGCCGTGAGCCGGTGGACTTCATCGTGATCGAGGACCTATCCCGTTACCTCTCCAGTCAGGGCAGGGCTCCATCGGAAAACTCCCGCCTGATGAAATGGGCGCACCGCGCCGTGCGGGATAAGTTGAAAATGCTAGCTGAGGAGCCGTTCGGGATTCCCGTGGTGGAGACCGTTCCCGCCTATTCCTCACGGTTTCATGCGGTGAATGGTCAACCGGGTTCGCGCCTGCATGAACTCCACGAACTCGCAACCTTCCATCTCCAGCCGTTGGAAAAACTAGCGGCTAGAACCGATCCTCTGGAACGCCATCGTGCGAAGGCGGCGGGCGAGCTTTTCGAACAATTCCAAATACTCGCAAAGGCAAATGAGGAGCGCAGGGCCATCGGCAAAACGTCGTTCACCCTTTATTTCCCGAAAGCAGGTGGCCCGTTGTTTCTAGCAGTGCGCGACGGCAATCCGGTCCAAGCGGATTTGAATGCTGCCACCAATCTCGGGATGCGGGCGATCGCCGCACCGGAATGCATGGCGATCCACCGCCGCGTCCGGGCACTCAAAGAGAAGGATGCTTATTGTCCGAAACTCGGCAATGCCAGAGAGAAGGCCGCGTTCGCGAAGGAGGACGTCATCCAACTCGGCGGAGTGCTCTCGAAGAAATTCGCCGCCAGCACATCGCCCAACTTCTTTCATGAACCGGATGGGCTGTTACAAGCGGATGGCCAGCCGCTGTTCGACAGGGCGAGTCTCAAGGG
>JANYFB010000288.1 GCA_025362955.1 Akkermansiaceae bacterium
AAGCGCTGGAGGTAGGTGAGGTCCAGCCTGCCTTCCTCACGCAAGTAGCGGGCGAGGGTTTTCTCGCCGGCGCATTCCATGGTGAAGCCGACGAGTTCGCCGAAATCCAACCACTTGAACGGCGCGACCACGATGCGCGAGCGCACCTTTTCCTTAATGGTCTGAAGCACCTCGAACTCTTCCTTGATGCGGGCGTTATATTGGCTGGCCCGGGCGACCTTGAGGACCTGCTCGTCGCCATTGAGGTCCACCAGATAGACGATGGAGACCGAACCGGAGCCGAGTCGTTTTTTTACGATGTATCCGCCGGGGAGCACGTCGTTTTTCAGTGCTTCGAGAGGATTCGCAAGGGCGGATTTGTCGGGTCGGGTGAGTTCTTCTTCGACCAGGGTGAGGCCAGCGAGGAAATCGTCCACCGATTCGCGGTCCTCGCCGATGCTGTTCGCGGTGGTGCGGACTAGATCCACCAGAGAATCCACCGCGCCGTCCATGGCCTCGTTGATGTTCAGGCCGTTGCTGAGGCTGTTTTTCAGCTTCTGCTGGAGTTCGGTAACGGAGGATGCGGGAGCTTGGCCGGTGAAGAGCAGGTAGGTGAGCGCTCCCAAAGAGAAGACATCGAGTTCGGTGCCGCCGTCGGCGTTTCCCGCGATGGCCTCGGGTGCGATGTAAACCAGCGAGGAATCCTCGATCAACTGGCTGGCATGGAGGGTCAGTGACATCCGGGTGACGACGCGGGACGTGCCGGTTCCTGAGAGGCGCGCGCCTGTCTGCCAGTTGAAGATCTGGATGAGGGGGCGGCCTTTTTTATCGCGCTTCACCAGGACGCCTTGGGGCGACAAACTGCGGTGGATGATTTTCCTGCCGTGTGCGTAGGAAATCACCTCGGCGATCTGCCGCAGGATGTCCAGACGCTGATCGACCGGGAGTGAGTCGCCTTCCTCGCGAAGGAAGTGGTCGAGGCGGACGCTTTCCGCATCTCGGCGTAACACATTGAACAGCAGATTCTACATTCGCGATAGGCTCCTCACATGCTTCTCATGATCCGCTTTGGCAACATGAGTTCCGATCACTCTCCACTGATCACGCGCTTTCGGGGTGTTTCTTTTTCCTTCCAAACTATCAGATTTTCGTTTTGCTTATCCCCGTACAACTCAATTTCCACACCGTGCGTGTCGGCTTTCGTCGATGGCTTCGGCCGAGTTTTGCTTTTTGCTGCATGATCATCACATTTCCAAGCGATCCGCGTGTGTGCCTTGGGCGCAATCAAACCGCCATCCCCATTCAATTCTCATGGCGCGGATGATACCAGTTTACAGCACTTCGGAGGGGTCCAAGGCGGAAACCGAGATCTTCAAGGCGCTTAAGGACAAATGCCCCGATTCCTGGCTTGCTCTCCACTGGGTGGATGTCGGAATCAAGGGAAAGGGGCTGTTTGGGGAAGCTGACTTCGTGGTGATCATACCCGACTACGGCATTGTGTGTGTGGAAACCAAAACTTTCGCTTGTTTTAGGGGTGGGCAATGGCACCCTAGACAAGGAGCCAAAGGAACGGACCGATCCCCTCTCACCCAAGCCAAGAACGCATCGGTAGGAATCTCGCAATTCCTGAATCGTTATGGCTATGGCGAGCTCTGCGTGACCCCAATGGCGATACTTCCGATGAGCGAGGTGCCGGACCATGTGATTGATCCTGAAGACCTGAAACTGCTTGTATCTAGTCGCGAGTATAAGACTCTCGGTCTTGAAAGGTCTCTCCGCCGCGCCGTTGCTGAATGGCAGCGTCGCCATCCCGAAAAGCGACCTGTTCGCTCCTGCGAACTCGACCGGATTGTCGAGCTCATGCGAAGCCCCATCGAGTGTTTTATCTCACCCTGCCAGAGAATCGCCGGAGCCTTCGACGAAGCCAGAACGTATCGAGATCAAGGCGCTGCCAAAGTTCGAGGGCGAGCCAGCAGCCGCCCCATTGGCGTGGCCGGGCAAGCTCGATGTGTGAGAGTCGGAGTTGGAGCGTGGGGTGTTCGAGCCGGGGATCTGGCGTGCGGTCCTCGCGGAAGAGGTGGATTTGACGGGTTTGTTCGCGTTCATCGACGGCTTCGATGGCGCGGGTCCAAGCAGCGCGGTCGCTGTCGTTGATCTCGCCGAGATAGAGCAGGGTTTTCTGGACCGATCGGTCACCAGCGACGCGGCGGTTTTCGACAACGCTTCGGTAGCGGTGCTCCTTGCCGTCCTTGAATCGCTTGTTCGCTCGTAAAAACATCTTTCGATGGGGCTATTATCCTAGAAAGGAAAATGGGCGTGTTCGTGGGGCACCTTTGAGCAAGGCGTTTGATGGCGGGTCCGGATGTTGGCAAGGGGTGTGGTTTTCACCCGCTGAGCAGGAGCGCGGCCTCGTCTGGCAGGCCGGGAAGCCATTTCCCGCCTAGCCACCGACGCAGCAAACGCGTCAGCAGCAGCGTCCAGCGTTGGTCCACGCTCCATCGCTCCGTGATGCCACGGATCTGATGCAACTCTTTGCTGATCTGCGTGACAGCTTGGGCGATGAGGTCGCCCTTTTCATGC
>JANYFB010000299.1 GCA_025362955.1 Akkermansiaceae bacterium
CGAAACCACGTTATTGCCGATCAAGTCTGCCCGGCGAGCGTCGAAATCATGGGAAATCTCTCCCCGCAGGCGCAGATCACGGGCGGCGAGATCGATGTCCAGCAATCGCACAATCGAAGTAGATGCACCGGAATCCCAATCATATGAATTCAGAGGAATTAGAGCCAAGCCAGCATCGGGCAGCACTTTGAGCGCCTTTTCATCCCAGAGAGCCTCGCTGTAAGAACCGGCTGCGCCTCACTTTTCGACGTGGCAAATGCTGCGGACCCGAAATTGCTCCGCCGCGTAAAATTAGGCGCAGCCGGTTCTTACAGCGAGGCTCTCTGGGATGAAAAGGCGCTCAAAGTGCTGCCGGATGCTGGCTTGGCTCTGATTCCGCTCAATTCGTATGATTGGGATTCCGGTGTATCGACCTCGATTGTGCGATTGCTGGACATCGATCTCGCCGCCCGTGATCTGCGCCTGCGGGGAGAGATTTCCCATGATTTCGACGCTCGCCGGGCAGACTTGATCGGCAATAACGTGGTTTCGATTTCCCAACGGGTGCTGATCGATGCTGACATTTCCGACCGTGATGCTCCGAGCGTGCTCTCCGAAGTGACCTTGGCTTGGCCCGTGAACCGGGTGTTTGCGGCGAATGGCTACATGTTCCAAATCGAGGACGGAAATTGGTATGGCGGAGGCCGCGCCACGGTGCGGGTTTCACCGGCAGATGCGTCTGAGGAAATCCTCGCGGAAACCGATCTGGGCGAAGGCACCGTGAAAGCGGCGGATTATCGCGATGGTAAACTCTACATCCTTCGTCAAATCGGCTCATCGCGTTCCATCTATTATTGGAGTCCTGTTCTCAACAGTTCCGGGGAGAACAAGCTCGTGCTGGATATTTATGACGCTTCGACGCCCTCTGCATTGGCCTTGCTCGGTTCCTCCTCGTTTGATCTCAGCACCGACGGTCAGATTTCAGGAGATCATTTGCTATGGCCCAAGGCGAATCGTCCTGCAGTGGTGTTGGACTATCGCTATTCCTACTGGTTCGGTTGGGGAGGTCCGATTCTGATGGACTCTGTGACAAGCATTTCCGCAGTTGCCAGCCCGATGAAAACCAAGTCGATCATGATCGCCGACTATCGCCCCTATTGGGTTCCGCAAAAGGCACCGCGCTTGATTCTTTACGATACCTCCATCCCAGAAGCTCCAGAAGTGGGCGAGCCGGTGATGCTTGGCCTTGAAGGCTCCACGCTTACCGGTGTCAGCGAGGCTGCGGATGGCCTGATCGTCTTAGGAACCACTCGCTGGGACGACCAAGATACCGGAACATGGCTTGACTATGGGGTCGCATTTCAATCTGCCGAGGTCGTCGAGGTGCAAGCCACGGGAACACCCATCGTGCGCCCTCCGATTGAACTCCCAGGTAAACTCTTCGCCGTGACCGAACTGGATGCCGACGGCTTCCTAGCATTCACCCGGACTTATAACGACGGTGATTCAACCACCTTTCAAGTCAGCGCCAGCGATGGTTACGAGGCCTTCCTCGTCGCCAGTCTCGATGCACCTGCCTATGCGGTCGCCACCGCTGGCGGACGGCGCTTGTTTGTCGCCAAGCCCGATGGAGTTGAGCGCCACCTCCTGGGTGAGGACGGCACATTCACCACCGAATCTCCGCTGGAAATCGGTTGGACGCCCTATTCCCTGCGTTGGCTCGACGGCACTCTCATCGGAGCCACTTGGAATTCCCTCTTCGCCGCAGACGGCGAAAGCGACAAGGTGGATCAATGGAATTTCCAATCCTGGTATCTCGGCACCGATCAAATCACCCTTGCCACCGATGGAGACTTGTTGGTTCCCTTCGGTGACTATGGAGCCGAGCGCTTGGCGCGTTGATGGTGGGTTCAGGTTAGACAGGGTGGAGCTTGTCAATCGGCGCGAAGCCGCGATGCTCCCCCTGTCATGACCATTTTTGATCGTTTGGAGCGTCGCTGGGGGTGGTTAGCCTTCCCCGGCTTCCTTCGTTTCTACGCCTTGTTTCACATCCTCGTGTATGTCCTGCAAATCATCCGGCCGGACCTCGCGCTGGTGTTGGAATTTGATCGTGACAAAATTTTCTCCGGCGAGATTTGGCGCGTGGCAACGATGTTTTTCGCCAGCTCCCACTTCGGCACCTTCTCTCCTGTTAGTATAATTTTCCTCATCTTTGCGGTGAACTTTGTGTTTATGGTCAACGATGGATTGGAAGGAGCCTGGGGAGTTTTTAAAGCCACTCTGTTCTACTACTGCGGCATCCTGCTGATCTGGGTCGCGAATTTTCTTTATCCGATCCATATCCCGTCGAGCGGCGCGATTCTGTATGTATCCGCGTTCCTCGCCTTCGCCACGCTATTTCCCAGAGTGGAAATCCTGCTCTTTTTTGTCATCCCCGTCCAAGTTCGCTTTCTCGGGATGATAACAGCGGCCGGGATCGTTCTAAGTTTGTTAGAATCGCCGATATTACTGCCGTTTTACGTCATCGGTCTAACGAACTATTTCATCTGGGCCGGAATTCCCGCCGTGCGCGGCACGATACGAACTCTGGGATCCGGCCAACGGAAAAAGCTATTCAACTCGGGCAAAATCCCGGTATCCGAGGCGTTTCATACCTGCGCGGCTTGTCAAAAATCCGATATCTCCGATCCCCAGTTAGAGTTCCGCATCGCTGCGGATGGCGAGGAGTATTGCACCGCTCATTTACCGGAATAATAGCGCTGGGAGTCCGGCTCACTGATGGCGGCTGACCGACTGCACGCAGTTAGAGTATTTCCTGTAAGAATGCGGTTTTTTCGAAAATCGCAAACGCCTCGGGCTCCTCACCGGTCCCCAAAAAGCGCGGGGGGATGCCTAACTGATCGTGAATGGTCACGGCAATCCCGCCCTTTCCCGAGCCGTCGAGCTTGGTGACGATGAGGCCGTCAAGCGGGCTGGCTTTGTGAAATTCCTTCGCTTGGTTGAGCGCGTTCGAGCCGGTTGTGGCATCCACAACTAACAGCGTAAGATGCGGCGCGGTATCGTCTTGTTTGGCAAGAGTACGGCGGATTTTCCCGAGTTCTTCCATCAGGTTGTGGCGGGTGTGGATGCGTCCGGCGGTGTCGCAGATTAGGAACTGTGTTTTCTCGGCGATCGCTTTCTGATGGGCGTGAAAGCAGACGGACGAGGGATCGGCATTGGTATTTCCGGTGACGACCGGAAGGTTCAGGCGTTGGCCCCAGCGCTGGAGTTGTTCGACGGCTGCGGCGCGGAAAGTATCGGCTGCGGCAAGAATGACGGTGCGTTTGCGCTTCACGAGCCATAGCCCGAGCTTGGCGGAGGAAGTGGTTTTTCCAGTGCCGTTGACGCCGACGACGAGGATCACGAACGGTTTACCATCGGCACGAGGGGTCGGTGGAAGGAAATTGTCTGGGAGTCGCTTGGAAAGCTGGCTGCGGGTAACCTCCACCACATCCTCGCCGGAAACCTCGCGCCCAAGTTCACGGAGTTCGTCGATGATCGAAGTGGTCAAGCCGATCCCGAGATCGGAGCTAATAAGGTCGGCCTCAAGGTCGTCCCAATCAACCTCCGCGCGGTTGGTGATTTTATTGAGAAGGGATTTGAAAAAGCCTGCCATGCGGCGGGAGACTGGAGGTACCGGGGGAGAGAGTCCAGTGACAAGAATCCAGAGCGGCGGTGGCGGGCTGCTTATTCCGTCTTGCTTCTGGACTCTGGTGTCTGGAATCAGGAGTCTTTGCGCGTGCCAAAAATCCGAGTGCTCCCCGACATTCTCGCCAGCCAAGTGGCGGCGGGTGAAGTAGTGGAGCGCCCGGCCTCGGTGGTGAAGGAACTTGTGGAAAACAGCATCGACGCCGGGGCGCGGGAAATCCGGGTGGACATGGATCGCGGCGGCTCGGCCTTGATCCGGGTGAGCGATGATGGTTGCGGCATGTCGCGAGAAGATGCGCTGCTGTCGCTAGAACGCCACGCGACGAGTAAATTGCGGACGGCTGGAGACTTGGCGGCGATCATGACCTTGGGGTTTCGCGGCGAAGCGGTGCCGAGCATTGCCAGTGTGTCACGGTTCCGGCTGGTGACGCGGGAGTCAGATTCGGTTTCCGGCACGGAGATTCTGGTGGATGGCGGAAAAGTCCGGGATGTGCGGGACGCGGGCTGTGCGCCTGGGACGGTAATCGAGGCTAAAGCCCTATTTTACAACATGCCCGCACGACGAAAATTCCTGCGGGCGGAATCGACCGAAGCGGCCCACGTCGAGCATCAACTTCGCTTGCACGCGCTGGCCGCACCGAATGTGAGATTTCGCCTAAGGCGAGATGATCGGGAGGTTTTCGATTTGCCTGCGGCAGCGAAGGCAGTGGACCGAGTGCGGCAATTGCTAGGGACGGATTTGTCCAGGGAGCTGATCGCTCTGCCTCTGACGCATGGCAACGGGATCTCGGTGCAGGGCTACCTCCTGCCCGCCAGTCACGCACGAAAGGGAAGACGGCACCAATTCGTTTTCCTCAACGGCAGGCCGGTCGAGGATGCCGTCATTTCCCGCGCGCTGGCGGAAGGATTTCGCGGTGCGGTGGCGGATGGAATGTATCCGGCTGCGTGGCTGTGGATCGATCTGGAGCCGACCTTGGTGGATGTGAACGTCCACCCGGCCAAACGGGAGGTGAGATTCCATCGCCCGGTCGATGTGCGGGATGCGATTCTGGACGCCGTGGCAGTTGGCCTGCGCCCGCCCGCGCCCATTGTCCCGCAGAGGGGTGTTAGTGCTGCGGGTGAGGTCGCGCCTGTCAGGGTAAGTTTCCAGGTGCCAGAGCCGGTGCTGCCGGATTGGGAAAATACCTTGGTGACCACTAACGAACCGGCCCCTACAAAAGGTGCTCCTAATTTCCGGATGGTCGGGATGTTGCATCACAAGTTCGTACTGATGGAGAGCGAGGACGGCTTGGTACTTTTCGATCCCAAGGCGGCGTGGGAACGGATTTATTACGAAAAGCTGCTGAGTCGGGGCGACGGCGTGCTGGAAACTCAGGGACTTCTTGTTCCCGTATTACTGGAACTTGATCCGCGGGATCTGGACTTGGTGTTACGCGAGCGGATGGCCTTGCAGGAAGCCGGAATCGAAGTCGGAGCCTTCGGCGGAAATACGCTGCAAATCCGGAGTTTACCCGCCTGTTTGCTGGTGGATGATCCGCGCCCATTTCTCGGCGCCTTGATGGACGAATTACTCCACGACTCAGTGCCTGGGGCGAGATTTACCATCGACCGGCTTGCACGAGTATTGGCGGCGAGGGCCTCAGCATTGATCACCCTCAGATTTTCCGAAATGACGGCGCTGCTCGGAGGGCTATTCTGCTGTGAGCTGCCCTATTGCGCCGCAGACGGGCGACCCACGCTCACGGAGTTTAGTTTGAGGGAACTGGATCGGCGGTTTGGCATTGGCAAGGGATGACGTGATCGCGTTAAAAAATACGCTTTGGATTTGTTCAATATTTGTAAAAATTAGTTGCCCAGTCCGACGATTTAGGGTAGAAAAAACCCGGAACGAAGGCCAATTTTATGGAAATTCGCTCCTAAAAGCGGCGGATAAGCGGGCTGGATTTCAACGTGAGGCACTCACAATCCTTTTAGGTATAAGGAAAAAATTCAAGGACAGCGATTTCTGAAATCCGTTCAAAAATCATTAAACTTTTTTCTTGTTAAGTTTCGTTAATTTTTTACTATGTCGCCTAGATCAAGCCAACGAGAGCTTCAAGCCATCCTTCTGAAACATGAAAAATTTGTGGATCACAACCGGAATTGCCAGCGCCACCCTGCTAGGGTCTGCCGCTGGAGCTCGCTTGTCGGACCGCTTGGCTCGTGTCCATGAAAGCTTCTTAGAGGACCGACGCGCGGCTCTGCCTTCGCTCAGCGATCCATTCGGTGTGCCCGAGGCGGCACGGGTGGTGATCGAGCAGCCGCGCGACAATTTCCGCGGCCAGTCCGAGTGGAAGCGCAACGTGACCGCCACCGTTTTCTGGGTAGGTGAGGAGCCGACCGAAAATAATCCAACTCCTAACACCATGAGTGCTTGGGATCAAAACTGGCAAACGAATTTCGGCGGATACGATCAACCAGACCGTCGGGATGGCTATCTCCCCACCGGCTTTACTCCGGCTCTCAACCCATTTTACGTCGCCCTGCCATACAACGATGTTGCTAAAGGTGGCGTGCATCGCCCCGAGGCATCCAAGGTCATTCCTTGGTTCTGGGAAAGCTACCGTGGCGACGGCATTTCCGTCTGCAAAGATCGTTGGGTGGCGATTCATCACCAAGGAAAAGTCTGCTTCGCGCAATGGGAGGATGTCGGCCCCTTCGAGGTAGATCATTGGCAATACGTTTTTGGAAAAGAATCCCCGCGCCCTAACCGCAATCAGTCGGCGGGCATCGACTTAAGTCCCTCTGTCCGCGACTTTCTTGATCTCCACAGTGGCGAAACCGTCGAGTGGCGTTTCGCCGATGACCGGGAAGTCCCGCAAGGCCCTTGGAAAAACTGGACCCGCAAGACTGCTCTGCCGCAGCCCTGAAAATTCTCCCCTAGACAACTGCTGTTCAACACCTAACCCGATCCAAACGACCCCACCCGTCACTTGCATCAAACATAATCCTTTCTGAGGCGCGATCGTCCTAATCGCACCTCAGGCGGCCCGGTTCGGGATTCTGTCCCGAATCGGCAGGGCTCATCGAGAATTCTCTCACTGCTCCCTGCCCTTGCCCGAACCGGGCCGCACGTCTCTCGAAAGAAGTCCCTCTTTTGAGGTCCAAGACGGAAGGATTTTCTCAGAAATCCCACCCTTACAACCAGCCATGAAAACCAGCCAATTGGCTGCCGTATCGGCAGCCGTCTTCGCCGTAGGCACGCTTGTGTCACAACGCGCTTATTCACAGTCGAGTCCTTCGATCCCCGTCGGCTCTCTGTCAGCCTTTCCGACCGTCGTTCAAACCGGCACCAAGCCGACATTGACCTGGGCGATCACCTACCCTTCCCAAGTGACCACTGTTGTCACTGTGGGAACCACGGGAACCATCACACCGCTCAGAGATCTCTATGTGGATATCCGGGTGCTAGGCGCCTCCGTCGGTGACGGCACCAGCACTGGCTGGTATACGGTGGAAGCCTACCAGAAATGTGAACTAGCGAGTTCGTTCACCCGCTTTTTCAATGGTAAACAAACTTCGGTCAATCCATCGACAGTTTACTATACCCAGTTTGTACACCAATCCCGCCCGCTGGATATTAAGGGCCGGGTCGCCTCCACCAGCGCTACGAATCCTACCAGTTGGCAGGCATATTACTCGACAGGTACGACGACCCAGAATGTCAGGGCGCTAGTGAATGGAGATACCCCTCCAAGCTACGTTCCCGCATTTTCTAACCAGGCCACGATTAAAAGCGTTTTATCCGCCTATATCGACTCCACGGGGAAAATCAAAATCGGTCCGATGGATGTCATCTTCCTCTTCGAGTTGTGGGACACTGATTCCACGCAGTCGTATTTCGACATGCAGGACCTTGTTGTGTTAGCCACCTTCCGTACCTCTTGAACCGACACTACCATGAAACCATATAAAACATACGTCGTCGGGAAAATGTTGGGGAAAGCCTCACTCGCAATTCTCCTCACCACAGGATTGCGTGCGGAGATTCCGCCCGCCCCCGCTGCGCCGCTCATGAGGGATGCTGCCACTCATGAACAACTTGTCTCACAATTTCGCATTGTTGACCGCGAGGATCCCATGCGGAACATGAAGCCTTCAAATCAGGCGGATCCTTCAAAGGTTCACCAACCCGAGAGCCTGATCCGGAGTTCCGATATACTCTGTTTCGGTGGAGTTGCTGTCTTGGTCCCCAAGAGGGCGATTCTCCAACTTCCCAGCAAACTGGCGGATCGGCTGAAGTTCATACCGGGCTCCCCATTTGTAAGTTGGGCTGATTTTTATGCAGCCAATCGCGGATGGATTACCACCGTGGAAGTCACCCGCACCCAAGCGGAAGGAAACCTTGATCTGGATAAAGAAACTCATGAACGGATCACCAAAAGTATGAATCTCATCGTCGCCACCTATCTAACTGGTCCGATTTCTGTCCTGCCGCTCAAAGTGGCCGAGGAAAAAACCACCGAACAAACAAAACTATGAAAACGATGATTTTCCGCTTAATCTGCCTCTGGATTGTGGGTTGTTCTTGTGGTGTCGCACAAACATATACCAATTATGTCCGGCAAACGCAGATGCCCGCTGGAGTTACTTGGGATGCGTCGGCAACCGTCGCTGCAAGTGGCTCTCAATTGTCCTCACTCGCAATTAATCCCGGTGGTGCCCGATTTGATTTGTGGACGATTTTTTCTTCATCACCCGTGAAGGAATATCTGCTGAATACAAAATACGTAAGTTCGTATGTACCTATCGCAGATGTGGTCATTCGGACCGAAGACCCCTATTCCATTATACCCAGGACCCGTGCTGATCGGCCCTTCTATGTCGATGTCACCGTTAGCGGTTTGCTCTCAGGTGCGACGGACCCGGAACCATCGAAAAGCGTTACACTCCTTCGCCATGTGCAATCTTATGGCGCGGGAGGAACCGGAGTTGGGGTTGATCGCAGTCAGGCCATTTTATATTCTCAAGCATCGATCACCCAGAACGGAAAACAGACACTGACTTACGCATTAAGTGCCGTCCCAGGTGCGGATCGCGCGAAGATCCGGGGCGAGGAGCGCTTTTCTGTGTTCTCCTTGGAAGACTACCAAGCTCCGGCCTCTACGCTCGATTCCTTGTTTGTCCAAGTCTGGCCCGTAGCGGACGGAACCATTTCGGGGATTTCAAATGGAGCACTAATCCGTACCGCGATGCCTCAGCTCACCATCGCAATGAATGATTTGTATCCTTCATCAACCACCTATTTACAATTCTATAAAGGGAACCCGGTGCTTGGAACTACAGGAAGGATTTTGCCATGGTCTTTGGCGCACAGCGATTCGGTCCCGCTTTCCACAGTGAAGACGGTGGCGGACTATGATGGGTTTTTTGATAGCGATGGGCGCTGGACCATGGAGCTCCTCACCGTCACCCCCTTCGGAATAGATCGTTTGGCTTATGTGTGGTTCGACCTCAACCACACCATCGAAGTCAACGGCGCGGTAACCACCATTGAATAAACTCACGGTCCTTTCAATTCCTTGGATAATTCATTCCTAAAATTATCATTTCGATAGATTAGGGAAAATCTCGCTTCCTTGGATTTCCGCAACAAGTCCTCCACCTCGGTGAAAGCCAGCAAGAGGAACAAGCCCTTTACCGGTTCCCGATGAAACGATTGAGTCCGAGTTACAAACTGGTCCTCCACGGTTCTCTGCTCTTGGTTGGTGAGCAGCGGCCCGTGTTCCAGCATGACTTGCTTCTTCAAAGCACCAAAGCGGGACTCCATCAAATCCGAGGTAGCCTCGGGGTCAAAGTAGTGGACGGTCAGTTCATAGAGCTTGCCGCCGAGGAAGCGGCCTTCCACCGCGCCGGCTTGGGTTTCCGGGAGAAAGCCCTTTCTCGGTTCGATTTTCAGAACCCGCATTGCCGGTTGATCTCCGGGAAGGGAAATGGTAACATCCAGCGAATGTCTGGATGCCCATGTAATCAACTTTTCCGGAGAGTCGCCCCAATGCAAGCCAAAGGGTGGCTCCAATACGGCTTGGGCCTGGATTTCTCCGACCGCCAACAGGAAGATTCCGGCGAAAAATGCCAATCTGCGAAGGTGCCCGCCCATGGCCGGACTTTCAGACGTTTTCGCCTGCTTCGCAAGACTCGATCACTCCGGAACGGCTTCGTCATGTTCGAGGCACTGATGGCGCTTTCGATGCTCACGGTGATCGGACTCGTCCTGCTCAAGCTCTCTCTCAACATCCTGGCCCCGCGCCAGTGGATCCTGAAACAGTCGGTAACGGACGCCTATATGACCTACGAACGGGCTTACGCTGAGCGCATCCCCTTTGAAATCTTGCTGGGAAATACTTCCCCGTGGCCCGCATATCCGACGATTACTTCAACTACGGTCGAAGTCGGTCGTCTTCCCGGTGGAATTCCGATCAACGGCACCGTGGCGCGCACACGGATCCCGGACTCCGGAAACTATCCGATCGACGGTGGCAGCGGCACCGTCGCCACCAACCCTGCGGCCATGAAAGTTTGGAAAGCGCAGAGCATTCTCACTTTCAAGGTGGGCAATCAAACTTATGCGAAATCGAGGACCGTCCTGAGATCCCAATGAAGCCCACCGTGCATCGCAAACGTCTGGGTTTCACCCTGATCGAACTAACCATCGCCATCATGATGGGCTTGGCAACCGGCACCATGGTGATTGCCCTCTTCAACCAGCAGCTTGCTTTTTTGAGGATTTTCAAAGCCCAGCGGTTCCTAACGGAAGAAGCGCCGCTCATCAGCATGTATGTAAGTCGCCTCGTCGGGAAGGCAGATCGATTCCGGCTCCATGATTCCGTCTCGGACGCGCTTGCGGGAACCAACCCACGCCTCACGCCTTCACCGGTGGTTGTGCTGAACTTCAAGCAGCCGGATGGCACCATGCGGGCGACCATCTTATCTTTTGAAAACAGAGGCAGTGGCAACGCACTCTATTACTATGTCGTGCCGGTCTCTGGAGTGCTGGGGACACCCGAATGGTATGTCACCAAGTCCCCAACCAATGTGACGTTCTCGATGGTTTCGGGAGTGCTCAAAATGGTCCTTACCGGCCCCGCAGGAGAACAGATCATCTATTCAGGGACCATGCAGCAATGAAAACTTCTCGTAAAAATCGCCGCAGTGCCGGTTATATCTCACTGATGCTCGTTCTCGTCACGGGCGCCGTTCTCTCCTTTCTCATGGTCTATGCCTTTCGGCGCGCCTTGGATGCACAGGAGATCCAAGCCGACGTCCAACTGAGAGTGGATTACAGCGAAAAGGAGGAGGCAATTTTAAGGTCGATTGTGGCAATCACGCCAAACCGGGCCATGCGTGCGATGCAAACGGATTCAAACGCCAATACAACTAACAGTAATCCACTGCGTTGGCAGGACATTTTCACAGAAGCCTTGGTGTTGGCAAATTCCAGGACGTCCATTTCCAGTAATCTGGTCACGTCCCTAAATATCCCAAACCTTAGAATTGCGAACAGCGGAGACTCCGTCTTGGACATACCCAGCCGGATTTTTAACGCGATTCCATCGGAAACGGGATATGTCTCCGCTGGTATTAACCGCAGTCTCGGAACTGGCTATCCCCCACCGCTGACGTCGGCCGATGCGACAACTAACACCCGTGACGTTCTCTATCCGATTATTTCGAGTTTCAAGCAGTATGGAACTCTCGCCCAAAGCGGAGTAGGGCTTCCTGTGGGAACTTATCCAAATTTTAATCTTCTAAAATATCCTCAGATCAACTTCGGGTATGCCAAACCGGGTGATGATTTCGTGGCCAAGCGGAATTGGTGGGCCTTCTCGGTGGATGTGGCGGATCATGATGACGACAAAACCTATCTCGCCAAAATTAAGAGGAATTTCGTGCTGTCCATTTATGAAGTGCCATCGCAACTCGCCATCTCAGCCTCCTCATTCATGTCGCTCGGCCAATATGCCTCGGGTGAAGCATGGCAAAATGTGAAAATTGATGGCGGCTTGTTTGTGGGAAAGGCCGATGTGACTGGCAGCACAGCAATCAATGCCTTGGCCAGCCGCCGTGGCATGACCTTATCCAGCGGCACTACCATTGGTGGGCAGAGTTTCACCGGCAGTCCTTTCACTCCTGGAGTCCGCGAATCCTATCAGGTGACGCAAGGGGCTTTCTTTCCCGTATCGCTGGCTTCCGAAAGCGGTCGTGCCGCGTTTATCCCGATCAACCGGGGAGCGGAATTCTTTGATCGGTTCTCCCAAACCGCAGAAACCAACGTGCTCTCTACCAGCACTTGGAATAACTATACCATCGGGGCTCTGCAGTGCGCGATGCAATTGGATATATCTGCCACGCAAAGTGCTTCGAATGCGACACCGACAATGTTGCGGTTCAGTTACTTGCTGGCGAATGGAGCTAGAGTGGGAACCTCCATGCAAATGCCTCTCACTTCCGCAGTGATACCCACACTTCCAGCGGGCTATACCCAAGTCTGTGCTGAAAATCAGAGTTATACCTTTTCCTCTACGGTCCCGGTTGATGTAGCCTATGGAGTGAGCGGTGGCTTCACCTTCAGGCAGGGAGTGACAGGCACCATCACTTTTAACAACACCAACTTTGGAGATCCTTATGTAGGCGTTGTCAAAGCAGGCTATTGGAGACCGCGGGCACCCTATGAAATCAAGTCGCTCGCCAGCGGACAGATGTGTGTCGCTGTGTATCCGCAAAGAATCCCAGCATTTCTAACTACCATCGGCGCGGGTGGCGCCGCGATCAATAGCTCGCTGGTCGTCAATGTTGACTACTCGGTGACGGGTCTGAACAACATCGCCAAAAAGCCCTCCATTCCATGCACGGGAAATGACTATGGACTTATCTTGAAAGAATGCGCCGATTTGACACCCTTTACTAAAGGCTTTTCGCTAGTTACGAACCTGCGAATGTATATTGGCGACGATTTTAATGTCACGGCCACCGCTCCGCCCTCGGGATATACTCCGGCCATCACGGTCGCCAATCCCACTGGCCGCTATTTGCCGCCTTGCTCACTATTTACCCCGGAAAAACGCTATGGCGTCGATATTGATCCTTATGCGGTGAATCTGGGTGGCCAAATCGGATCACTTGCAAGTGATACCTTGTCCAACGCCGTCCGTCCGCTGGACGCAAAAAACCTGAGCGGGAATGTAATGGCATCCGACAAGATCATCGTCAATCTCAGCCAAATCCGTCATCCAGCGGAATTGCCGCCAATTTCGATGATGAACTGGCTCATCATTCTCGAAGAACGCCGCAAGGAATATTATTAGAACTATTCTTCAACGTAGAGGATTCTCCCGCAATCTTCACATTGGGCGATTTCTTTTCCTGTCTGGACTTTCATCACCGTGGAGGCGATCAGTTTCATGTGGCAACCCTCGCATCTACCATCGCGCATGGGAGCGATCGCCCGTCCGTCCTTGGTTTTCATCAACCGATTGTAGAGTGGGATAACGCTCTGGGGAACATTGGCTAGCAGTTTTTCCCTTTCAGCCATCACTTCAATCCGATCAGCCTCCATTCGCTGATGGCGCTGAGCGATGGTGGCGAGGTCTTCCTCGACGAGTTTACGGGTGTTCGCGCGTGAAGCCTCGGCAGCCTTGTTGGCGCTGCGGAAACCGTCCACTTCTTCCATCGCTTCCAGTTCCTTCGTCTCGAAATCATCCAGATCTTTCTCGTAGCGCGTGATTTCATGACCGAGAGCGACGAACTCCTCGTTTTTGCGAGTCTCGAATTGCTGCAACTTCAGGCGCTTGATCGTCGTCCGGCGGGTTTCGGCATCGAGCTCGATTTTTTTCACCCTCAGTTCGCAATCAAGTAGCGCCTGGTGAGTTCTCGTCACGGCTGCTTCATCGCTCGCCAGCTTGGATTTCGCCCTAGCCTCGTCTTGAGGCAGTTTCTCGAGATCCTTGGCGAGGGCGATCAAACGTCGATCTCGGTCCTGGAGAATCAAAAGCGCGCGAACTTCATCTTGCATGGGCCTTGGGTAAACGGCCCGGCCCGTTCCCGCAAGGATTGCTTGCGAAGGTGTCAGAATTATAAACTTACACTGATTTTCAAAAAAATTTAATATTGTATTTGTAATATTTTAGATATTC
This sequence comes from Akkermansiaceae bacterium, assembly GCA_025362955.1. GTDB lineage: Bacteria > Verrucomicrobiota > Verrucomicrobiia > Verrucomicrobiales > Akkermansiaceae > Luteolibacter. Next base: position 13,839 of record JANYFB010000299.1, read on the forward strand.
CGATATTTTCGTATTCGAAATGAATGCAATCTATTTTCAGACGGACTCAACTTTTCATCGCCTTCGAGGGCATCGCTTGGAAAAGCCAGTTCTAGTCCTGCGATCTTGGACGTTGCTCGCCATTTTATGCTGTCTGGTGAATGCCGCAGTGGCCGACGTGTCTGGAAATTTTATTTACACTGACAATGGCTCCTCCGTTAGCATCACGGGCTGCGTTACAGCGCCTGTCGGCGCGATCACAATCCCGGCAACGATCCATGATCCGGTAACTCTCCTCGAAGATCCAGTAACCGGCCTCGGTGCATCCGCGTTCAATAGTTGCAACCTGTTAACGGAAGTGACGTTCCAAGCGGGTTCGGGGGTGAAAAGCATCGGGAGTAACGCCTTTTACAGTTGTATCGGGTTGACGAAGGTGATCTTACCTGCCGGTTTGGAAAGCATCGGCGCAGGTGCGTTTTATAGGTGCATCGGATTGACAAGTATGGTGATTCCCTCCGGCGTCATCGGCATCGCTGGCGGGCTGTTCTTCAGTTGCAGCGGGCTGACGAGTGTGACGATCCCCTCAAGCGTGGTCAGCATCGGGGCGCAGGCGTTTCAGTATTGCAGTTCGCTTACCTCGATTTCCGTGGATGGTGCAAATCAGGCTTACAGCAGCTTACACGGGGTCTTGTTCAACAAATTCCAAACTTCGTTGATCATCTATCCGCCGGGTCTGGGTGGCGGTTACGCCATCCCGTCAACCGTGACCGCCATTGGGAGCCGGGCATTCTATTTTTGCACCAAATTGGTAGGCGTCACCCTCCCCGCAAACTTGGGCAGCATTGGCTCGTTAGCCTTCTACAACAATAGTGCGCTGCTTTACGCGAATTTCACCGGCAACGCCCCAACGATGAGCGCAGGTGTTTTCGATTTTGCAGCTCAAGGCTTTGCAATTTACTACCTCAATGGCGCAACGGGTTTTCCCTCGCCCACCTGGTTAACCTATCCGACTGTCAATATGGGAAGCAATGGGACACCGATAACGGCATGGCTGCTAGGAAAAGGTCTGCCGGCTAACGCCAACCTTCAGTCCGACTTTAATGGTGACGGCGTCAATCTCCTAATGTCCTATGCCTTGAACTATGACCCTTACCAGCGCAGTTCTTTTCCCACTCCCGTTTTTGGAGCGAATCAGATGAGTATGAGTTTCTACGCTGGCGCTCCGGGTATGACCTACACCGTGCTGGCAAGCGACAATTTACAAAATTGGAGTTCCACGGGCGTCACTCTTTCCAGTCCAGATGCCAGCCAAATGTGTACCGCAACGGTAGGGATCTCGGGTTCGAAGCGCTTCATGTGCCTGAAGGTAAACAATTGATCAAAGGTCCCGTTTAAGGAAGTCCTGTAAAGCGCCAGCCAGTTTAAGGGAGATGCCGGGAACGGCCGCGATTTGATCCGCAGTGGCTTTTTTCAATCGAGCAACGCTGCCGAACTTTTCCAACAAGACCCGTTTTTTGTTAGGGGAAATGCCCGGGCAATCGTCCAGTAGGCTCTCCTTCATGCGACGGCGGTAAAGCAAGGCGTTGTAACCATTCGCGAAGCGGTGAGCCTCGTCGCGGATGCGTTGGAGGAGCTTGAGGGCACCTCGGTCGTGCGGGATGCGGACGGATTTCTCGCGGCCTGGAATGAAGATTTCCTCATGCTGCTTGGCGAGGCCGACGACGGGAAGGTCGTGAAGGCCAAGAGCCTGTAACTCTCTAACGGCCATGCCGAGTTGGCCTTTTCCGCCATCGACGATGACGAGGTCGGGTAGCACGATTCTCGCGCGACCCTCGCGGGCGAGGCGGCGTTGGGCATCGACGCGGTCTTCTTGAGAGAACTCAGCATCGGGATTTGCGACGGCATTCTCCATGAGGATGCGGGAGTAGCGGCGGCGAATCACCTCCGCCATTGAGGCGAAGTCGTCCTGGCCTTCCACGGTTTTGATGCGGTAGCGGCGGTAGTTTTGGTTGTCCGGCTTGCCATCGGTGAAGCGCACCATGGAGGCGACGATGTGGTTGGATGAAACATTTGAAATATCGAAACATTCCATCACGCGCGGAGGGCCTGATAGATAAAGTTCCTCGCCGAGTTCCGCGAGATCTTCGGTGGGTTTGATGGTCGTTTGCACGCCGCGCCCTCGGCTGAACTGGCGGGTGGGGCTGAGGGTTTTTTCTAAATTTTGCAGGACATCGCGCAGAGTGGCGGCTTTTTCAAAGTCGAGATTTCCTGCCGCAGCGCTCATGTCGGCGCGGAGGGTGTCGAAAACTTCGCGTTTTCCCTTACCCTCTAACACGCGGCAGGCTTCTTCGATGCGCTCGATATACGCGTCGCGGGTGATGCGGCCGATGCAGGGGGCGGAGCAGTTGCGAATGATGTCGGCGTTACAGTGTTTGTAATCAGCCTCTCCGGGGATGATGGGACGGCAGACTCGCAGGCCGAAGCTGCGGTTGAGCCATTCGAGCGTGTTGCGGAGGGCACTGGAGTGGGGAAACGGGCCGAAGTAGCGGGAGCCGTCGTCCTTTTTCATCCGGGTGGTTTGGAAACGCGGCCAAGGATCGGCAAGGCGGATTTTCACCAGGAAGAAGCGTTTGTCATCGCGGAAGGCGACGTTGTAGCGGGGCCGATAGTCCTTGATGAGCTTGCCTTCTAGCAGAAGGGACTCCTCTTCGTTGCGGACGGTGTGGAACTCGAAATCATGGATGGAGTCGATGAGCGCGCGAGTTTTCACGTTCGACCGCATTTTCTGGGAGGCCATGAAATAGGAAGAGACGCGGCGCTTTAAATCACGGGCCTTGCCGACGTAAATGATTGAGCCAAGACGATCCTTCATCAGGTAAACCCCAGGCTGGTGGGGAACTTCACGGAGCTTGGCTTTGAAATCCGGTGCGGACATGCTGGAAAAATGGGGAGTCTATCCCGGATGTGATAAATTGCAAATTTCAACGAGCTTTCGATCCCCTTCCTGCGGAATGCCTCCCTCCGTATATCTAATCGGCACTGAGGGATGTCCGCACCACTCCGGTCCGCCGGGACAATCTAGCTTGACACAACGATACTCATGGCGCTCCCTTTTTGGACCCGACTGTATGCCGCGAAAAACCCAACACTTTTCTGCGTTTGTCGCGTGCATTTTCCTGGGGGTCCTCCCGGGTTCACGTGTGAACGCCCAACCAGCACCGGCCGCCCCGGCTGCTCCTGTTTCGCCAGCCACGTTGATTCGCCTCTTCAAAGAAGCGGACACCGCATTTGCAGCAAAAGATTACGGCACGGCTGTCGCCAAAATTGAGGAATTGCTCAAGGGACTGGGATCGAACCAAGATGCGCCGCTAGAGTTGCTCTATTTCAATATCGGTCTCGGAAATCTACTGGGGGAAAAAGCCCCCGAGGCGGAAGCGGGGTTTACCGAGTGCTTGAGACGCTTTCCCAAGGGTGAGTATGCCAGCCGTTGTTACCTCGGTGTAGGCCGCGCCTGCATCATCCAGGGGACGCCGGAGAAGAAGGAGCGTGCCATCGAAGCTCTCAAGCTCGCAGCACTCGACCCGAGATACCGGTCGGAAGCTGGTCTTTCGCTGGGGCAGGTCTATCTTGATGTCGGCAAACGCGATGAAGCGATGGTCGTTTTCAAAAGTTTAATGGGTTCCGACATCCGCTCTCCCGCCCAGACCACGGCGGCGGTCGAAGTCCTCGGACTTCTGGCAGATACAGGAAAACTTGAAGACCTGATCCTCTATCTGGACCGCCTGATCAATCAAGCTGGCGTCCGCGATGCCATTGCATGGTATGCGAACCAAGTGATTGTGCGCGGCGATGAGTTAGTCGGAAACCAAGCCTATGAGGCAGCATTGGCGATTTATCGCTCGGTCCCGCCACGGGGGCAAATTCTGGAAATTCAAAAGACCGCACTGGAATCCCAACGCAAGGATGTGAAAATCTTGGAAACCCGGGTGGCGGCGGAGCAAAACAAGCCTCTAAACCAGCGTTCCAATGCCTCCGACCTTCTCAGTAGTCTCAAGCCTGCGGTCGAGTTGGCAGAAAAAGCATTGGCTGCCGTCGAAGAGAAGCCCGATTTAGACGCCGCTTTGCTAATGCGTCGCGGGCGCTGTCTCTATAATCTCGAACGCAATGAGGAAGCGTTGGTGTGCTTCCGCACGCTCCGCCAGAAATACGCTGAAACTGCGGACGCTAAATCGGCGGCGTACGCGGAAATTGTCATTTATAACAAACTCAAAGACATCCCGCAGATTAAATCCCTCTGTGATGCTTACTTGAGAAAATACCCTAACGACGAGAATGCCGAGAAAGTTGCCACGCTCGCCGGAGAGGTGCTCGTGCAAAGTGGGAATTGGCCTGAGGTGGGGAAATTTTATCGCGATCTTGAGTCCAAATTCCCTAAGTCCGAAAGTCTTGATCGCTACACTTTTTTCCAAGGGCTGGCTTTTTTCCAAGATGCGAACTTCAAGGAGTCCGCCCCAATTTTCGCAAAGTTCCTCAAGAACTTCCCTAACAGCATGCTCGTGGAAAATGGTCTCTACTATGTGGCCATGTCCAATTTTCTATCAAACAACTACAAAGAAACCCTCAGGACTTGTAAAGAATACCTCGCCCGCTATCCCGACGGACGCTATACCGGCGATTTACGTTACCGGCTTGCCTTCATTGATTCCAACGACAAAGACATCGATCAATCGGACAAAATCATCCGGGATCTAACTTCCTTTCTGATCCAACATCCGGATGACGCATCGGCTGGCTCCATGCTCTGCTTGATTGGGGATACCTATAAGAAAAAAACCTCTGCCAAGCCTGATGAACTCGCCAAATTCCAGCAACTGGCTATTGAAAACTATAAGAAAGCCGTCTGGTCCGATAGCCCGGATGATGTGCTGCAATACGCGCTCGAGGGTGCCACTGCGATGCTCCAAGCTCAAAAGGATTGGGCAGGAATCGCCGCGCTGCATTCTGATTTCCTTAAGAAAAAGCCGGACAGCCCGATGGCGCTTCAGTCGGTCTCTTGGATCATCAAGACCTTGGCACGCGATGGCAAGAGCGCGCAAGCGGCTGACATTGTGGCCAATGCACTCAAGTCAAGAATTGGCAATCCATCCAGCGAGCAAGTGGAGTTCCTCATCGACGAACTGGTGAAAACCCTCGTCCCGCGCAAGAAAGCGGTGGAGGTCGATCTCGATGCCGTGGACAAGCAGCTCGTGGATATTCTCAACAAGGCAATCGCCGGTCATGAAAATGCGACTACCAATGCACGGATCTACTATGCCCGTGCCCGCCTCGCCCAATTGCTGAAACGGGCGGATCGTGCGGACCTGCATTTGAAAGGCATCGCTACCATCAATATGAAAGACCCCGCAGTTCTCAGCCCTGCGCTGCTGGCGGTTTCCGGGGATATTCTTCTAAAGCTTGGGAACCTGGATGAAGCGGAAACCATGTTCAAGCGGCTCAACGATCGCTACAAGGACGGCATGTTTGCCGATGCGGGCCCGGTTGGCCTTGGCTACATCGCACTCGCCCGGAAACAACCGGCAGATGCGCTCAAGATTTTTGAAGATGCCTTGGAGAAAAATCCCGGCACGTCGAAGTTCAAGGAAACGACGCTCGGTAAAATCGAAGCCATGATCGAAGTTGACCAGCTCGAAGCCGCCGAGAAACTCGCCTTGGATACCGTCGGTGACAAAATGTTCCGAGGAGAGTCCGCAGGGAAGGCATATCTCCTTCTCGGCAAGCTCTACCGCAAGCAATCGGCCAAGGCCGACGGCACCGATGCCAAGCTAGAGTTGCTCAAAAAAGCCTACGCTATCTATCAGCGCCTGTACATCGCTTACCAAAGCACCCCGGATGTCTGCGCCGAAGCCTATTGGCAAGGTTATGAAACCGCCAATGACCTTGGCAACAAAACCCTAGCCGACGAAACGCTCAAGGCTCTCCTCGCTAACCCAAAGCTTCAAAACACGGAGCGGTACAAGAAGGCCTCCAAATAAATTTCTAACCCATGATGCCTCCCCTGCACTCTTTCCGCTCGGCCCTCTTGGCCTGCGCGGCTGTTTTACTCCCACTGTCATGGGTTGGCGCGGTGGAACCTCCCCGCCTCGTCTTGCAAAATGGCCGCTCGGTTCCCCTTTCGGCGCTCGCGCTTCAGGGTAACAACTTCACGGTCACCGCCGCCATTGAGGGATTTACCGGTGGCCAAGTGCTCTCCATGGAAACAGTGGACCACGTTTTCGGCGAAAAGCCGACTGAGCTGAATCCGGCGATCGCCCTGCTCCTGATGGATAAGCCGGAAGATGCCTTGAAATTGTTGGAGCCTATCGTCGCGTCACAACGAATCAGTGCAAAAATTCCTGGGAATTTCTGGCTGGAAGCAGCCCGCGCCGCCTTGGTCGCCTATGCCGTGAGTGGTAACACCTCCAAGTGCAACGAACTCGGCAAGGAAATTTCGGACGCCACGCCCATGCAGGGAATTGATCCATTTGTCTCGCTCGGCAAAGCCTTGCTTCTCCCCGCCTCGTCCAAGGCCGAGGACCGTGCGCTTGCTTTCCGCGATCTCACCACCGACAATTTTCCCGCAGACGTAAGTGCCTACGCGTCTTTTTACCTTGGGAATACTCTGAAATCCGTAAAAAGGAATTCCGATGCAGTTCTTGCTGCCAAACAGGACGCGGATGCACTCGAAGCCTATCTTATGGTCCCCTGCCTATTCCCTTCCGGCGGAATGATTCTCAACGCGGTCGGCGAGTTGAAAGCCTCGGAATTTCTCGTCACTTTAGGCCGCCGCGAAGAAGCCGTCGCGCTTCTCAAATCCTCCATCCAGCACTCCAATGGCACCATGGTGGCGGTGGAAGCAAACAAGCACCTTGAAAGTATCAAATAAAAAGACCACCCTCTCCCAACGCACATCTCCTCCATCACTACGCCATGAAAAAAACCATCCATAAGGCTGTCTATGCGGCTCTCCTGATTCTTCCAATGACCGCCTACGCTGCCGCAGAAGGTGCCGCGCCCGCCGCAGTTAAGAAAACTTTCATTGATGTCCTTAAAGACGGTGGCTGGTGCATGTATCCCATCGGTGCCTTCTCGATCGCCACCGTCTGGCTGATCATCGACATTTGGCTTCGCACCAATGACAAGAAAATGGTGCCGGAAGAAGACGTCGCCGTCGCCCAACAATCATTCCTCGCAGGCGATTACATCGGAGCCTATCAGCTCATGAAAGCGGCCACCAGCCCGTATGCCAATGTCGTCCGCTCCGCCCTCGCCTCCATTGGTTATGGGAAGGCCGCTACGGAGGAAGCACTTGTTGCGGAAGTGGATAAAATCAATTCCAAGCTCCAGACCAGGATCAACTACCTGTCCGTCATCGGGGTTTGCACTCCCATGGTCGGACTGCTCGGCACAGTTTCCGGGATGCGGGGTGCCTTCGCCGTCCTCGGCGGCTCCGGTATTGGCGATCCCAGCCAACTCGCCGGCAAGATCGGGGAGGTGCTCATCGCCACCGCGTCCGGCCTTTTCATCGCCATTCCCGCGTTCATGGGATTCTATTTCCTGCGCAACAAGCTCCAGTCGGGAGTCCATCATCTCGAGGAAGAAGCTGAGCGACTCTTCCGCAATGCACCCTATGATTACCTCAAGGATGCGGATGTCGGTCAGGAAGAAACCTTCGCAGCACTTCCCAACTGGCTTGAAAATCCAGCCGGTTGAGCCGTCCTACTGAAAAACCCAACCCTAACAATCAAAAACCATGGCCGGTGGCGGAGGAGGAAGTGAGAGCGGGGAACCCGAGTTCCAAATTGCTCCCATGATCGACGTGCTGCTCGTGCTGCTCATCTTTTTCATGAGCATCACGTCCGCCGAGGTCTTGAAAGTGGACAAGAAACTCACGCTGCCGATTTCCCCACACGCGGAAAAGCGGGATCCGAAAATGGCCAAACATGAGATCGCCATCAACGTCCGCTGGAATGCGCAAGCCAACAAATCAACACTTGTCGTCGATGATAAGGAGTACCCTAACATCGCCGATCTGGTTCCCTTCCTCAAAGACCGCTTTGAAAAGGATCCACAAGTACGTGCCGTCGTCCGTGGCGATGCCAAGCTCCCGGCCATCGAAATCCAACGGGTGATGAATCTCGTGGGTGAAGGCGGTATTGCCGACATCTCGTTTGCTGCATCTAACAAATAATTCCCGTGAGAAAGCACCATAAGAGAAAGCCGTCCTCCGAGGTCAATCTCGGATTCCAAATCGCGCCGATGATCGACGTGGTTTTCGTCATCATGCTTTATTTTATGGTCATGGCAGGAGCGGTGCAGGTGGAAAACGCCCACAACACCAAACTTCCAGGAACCGTCGAGCCGAAAGAAGGAGTCCCAACTCCTGATGAAATCTCCGTCCGAATCGAGGACGACGGGCAAGTCTATCTCAACGACGATCCGCTCGACAACCCGCTCGACAAGTCCCTGCCAGAATTCACTAACAATTTGAAACTGCTTCACGAAAGTAGTGTGGCTTCAAAAACCACCGTGCTCGTCACCATCTACGCAAATGAACTTGCGAGATATGAAAGAGTGATCGACGTTCTCGATGCCTTGAGCCAAGCAAAAATCACGGATGTGACCTTCCAAGCCGGAAGTCCAGAGTAAGATTGAAGGTTCGTCGTTTCAAAGCCCCAGCACCACCACCATGGACATTTACGATCAGGAAGGTAACCCCGTTCAGCTTGAACAACGCAAGACCGGAATCTGGGCCAAAATCGGCGGTGGCTCGCTGATGTTTGCCGCCCTTTTCCATATCGTCTTGCTCGTTATCGGCGCGTTCTGGATTTTCCAGATTACTCGCGAACCCGAGAAAAAAGTGGATTTCATGCCACCCGGTGGCGGCGGTGGTGAGCGTGGGGAACATCAGGTCCAACAGAAAAAGCGTGCGCAGATCACCCCCACCACCAACGTCAAAAGGGTCTTTGCGGAGGGGGCGGCCGCTTCCTACGCCATTCCTGAGCAGGGAGATAATTTCGGTGAAATGTCCACCCTCAGCTCGTTGAGTGGCGGCGGGATGACCGGTGGCCTAGGCGGAACGGGCACAGGTGCTGGCTTCGGCAGAGGAAATGGCAACGGTGCCGGTCTTGGCATGGGCGGAGGAGCGGGCAAGTTGTTTGGGCTGATTCCCGAAACCATGCGGAAGCGCTGTTCCCGAGAGGATCGGCTCCAGCGCCTCAAGGAAAACGGCGGAACTCCCGCTTGTGAAGACGCCGTCTTGAAATCGCTGCGGTGGCTCAAAAACAATCAGAACTCGGATGGCTCTTGGGGCCAAAGCAAGCAATCCGCCATGACCGGATTTGCCCTGCTTGCTTATTTCGGCCACTGTGAAACCCCGGTCTCCGAGGAATTTGGAGACTCGTGCATGAAAGGCATCGTTTACCTCGTGAATGTCGGCATGAAAAATAACGGGAAAATGGCCGAGAATTTCACTGAAAAAAGTTGGCCCTACGAACATGCCATCGCGACTTACGCTCTCGGAGAAGCCGCTACCTTTTGCAAGGATTTGAAAGTGGAGGTTCCCTACCTGATGGAACAGACCGGAAAAGCTGGGCAACTCATCATCGATAATCAGAACCGCAACGGCGGCTGGGCCTATCTTTACGAAAAGGAAGGAGGCCACACCGACGTTTCCGTGGTCGGCTGGCAATTGCAGTCCCTAAAGGCGTGCAGCCACACAAACATTTCTTATAAAGGAATGAACAACTGCATCAATAAGGGCCTCACCTATCTGACCCAACAGCAGGATGAAAGTGGAGGCTTCGGCTATAGCGGCCCCAAGCCTTCGGGAGGATTGGAATACCATACACTCACCGGCGTGGGTGTCCTCTGCAATCAGATGTGGGGTAAAAGCGCTCGGTCGGAAGTCCGCAAAGGTTTGAAATATATCAGCGAGAAAACGAAGTTCGACTATAATTCGGAGTTCAGTGATCTCTATGGCCACTACTACGAATCCCAGGCGATGATGCAACAGGGAGGTGAGGAGTGGAAAAAATACAACGATTTATTCCGCGACCAAGTTCTGAACAACCAAGACTCGGACGGTTCGTGGAAAGCCCCAGGAGGCGGGAAGAAAATCCGCGCCGTTGCCACGTCTTATGCAGATAATAATCAAAATGGGAAAATTTATCGCACCTGTCTTTGCACCTTGATGTTGGAGGTCTATTATCGCTTCCTCAACAGCAGTGGCGGTGGCAGCAGTGCCCGGCCCAGCATTTAAGTTGGCTCTGCCGCGGCGGTAAGGGAAACGGAAAGAATCCCACCACTCGGGCGTATGGAGTGGATGCGTTGCCCGGACTTGCGTTTGCCGCAGCGCTCGATAGACTCCCAACCATTCATGAAGTGCCGCCATTTCTCAGTTTCGCTTTTTTTCCTGTCCGCGATGGTCGCAAGCGCTGCCGCTGATTCCCCTGCCCCGGCGCCGAAGGAAATGAACTTCCTCGAAATCCTCGCAAAGGGTGGGATCATGATGTATCCCCTTGGCCTCATGTCGGTCATCACGGTGTTGCTGATCCTTGTCTTTATTCTCACGATCCGGCGCAATGCCATTGTTAGCGACCGTTTCATGAACACCGCCGAAGCGCTGATCCGCAAACGCGACTTCCTAGGATTGATCGCCATGAGCCACCGGCGCAACGAATGCATGGCCCGCATCACTCAGAAGACGCTCGAATTCATTAATGCCAATCCAGGAACTGCATTCGAAAACGTCCGGGACGTCGCGCAAGTCGAGGGTTCGCATCAGGCGGGGATGCTGACATCCCGGATTACCTATCTTGCTGACATCGGCGCGATCGCCCCGATGGTTGGCCTGTTAGGAACGGTGTTCGGGATGATCGAAGCCTTCATGCAGATTTATTCGGGACAAGTCCAAGGAGTGCGCGAAATGGGATTGGCCGAGGGAGTTTCGAAGGCACTCATCGCCACCGCCGGCGGACTCGCGATCAGCATTCCCGCACTCGCCTTCTACTCCATTTTCCGGGGGCGGGTGCAAAAGTATAATTCCGAACTGGAAGCGGCAGCCACCCATTTCATTGCTTTGCTCCACGCACAATACGAACGCCAACCCGTCCCAGCTGCCCACACCTACATAACTCCGGCCCAGCAGCGCACGCGCGAGGACTACGCCATGCCGGTAGCCTCCCCGCTCGCCGGTGAGCGGCCCGATCTCCACGGGATCTAACTACCGAAGGGATGAAATTCTCTAACCGTCAGCCGCCAGCGATCGCCATCCAGTTGGCCCCAATGATCGACATCCTTTTGTTGTTGTTGAGCTTCTTCATCATCAGCTGGCAGTTCAGCAAGTCCGAAACGGAACTCAAAGTTTCCGTCCCGACCGCCCAAGAAGGCGCAGAACCCGAACGGGTGCGGGGTGAAATCATCATCAACGTCCTTGCAGACGGGTCCATCCGGGTCGAAGGCCTGGCAGTAGATCGACAGCAGCTTTTTGACAAGCTTTCCGCGATTGCCAAACAATACAAAAACCAGCCTGTTCGAATCCGGGGCGATGGCGGCGTGGCCTACCAACGGATCGTGGAAGTCATCGATACCTGTCAAAAAGCCGGGATCTGGAACATTTCCTTCGCGACACAGCGCCCGGAACCGGCGAAGTGATTCGCTTGGCAAACCCCGCAAAACGGACAATTCTCCACGCATCTTGAAACGCGCTCTCGCACTTCTCATCCTCCTTGCAGGCTCCTCGATTGCCCAGCCTCCCAAAGCCGGGGTGGTCGATCCTGCGTTGAACGTGGATGCCTCTAACGATTTTTTTCTACGGGGAAAAAATCTTTATGACTCTGCCCAGGCCGCCACGGCCATGGACAGCCGCCAGGATTTCTTCCAACGCGCGGCTCAAATTTTTTCCGAATATATCACCTCATACCCGAACCATCCGAATGCAGAAATGGCGTGGTGGTATCTGGGAAACAGCTACTATCAATCCGGTCAAGTCGATGATGGGAAGCGCTGCTTCAACACTCTCCTGAACCGCTACGGCCAAGGCAAGTGGGCCGCCGCCGCCGCCTACACGCTAGCTGCGGATCATTACAACAAAGGAGAGTATGTTTTCGCAGCGCCCTTGTTCGAGCGGTTTGCCGCTAATGCTACCAAGCCGGAAGAACGCTCTCGCGGAAGTTACCTCGCGGGAAATTGCTACCGCCTCCTTGGTCGTGACCGTGAGGCCATCGGCCTGTTTAAGAAAGTCGTGGATGACCCCGCAGGCGGACTCTATGCACCGCAGTCCAAGGTCGCGCTTGGTCATCTGGCACTCAAGGCGGGCAAGCTGCAGGAGGCTCTCGCCTTGTTTGAGGAAGTCGTATCCGCTCCCTACTCCGCAAAAATCAGGGGAGAAGCGGCACTTCATGCGTCTTTAACCGCAACCAAGCTCGGTAAGCCTGAATTGGCAGATAAGTATCTCCAATTGATTCTCACGACCCCCGGCATGGATGAGTTCCGCCCGGACGCCCAGACGGCCCTGATGGGAAATTTATTCGCGAACAAGCAATACCGTGAAGTCATCGAGGTTTTCCGTCGCAGTTCCGTCAAAGCAGAAGGCGAAAAGGAAGCGGATCGACTGATGATCGCTGGCCGCGCTTACATGCGACTGAAGCAGCCCAGTGAGGCGCTCCAGCTTTTCCGGGATGTCGAGAAGTTGGTGAAGCCGGAATTGGATCTCGCTTTCTTTGCATCCTACTATCGGCTCCTCTGCTTTTTTCAAATCGAAGGCCGCCATGTGCCGGATCAGGTCGATGCGTTTCTCCAGCTTTATCGCAAGTCCCGGCCAGATGACCCACGCATCCACACCGCTCTGATGATGAAGGCGGAAACTTTGTTTTCTAACAAAGAAATCGAAGCGGCCGCCAAGGTTTACAGCGAAATCAACGCCAGTATCATCAGCGAGAAAAACCGTCCGGGTCTGCTCTATCAGCGTGGTTGGTGCCTCTCGGAAGCGGGCGATGCCCAAGGCGCGATCCGTTCGCTTGGCGAGTTCATCAACAAATATCCTAGCGACTCCCGCATTCCATCCGCTCTCGCCAAACGTGCGAAGGCCTACACCGAGAGTGCCGAGCCGGCGAAAGCCATTGCCGATTTTGACCGCCTCACGGCCACTGCCGCCACCCCGGACGACCTCATCTCATTCGCTTGGTTAGAGTCTGCTCGCTTGCGCCGGGCCGAGAATAACATCCCGGACATGATCGTCCGCTATCAAGGACTTTTGAAAAACATCAAAGACCTCAGCGACAACCTTCAGGCCGAGGCTAACTATTGGATCGGCTGGGGATTGGTAAAAACAAACTCCGCCAAGGACGCCATTTCATCGCTTGAAAAAGCCCGCACCCTTCGACCCGACGCTTACGGAAAACATGCCGGACTGCTCTTGGCCCTCGGCTATTTCGCGTCTCAAGATCCCGAGAAACTCGCTGCGGAAATCAATCTCGCCATTGCCGGAAAATACGAGGCCGACATCCCCGACCAGGCGATCCAGTGGTCCGGCATGCAGTCTTACAATTCCGGTGATTTCAACTCCGCCGCGAAATCACTTGCGCTGGTTTCCAATCCCAAGGAACCCCGCGAAACTCCTAAAGAAGTCTGGCGCTATCTTGCCAAGGCCCGCCTCGAAACCGGCGATGCCGAGGGCGCTCTCACCGCCGCGAACAACGTGCTTTCCGTGGAGGACAACCCTGGCTGGAAGGCAGATGGACTCCTCGACCGGGGACGCGCTCTGCTAGCCCTCAAGCGAAATACGGAAGCCCGTAAGGCTGCCGACGAAGCTGCCGCCCTTCATCCCCAAGGTCGAACCAGCGCCGGCCTTCGCATTCTCTCTGGGGACCTTGGTCTCATCGCCAATGAACTCGGCGCGGCTGCTGCCGACTACCTCAACGTCATTCAATTCCATGAGGACAAGGACTTGAAACCGTTAGCAATTTCAAAGTATATCCACGTTCTTGAATCCCAAGGAAATGCGGCTGAAGCTGAAAAATATCGCTTGAAGCTCAAGACCGAGTTTCCCGAGTGGAAGCAAGCCGCCCCCTAACAAATTTTTCTTATTTCATTTCACCCATGACGCCTCCTGCTTCACCGTCCGCCGCACCAGCAAAACCCGTCAAACGGAAATCCGAGAACGCTTGGTCACCCGAGAAATCCTCCGAACTCTACGGCGTCGAAACATGGGGCCATAATTTTTTCGGAGTGAACAAAGCTGGCCACGTCACCGTCCGCCTAGAGGACGACGAGGCGCAGGCCGAGGTTTCGCTCTTCGACGTTATCGACGGCCTTCGCGACCGAGGCACCCACCTGCCCGTTCTACTGCGTTTCCGCGATCTCCTGCATTCCCGCATTGCGGAAATCAACGAGTCATTCCGCAAAGCGATCAAGGACACCGGCTATCGCGGCGAATACCGCGGCGTCTATCCGATCAAGGTGAACCAGCAGCGGCAAGTCATCGAGGAAATCTCCGAGTTCGGGAAAAAATACCACTACGGCCTCGAAGCCGGCTCCAAGCCGGAGCTGATTGCCGCCCTCGCCCACATGCACGACCCCGAGGCCTACCTCATCTGCAACGGCTACAAGGACGAGGAATTCATCGACCTCGCTCTCCAATCCCAAAAAATGGGGCTTCGAATCATGTTAGTGTTAGAGATGCCCAGTGAGCTGGACCTCATCCTCGAACGGTCGAGAAAACTTGGCATTCTCCCGAATCTCGGCGTCCGCGTCCGCCTCTCCACCAAAGGCTCCGGCCATTGGCAGGACAGCGCCGGAGATAAATCCGTATTCGGCCTCAGCGCCTCTCAGGTGATCGCCGTCGTCGATCACCTCAAGGATTCCGGCTACATCGGCTGCTTGAAAATGCTGCATTACCATCAAGGTTCGCAGATCCCTAACATCGCCGCCATCCGCGAAGGAGCGACAGAGGCCGTTAGAATGTATTGCGATCTCGTCAAGGAGGGTGCGCCCATGGGCGTCCTCGACATCGGCGGCGGCATGGCGGTGGACTACGATGGTTCACACACGAATTTCCACTCGTCATGCAACTATTCCGTCGCGGAATACTGCACCGACATCGTCGAAGTGATCTCGCAAATTTGCGACAAGGCGGGCGTCGCCCACCCGAATCTCATTTCCGAATCCGGTCGCGCCGTTGTCGCCTATTATTCGGTTCTCGTTTTCAATATTCTCGACGTCACCAGCGCCCAAACCAGTGAAGAGGCTCCGCCTATCCCGGAAAACGCGCCCCAGAACTTGATGAACATTATCGAGGTCAACAAAGTCATTAACAAAAAGAATCTTCAGGAATGTTTTAATGACGCCATCTACTACCGGGACCAGATGCGTGCTCAGTTCTTCTACGGCGCAGCCACCCTCCGCGAGCGCGGTCTAGCAGAAGCGTGGTTCTGGCATATTCTCACGCGCATTTCCAACCTCATCGCCGAGCTTGACGATATCCCAGAAGATCTCCGCGAACTCTCCTCAACCCTCGTCGATTTCTACTACGGAAATTTCAGCCTTTTCCAATCCCTCCCGGACTCCTGGGCGATCGACCAGGTTTTTCCCGTCATGCCCATCCACCGGCTCGGTGAGAAGCCTCGCCACCGCGCCGTCCTTGCCGACATCACCTGTGACTGCGATGGCAAGATCGACCGCTTCATCGACAAAGAAGACGTGGCGAAAATCCTCCCGCTCCACGATTTCAAGCAAGGTGAGCCCTACTACCTCGCCGTCTTCCTCGTTGGTGCCTATCAGGAAACCCTTGGTGATCTCCACAACCTGCTAGGCGATACCAACGTCGTCGGCGTTCACCTCGAAAAAGGCAAACCCGTTTACACCCACGAGGTCGAAGGCGACACCGTGGCCGACGTTCTAACATACGTCGAATTCGACCCCAAGGAACTGGTCACCCGCTTCCGCACCTTTGCCGAGAAAGCTGTCACTGAAGGCAGGATTTCTCCTAAAGAACGCCGCGAAATCCTCGATCTTTTCCGCGAGGGGCTTTCTGGATATACTTATTTTGAGAGTTGATTACTCCTTGTCCTACACTTCCAATTCAGTCAACCAATACACCGGCGTCGCCACCGAAGGGGGGCGCTTTATACTCGGCGAGGCTCCAGCCGCAAATGCTGTCACCGTCAACGGTGATGCCGCCGCCCGGGCTGGCGGACTTGGGTTCTACTGGAAACAAATCACGGGCAGCAA
>JANYFB010000321.1 GCA_025362955.1 Akkermansiaceae bacterium
GGTTGCGGCATTTACGGGGTTGCGTCTTGGGGATGCCGCCCGCCTCTCTTGGTCATCGGTTGACCTCGAAACAAAACGCATCACTCTGATTCCATCCAAGACGAAAAAGAAAAAGCGGGAAGTTCGCATTCCCATTCACCCGGACTTGCTCGCCTTCTTCGAAAGGGTGCCGATCCACAGCGACAAGCCAGACGCGCCAGTTTTCAAAAAACTCTCAACCGTTGGCATCGGAGCGCGTGCCGGTCTCTCTCAAACATTCAATAAGATCATGAAGGATGCCGACGTTGACCGGGGCAAACCGTCCCGCATCATCGAAGCGGGCGAGGAAAAGGGAGTTGGTCGCATCACGTGGGAACGTGGGTTTCACAGCTTGCGCCACTCGTTCACAACATGGCTCCGCACCGCTGGCGTTTCAGAGGAAGACCGCATGGCTTTGACCGGACACTCCACGCGGGATTCACACGCCATCTATTCACACGCCACCGAAGAGGCAGGGCAAAACGCCATCGATAAACTTGCGTCCATTGTCAAACCATGAGCGCAAAACCCGTGCCCTCCAAAAAAGGCAAAGTCGTTCCGAAAATCCCAAAAAAGAAAGTTTCCAAATTACGCCCGCCCGTTCCCGGTAAAATAGATGTATGGTCGCTACCTATAGAGATCGTCGCCCAAGCAGACTTGGAACTCCCATCCGTTCCAATGCTCGCCACGCTTGCCGCTGCAATCGTCAATCCTGGAGAAGAGCCCCAAGACACAGCTAGCCGTGCCATGGCATTGTGGCTTGCGTGTGACGAAGTGATTCACGAAACCAAGCAAGCTGTCTTGGATGCGAATAGAGATGATGACTTTGAGCAAAAAGCGACGAATACGAGACTTTTTCAACAACAGCAATGGAATGCTTTCCGCGCTGCATGCGGATTGAAGTTTAGGGAGGTATGGGGATCGAACGGTAAGAACGTCAAGGTGCCGCTGACAACATTTTTTGCTGCCTTCAAAATAGGCACCAAAACCAATGCCAAGGAATTCTTGAAGAAGTGGGGAGAATTCAGGAAAAGCGAAACGGCCGAATTAGGTAGTGGTAAAAGCGTTGATGGTTTTGGGTTCCCAGGCGGGTTCTATCAAATTTCGAGTGATCCAGAAGCGTCGATTCCTTACCCGGTCTTGCGGGATTGCTGGCATTCGTGCTCTCGTTTTATCGAAAGCGAGCGTGAGGTCAAAAAGTCGAATCTCGGAACCAAGATGGCGCGGGTGAAAAAAATCCGTCAAATAGCAAGGAGTGTATTGGCAGGGGAGAAATTGGAGCCTTTGCAAATTGAATTCCTCAAAAGCGTGACGGATGAAGAGCGAAAGGCTGAGATCGCCAAATTGAATATGGATCCAAAATCTGCGGGCCGTTGGAATGCCGCAATTCAAAGCTTTAAACTGCCAGCAAAGGCGCGTCCTCGCGCCAAAAAAGGCATGCCGAGTAAATAATTCGAAGAAATTCGATAAGTTGGGCGGGGAGCCTCGCGAGGTTGAAGAAATACTTCTCCAAGTTGCTCGAAGGCGTCTGCACGTTGTTTTGGCTCCGCTGTAAGTTCGGGAAGCGCCCTTTGAAGTTGGGCGCTGCCATGGGAAATCCGTTAGATTTCCTGATACGGCTTAAACATGGCCACACCGCATACACAAATCGAATGGGCGCGTGAGAAGGAAATCACGGCGCGTTACGGACTCTCCCACATGATTCTTTTCAGCCTGCGAAAGGCCGGGAAAATCAGAACCTGCTCGCTGAAAGGCGAGGGGAAAAAATACGGCGCGAGACTTTTCAATGTCTCTAGCATCGAGGCGTTTCTTGCCAGTCAGGAAGCGCTCGAAACATCCGCCCTGTAAACGACAAAACCCTGCTTTCACAGGGCTTGTCTGAATGCAATACAAGGCACCGATAAGATAACTGTGATTCGCGGGGATGCAAGCTCATCCCATGAAACAAAAATTTACAAGAAACGTCGAGAATCCGCGCCGTCGGATTTTTGAACTAACTCCTTTCCTCCGGGAAATTGATCGCGTGCTGCCGACGATCAAAACACCGGAGCATCGGGCCGTAGTTGTTCAGGCAAGGAACTTTATTATGGCCATCAGCACCTCGACGCCTCCGCAGCATGGAGAACCAATTTCGTCCGGTCTTGTCTCTTTGGAGATACTGGAAAAGTTGATAGAGACTCTACGCTGTTGCGGGATCGCTCCCGAGGGATGGCCTCCGCCACCATCTCCCGATGCGTTGATACGTTCGCGTCAAATTTTTATTCTTGGCTGGGATGGCACGGATGGATCGGGGGAGGGCCATGAGTAAATCAGCTCCAAACGGATCTGCCGGGAAAGAGCCGACATTCTCTTTTTTCGCAACCTGCAAAGACATCAAGCCAAAGGGCAATACAACTCTACGGATCTTGGTTGATGCCATCAAAAATGGCCGCTGGCGTGCCGAGGTCGAGGAGTGCCGCGCCACACTCGAAAAGGACGGCGAGGTGTCGTACAAGGCGATTCGTAAACGGATCATCCCGGCAGTCACTCTCTGCGCCTGCGTGGCAACAAGGGCGGAGAGCGCAACACCGGAAGAACGCCAAGCGAAGTTCAGCGGTCTGCTTCAAATTGACGCGGATGACCTTGGCGACGACCTCCCACGGGTTCGCTTGATCTTCCAAAATGCCCCCTTCGTTGTCGCTTGCTGGGATTCTCTATCAGGCGATGGAATCAAGGCTGTTATAAGAATACCCGTTGGCGAGAACGCCATTCCTGGCGCATGGCAGGCAGGGAAAGCTTACTTCGCGGCGCAGGATATCAAAATTGATGAAGCCCCCAAGTCCCCTTGGAGTCTCTGCTTTATCAGCTACGACCCGGAAGCCTACTTCAACTCGGATGCGGTCGAGATCGGGCCGATAGATGTGCCGGAACAGGCTGTGAGCGAAGTCGAGGACATCGAGGCCACCGAGGACACCGAAGCGGTCTTGGAGCGTCTCAAGACCAAAAACAAGCTGGTGCCACTTTTGCTGAAAGGCGAGTGGGAGGGGCACGGATTCCCTTCACAATCGGACGCCGATTTTTCCCTCGCCTGCTCCATCTGTGAAGAGACGGGAAACCACGAACAACAAGAGGAAATTTTCAAGGAGTCGGACCTTTACCGAAACGACCGCAAGATGCGGGCGACATTTCCAAACGCTCGAATCCGCGTAGCTGGGCAACAGGC
>JANYFB010000335.1 GCA_025362955.1 Akkermansiaceae bacterium
ACAATTAACCTAACAAGCCTCCACGTCCGCATCAAAAAACTCACCGGCACCGATCTCATCCGAGCCTATCAGGGCTACCGCAACTACACGGGCATCGACCACGACGGAAAATCTATCGAACCCACCGCGCCGCTTCCGTATTCGCTCGTCGTTGGCGAAACTCTCGTGGACAAGGAAATCCCGCTCGGAAATCCTGTGGACACCTCTAAGGAAATCACCCTGAACTGGGACGAACTCCTCCCGAAAGGACTCCACAACGCCGCCCTCTTCCTCGACATCACCGGTCCGGCTAACAGCGAAAGCGGCAAGGAAGGACGGCGGAATTCCCAAGCCCTCCTCCAACTCACAGACATCGGCCTCGCGTGGAAAATCACGAACAAGGAGGCTTTTATTTACGCCTTCTCTTGCGACACCGGCGCACCGCTTCCCGGCGTGAAGATCGAATCCTTCGGAGAAGATGCCGCCGTCCTCCAATCCGCCATCACCGACGTGTCTGGACTTGTCACGATTCCGCGCTCGGACTCCGCCCGTCACCTCCACGCCTCGCTCGGCACGGACGGCTACCTCACCGCCTTCGACTCCACGCTCGACACCGTCGGCCTCTGGCATTTCCCAATCCGTTATTCCTATAACAAATCTGCCGAAACCACCCGCAAGGCATTCCTCTTTACCGATCGCTCGCTTTATCGCCCCGGCGAAACCGTTAGACTGAAAGGCATCGTCCGCAATCTGCGCGGCAATGCCATCGAACTCATCAAGCCCAGCCCGGCGCGCGTCGTCATTGTCGATCCCACGGACACCGAAATCGAATCCAGCCCCGTCACTATTTCAGAATCCGGCTCGTTTGACTTCACTTACACCCTGCCCGCCGGGAAAACCGGCACCCACACGATCCGGCTCGAATACCCTGAGGAACTCGCCCAAGCGGAAGCACTCGAAGACGATTGGGAAAAACAGGAAGCCCTCAATGAAAGCGCCCGCTTTGAACTTCCCCTGCGCGTCGAGGAATTCCGCCGCAACGCTTTCGAGGTCACGCAAACCATCGCCTCTCCTAAGCCCGGAGCCACCTCCATTTCCACCGATCTAACCGCAACCTATTATCAGGGCCAACCCGTCGCTGCCGGAAAGGTGAAACACTTCAGCCGCGTCACCGCGAAAAATCCCTACCCCGACCGCTTCCGGGACTTCCTCTTCGGAAGCCACCGCACCGACGACTGGGCTTACTGGTATCACTACTTCGGTTACCGGTCGGATGATGAAGAAGAATCCGACAACTCGCCCTCACAGATCCAAGGCGAAGCCCAGCTTTCTGCCGATGGAAAAGCCACACTCACCGTCGCTATCCCACAAGCGGAATTTCCTACCGCCCGCGAGGTCGTCATTTCCTCCGAAGTCACCGATGCAAATAACCAAACCCTAACATCCACCGCCACCACCACCGTCCACCCCGCGTCAGTTTACATCGGCGTTTCCCGGATCGACAGCCTGATCCGCGTGGGCGAAGCAGTGCCCCTGAAAATCGTCGCCACCGACACCAACGGCGAGCCATTTCCCGGAGCTGTCAAGGTCACCGCCACCCTCACCCGCGAGGTGAATTCCGCCGTGAAATCCCGCACGGACTCTGGCGATACCACCACTCGCAACGACGTTACCGAGGAAACGGTGAGTTCTTCCGAACTCACTCTCGATCCCGCCGCCTCCGCCGCCCAAGGAACCGCATTTTCCGTTACGCCGAAATCGAATGGTCGTCATTTTCTAACGATCCGCGGCACCGATCCCGATGGCCGCGCGTTCGCTACCGAGACTTATTTCAACGTCTATGGCACTGACGAATACCCATGGCTCTACGAAGACGGCATGCGGGTGAAACTCGTCGCCGAGAAAAAATCCTACAAGCCCGGCGAGACTGCCCGCGTCCTGATTCTATCACCCATCGAAGGCACCGCCGTCGTTACCGTAGAGCGGGAAAAAGTCCTCCGGTCCTTCCTTGTCCCGATCAAGGCCGACAAGCCTGTGATTGAAATTCCACTCACCGAGGAGGATGCGCCTAACGCCTTTGTTTCCATCCTCATCATCAAGGGCGCCAAGGAGTCCGCCCGCGATCACAAGGAACCGCAGATCCGCCTCGGCTACTGCGAACTCATCGTGGAAGACCTCCGCGACAAGCTCACTGTTAGTCTTGAAGCCCCGCCCACCTGCCGCCCCGGCGACGACATCACTCTAACCGGCACCGTGATTCTTGCCAACGGCAAGCCTGCGGCCGGAGCCGAAGTCACCCTCTACGCCGAGGACGAAGGCACGCTCGCCGTGATGGGCTACGAAACGCCGAAGCCGATGGACTACTTCTATCAGCCCAGAAATCTCCAAGTGGATACCGGCACCTCCTTTGAAACCTTCATTTCCGAAGATCCTGAAAAGCAGGATTTTTCTAACAAAGGATTCTTCATCGGTGGTGGCGGAGACATGAGCAAACTCGCCGACCTCCTGCGGAAAAATTTCGATCCCTGCGCCACTTGGGCACCCGCGCTCGTCACCGATGCCAGCGGGAAATTCACCCACACCTTCAAGTTCCCGGACACGCTCACTCGTTATCGCCTCATCGCCATCGCCCATCAGGATGCTACGCGTTTCGGCCATGTCGAGTCGTCTGTCGTCGTGAAAAAGGATCTTATGTTAGAACCGAAAGCCCCGCGCTTCGCCAATCAGTCCGATACCTTCAACGCCCAGGTTCTCGTCCAAAACGCCTCAACTTTTAGCGGCACTTGGGAGATCAAATACAGCACTGTTAGCGGCGCGGAAACTCCTTGCGCCGCTGCCATCGGCACCACCTCCGAGACCGTCACCCTCGCTCCGGGTGCATCCGCCACCGTGGTCTTTCCGACGCGTGCGGAAAATACCGGCGAAGCCGTCCTCACTTGGCAGGCCACCCCGGTTTCCCTCAGCAACTCCGCTCTTACTCCTGCGCTGAAGCACAGTCTATCCGATGCCGTCGAAACCCGCTTCCCCGTCGAATACCCGATGCCATTGCTCCGCCAGACCAAACTCGTCAACCTCAACAAACCGGGCGCAAAAGTGAATCTCCGCGATCAGTTAGACGCTAGATTGTTAGGTGGCTCCGGCGAGATCGAACTGGAATTTTCCCGCTCTCCGCTCGTCGAAGCTGCCGGTTCCGTCGATTTTCTCCTTCACTATCCATACGGCTGCGTCGAGCAAACCACCTCGTCCCTCATCCCGTGGCTCACCGTGGAACAACTCTCCCCCATCATTCCGCGCTTTGCGAAATTGGATGAGAAAAAAGTCGCCGCCGCCATCCAAGCCGGAGCGGATCGCCTGCTTTCCATGCAACTCCCTGATGGCTCATTCTCATACTGGCCCGGCGGCACCCAAAGCGCACCCTGGGCGACTTCCTACG
Organism: Akkermansiaceae bacterium; assembly: GCA_025362955.1. Classification (GTDB taxonomy): domain Bacteria; phylum Verrucomicrobiota; class Verrucomicrobiia; order Verrucomicrobiales; family Akkermansiaceae; genus Luteolibacter. The sequence goes on from JANYFB010000335.1 coordinate 3,413, forward strand.
CCGGCATGGGCCTCATGATGGCCGCGAACAAGGGCGCGAACGTCCCGGCCTCCGCCATTGAATCGCTCACGAAAAATCTCATTGAAAGTCTGCGAGGCATTGCTAACGAAAAGTCCGCCTACACCTTGGAAAGCCATGCCCGCACCTTGCTGGTCCTCGCACTCGGCGGCTCACCCCAGCCTGCTTATCGAAATGTGTTAGTTGATCGCATCGCCGATCTGACACCCAGCGCCCGGTGCCTGTTAGCAGCGGCCATCGCCTCAGAAGAGGAGGATAATAAAGCCAATCTAGCAGTCGCCAAATCCGTGATCACTTCCAAGGTTCCGTTCAAGCTTAAGAACGATGACTGGATGCCGTATTCCGCCGATCAAGCATTTAGCCTCATCGCTTGGCTCATGATCGATCCCGACGGCCCAGAACCCACCAAGGCGCTTGACCGGATGCTCCACGAGCGCAATCCCTACGGCCATTGGCAAACCACATGGGTCAACGGCTGGAGCCTCATGGCCATGGCCGCCTATGCGGACAATCAGGACCTTGGCAAGGATCCCATCGACCTCGCCTTCGAGACTGCCTCAGGCACTGAGAAAATCACACTCAGCGAAGAACAACCCACCGCCCTCCGCCCCTTCAAGCTCACCCCCGATCTTAAGCTCGCCCTCAGTGCTAACCACAGCGCCTGCCTCCGAATGAAACTCGCCGCCAAACCACAAATCATGCCGCTCCAACCAGTCGCTACTAACGGCCTCTCCATCGACCGGTTTTACGAACGCATCAATTCAGACGGCTCCGCCACAATCCTAACGGAACCCAAAATCGGTGACCTTATCCGGGTCTCGCTCCGCGTCACCCTGCCAAAGGATCGCACCAAATACCTCGTCATTGAAGACCCGCTCCCAGCCGTTTTTGAAACCGTGAATACCGACTTCAAATCCCAGCGCGCCGCCGTCGGCATCAACACCAGTGAAAACGATTGGCAAATCAGCCATTCCGAACTCCGCGATGACCGTGCCTCGTTTTTCCTCGATGAAGTCTGGCGCAAAGGCACCTACACCTTCAGCTATCTCGCCCGCTGCACCGTCTCCGGCACCGCTACGGCTCCGCCTGCCAAGGTCGAGTCCATGTATGACCCGGAAAACTTCGCCCTCTCCGCTTCACGGGTTTTCACGACGAAGTAATTTATTTTTCTCCGGCCCCGCCCTCATTTTTAATGGAAATCATGCGAAGCCACTGCGTGATCGGCTTCGATTCCCGCCAAGGGGGCGATCCCCGTGACATAGACCGTCGGCTTGTCGCCTTGGGAACGTTGCAGACGGCCGGTGGCTAACAAAAACGATTCGGTCACGATGATCTGGCGGAAATGTTGAAAGGTGGTTTTCGGGATAAACAAGTTGGCGATGCCCGTTTCATCTTCTAACGAAATAAAGCAATGGCCTTTCGCGGTTCCCGGACGTTGGCGACAAATGGCCATTCCCCCGACAAGCACCGGGATGCCAGCCGGAAGATTTTCAAGATCCACCGCGCGTTGGATTTTCCGACTGGCGGCGGAGATCCGCCATAGTTTCATGGGATGCGGGCCGGAACTCGCACCCTGCACCGCGAAGTCCGAGGCCAAGCGCTCCGCAAGCGTCATCGTCGGAAGCAGGCCCGAACTAACAGTTTGTCCTGCTAGAAATAAATCGTCATGCAGCGGCAACTCGGCCTGCCACATCGCCTGGCGGCGGTGATGGATCTGGGGAAGTTCGTTGAGTGCTCCTGCACGGGCAAGTGAGCGGCGTTCCTTTTCGCCGGGCTTCACGCGGCGAAGGAAATCTTCCAGTGAATCGAAATTTTGTCGCTCCCGTTCGCTGACAATCCGCTGGATGGTTCTGTTACCGAGATTTTTCAAACGGTTCAGCCCGAGGCGCAGCGTCCGGTCGTCGATCACTTCGGTTAGGCCGCCACTGTGGATACAGCATATAGGAAGAATCCTCATCCCGTGATGTTTTGCGTCCTGGATCAGCGTGTTCACCGAGTAAAATCCCATCGGCTGGTGGTTGATGAGTCCGGTATAGAATTCCGCCGCGTGATTGACCTTCAGCCAGCAGGACGCGTAGGCGATCAGGGCGAAGGAAATCGCGTGGCTTTCTGGAAATCCATAGAGCGCGAAGGTGCCGGTGGCGTGGATGATTTTTTCCTGTACGTCTTCTTCGATGCCTTTGGCGGTCATCCGCTCTCGGAGCTTGGCGGTGACGCGTTTCATCCGTGAGTCAGATCGTTTGAAGGAAATAGCTCGGCGCAGTTCGTCAGCTTCCGTACCGGTGAAGTCCGCCATCTTCATCGCCATTTGCAACATTTGCTCTTGGAACAAAGGCACGCCCAGCGTCCGTTCCAAAATGGATTGGCAGTTTTGGTGAATGTAATCCGGTGACTCCCGGCCCAAGCGGCGGTTCAAATAGGGATGCAGTAAATCGCCAACGATCGGCCCCGGACGAATAATCGCCACTTGGATCGCGATGTCATAAAATTCCTGTGGCCGCAGAATCGGCAAGGTTGCCATCTGCGCCCGCGACTCGACTTGGAACGTGCCGATGGTATCGGCGCGGCATAACAGATCGAAAACCGCCGGATCATCCTGCGGGATGGTGGCGAAATCGCAGGGGCTTCCCCGGCTTTCGCAAATAGCGAAGGACTCCTGCATGGCGGCGAGAATGCCAAGTCCTAACAAATCAATTTTAATGATGCCGAGCTGCTCGCAGTCGTCCTTGTCCCACTGGATGACGGTCCGGTTAGCCATGGTCGCCGGTTGGATCGGCACGACGGCGTCTAACCGGTTGTCGCAAATCACGATGCCACCGGAATGCTGGCCGAGGTGGCGCGGCAGGCCCAGCACCGCCTGATAGAGCCGTGACAAGGCGGGCAAACGGGGGTGAGAAGGCGGGAGCAGACTGGCCATGCGATCCTCGAAATCCGATTCCTCCCTTTCCTTTCCCCCATTTTCCGCCGAGCCGAAATGACGGAAGCCGGAACTTTCCTTGGAAAACCGATCCGCCAGCGAAAGCGGGAAGCCGAGAACCTTCGACATTTCCCGAAACGCAGATTTTGGTCGATAGGTAATCACGTTGGCAGTCATCGCCGCGCCGCGTGCACCGTATTTGTTGAACACGTATTGGATGACGTTTTCGCGAAGCTCGCCAGAAGGAAAATCGACATCGATGTCCGGCCATGAAGCGCACTTGTCATTGAGAAATCGCTCGAAAAGCAAATGCCTGCCCACCGGATCGACGTTGGTGATGCCGAGCGCATAGCATACCGCCGAGTTGGCTGCCGAACCCCGACCTTGGCAAAGTGTCCCGCTGTTTTGGGCAAACCGGACCAAGTCATGGACGATGAGGAAGTAGCCGGGAAAACCTAAGCGGTCGATCATCGCGATTTCCTTTTCGAGTTGGTCGCTGACTTCGGAACGAAACTTGATTCCGTAACGAAGTTTAGCTCCGGCGTAAGTGAATTCTCGCAGCAAACGGGTTTGCTCCGGCATGGAAAGCGGGTTCCCGTGGGCGTCGGGAAAATCCGGGAAGCGATAGCCGAGATTCTCGAGGGTGAATCCGATCCGGTCTGATAGAACTCGGGTATTCCTGATGGCCGCAGGCAAATCGGCGAAAAGTTCTCCCATTTCCACCGGCGATCTCAAGTGGCGCTCGCCATTCGGCGCAAGCAATCCGCCCGCCTGATCGAGGGTCACATGATGGCGCAGGCAGGTGAAGGCATCCGCCAGCAAACGCCCGGCGCGGGTGGCGTGCAGGGGCGCGTTACTTGCTAACAGCGGCAGGCGGAGATGCGCCGCCAGGTCGATTAGATAGCGGTTCAAGCGTCCGTCATCCCGCAGGCGGTGGCGGTTGATTTCCACATAGACGTTGTTTCTGCCGAAAGTGGCGATCAAGTTTTCGGCTGCGGTGAGAGCTGCGGCTTTGTGATCTCGTAGAAGATGCCGGACCAGTGGGCCGTCGCGGTCGCCGGTGAGTGCGATGAGTCCGGAGTACGTTAGATCCCGCGCCTTTCCCGCGCCTTCAAGGTGGAAATCCGTTAGGTGGCGGCTCAGGATTTGATAGGCGGCTTGATCCGTGCAGAGGACCGGCAATTGCGAACCATCAGGCAAATCCAGCGTCGCTCCGACGATGGCTCGGAGGCCCGGATAATCCTTGGCGGCTTCATGCGCGCGAGCGGAACCGTAAAATCCCCCATGATCGGTGAGAGCGATGGCACCATAACCCAGTTCCGCCGCGCGTTGGACCAACTCCTCGGGCTGGCTCGAGCCGCGCAGGAACGAGAAAGCGGAGCGGGCATGGAATTCACAAAACATGTGGGCTGCTAGAAATAAATTCCGTCGAGTTGCCAGTGGTCGTCAGGTTGGAAGACCAGCCGGAGCAGGGGTGCGCGGTCGATTTTGACATCCCATTCCAGCCGTTGCCAGGAGCGGCCCGGTTCCCAGCCATCGCCGGATGTCGGAAATGGCCCGCGCTGCTCCCGCACCTCGCCGGGATGCGGACCGGTCAGCAACGCGAGCGGTCGCGGCTGTTTGTTAGGAAGGGACTCGAAAGCCACCGCGATTTTCACCGGCGGTCGGAAGCGACGTAGCGGCACGGAGCAAACCGGCGGCAGGGGCGCGGCGGAAATCGGAGTGGCACGCAGTTCAAAAGCATCAGGCCGAGCGCTTTCTAACGGCGATGGAATTCCCACCCGACCGTTTCCTAACAATCCTTCCAGCCGCGCCAGGGTATCCGCCCACTGCTCCGGTCGGGGCAGTTGGCGGCGGGTCCAATCGCTCTGCCGGGAAAGCGGAAACGCGGTGGTCGCATCCAGTTCGATGCCGATCACCGGTGATGGTAAAACCAGCGATTCCGCCAAGGTCTGGAGCGGCTGGAGCAGCGCGACGGGATCGCCCAGCGGCTCGGGCAGGTGGATTTCCCGCTGCATTTCCCCGTCTTCGAGACGCAGGCGGATTTCTAAAACCGATGCGGCGAGGTGGCGTGCTGCCAGCCGCGAGCCGAGCACTTGCAGCAGGCGCTTGAAGATGAAAACCAGCGCCTCACTCGAATCCACCGGCTCATCGAAATCCATCGACTGGGCGAGCGATTCCGGTGGCCGATGCAGCTTCAGCAGACGGCAGCTTTTTCCCGAAATCAAATCATGCCAATGACCGGCGACCGGCCCGAAACGCTCGGTTAGATCTTGCCGGGGCATGCGGCGGTAATCTCCCAGCGTGCGGATTCCTAGCAGATCCAGCAGCGGTAAAAATGCACCGCCACCCGCAACATTGCCAAGCAAGGCGAGCGGTAATGCGCCAACCTCAGCGTGGGAAACCAGATGCCCGCGGGTGGATGCCTCAAGCACGGCGAAGTGAGCGAGATCGGGTGTTTCCGCAAGGGCATGACAGATTTCCAACTTTTCAAAACACGCCGATTTCGTTCCTGATAGATCAAGTAGGACGGTATCTGGAGTGGTGATTTCCACATCAGGAGTGAAGCTGTCCGCGAGCCGAACAAGTGCAGTTAGAAGCGCGGCTTCGTTTCCCGGATGCCGGGGAAGCAGCCGCAAATCCGGGCAACGCACGAGCGCCTTTCCAAGCGGCCAACCCGCCGCAATCCCAGTCTGTCGCGCGGCGG
>JANYFB010000001.1 GCA_025362955.1 Akkermansiaceae bacterium
GACTACCACGCCAAGCTCGCGCATCAAAGCCAGCGGAGCTGACTTGTCGTATCTCAAGCGCGAGGTCACCGAGGATGATCTCGTTCGACTAACGGAAATCAAGATCAAGCGCATTTCCAAGTTCGACTCCTTCAAGGCAGACGAGGAAATCAAAGGCCTCGAAAAGCTCATCGAGGAAACCGAGAAAAACCTTCGCAACCTCACCAAATACACCATTCGATGGTATGAGGAGCTCGCCAAAAAATACGGCAAGGATCGCGAGCGCCGCACCGAAATCGCCTCATTCGAGCGCGTGGACCGAATGCAAGTGGTCGCCGCCACCGAGACGCTCTACCTTGATGCCAAAAACGGTTTCGCAGGCTACGGACTAAAAAAAGACGTCGAGCCGGTGGAAAAATGCTCCACCATCGACGACCTGATCACCTTCACCCAAGACGGGAAAATGAAAGTGCTCAAAGTCGCGGATAAGGTTTTCGTCGGCCAGAAACCGCTGCGGGTCGCCATTTTCCGCAAGGACGAGGATCTCATTTACTCCATGATCTATCGGGATGGTCGTGACGGTGCCATTCTAGCAAAACGCTTCACCGTCGGCGGTGTCACCCGCGATAAGGAATACGATCTCACCAAAGGCAAGTCCGGCACCCGTGTCCTCTACTTTGCCTTCCACAAGACCAACGAGGAAAGCTCCAGGCAAGAGCTGAATGTCTATTTAAAATCAGAATTGAGGCTCAGGAATAACATAATCCATTTGAAGTTCGCTACATTCGGCATCAAGGGCCGCTCGTCCGGCGGCAACCTCGTCACCAAGCACGGCATCGAAAAGATCATCCGCGCCCCAAAAGACTACGATCCGAAGTTGGGAGCTTGATCATATCTAGGCATTGCCACCAGTGTTTGTAGGAACCGTGTTTATTTCAGGTGGATCTCAAGCGGTAAGAATTCCCAAGGAATTGCGAATCGACGCGAAACGGGTCGAAATCGAGCGCAAAGGCGAGACCTTGGTCCTTCGGCGACTTCCCGAGGACAACTCCTGGCCGGAGGGTTATCTCGAATCGTTTGCGGTCCTAACACGGTGTTCATTTCTTCGATCAGTTATCACGAGTTGCTACACGGAGCCTTACATTCTGGCGCGGTCCAGCGCCACTTGGGCGTTGTGGGGGAGTTCCTTGCACTGCTGACGATACTTCCATTTACTCAACACTCCGCAGTTCTTTCCTCTCAAATTCGCCAGAGTTTAGCAGCGGGAGGAATGACCATCGGTCCAATGGACACCCTCATCGCAGGTCACGCACTTGAACACCAACTCACCCTTGCACGGGAAACACGCGTGAGTTTTCACGGGTCCAAGATCTCTCATTGGAGGACTGGAAATAGCGGTTGAAACTCAGTCTCCGGACGGTGGCTCTGAGATCTGGAAAATCTGGAGCAACAGCCTGGCGCGTCTGGGAAGACCTGCCATTTCTTGCCTTGAGTTCCAGTGTCACCGCCATTTGACTCGTTGATATCGGTTGGACGAAAGATGCCCGCCGTCAGTTTAGTAGAAAGCCCCACTCATGAAAAAATCCATCGCTGCCTTCGGGCTTTCCCTTGCTGCTACCGCCTTGCCTGCCTTTTCAGAATCTGGAATCGGCTGGGTATCCTACCCGGGTGGAAAAGGATTGGGCGCGGGAAAACATGTCGTCCTGTTAGCTGGCGATGAGGAATATCGCTCTGAAGAAGCCATGCCCATGTTGGCGAAACTTCTTAGCAAGCACTACGGTTTCCAATGCACCGTGCTGTTCTCAGCCGACCCTGACGGCACGATCAACCCGAACAAGAGTGAAAGTCTCGGCAAGCCGGAAGCACTCGATTCTGCGGACGCGATCGTTACTTCCCTGCGGTTCCGGAAGTGGCCGGATGACGCCATGAAACACTTTGACGACGCGATTCAGCGCGGTGTCTCCGTGGTTGGCATCCGGACCAGCACCCACTCATTCCAATTGCCCGACACCAGCGCCTTCAAGCAATATAACAAGTATGGTAAAACGGTGCTCGGTGAAGGGTGGGTCAATCACTGGGGTCGCCACAAATCAGAAGCGACTCGCGCCATCATGGAAGCTGCGGCGTCCAAAGATCCGCTGCTGCGCGGAGTGACCGATGTGTTTGTGGATTCTGACGTTTATGAAGCGTATCCTGCCGCAGACTCGACCATCCTATTCCGGGGCCAGGTTCTCAAAGGGATGAAGCCGACCGACGAGCCAGCGGCCTATGAAAAGCAACGGGCGACTGACAAGGAGAAACAGGACATCAACACTCCCATGATGCCCATCGCTTGGCACCGGGAAGTCAAGAATACCGCAGGAAAAACTAACAAAATTCTCTGCACCACCATGGGCGCAGCCACGGATCTAACTAACGAAGGACTCCGCCGCATGATCGTGAACGGCGTCTTGTGGGGAGTAGGCATCGAGATTCCAGCAAAAGCCGACGTCACCGTGGTGGGCGACTATCAACCGAACCGTTATGAGTTCAACGGCTACAAGAAGGGACTGAAAGCGGCCGACTTCGAGTGATCCTATGATCTCTAGCAGGAACTCAAGCGGTCAGCGAAATCATGCGCACTGGCGACAGGCTTCATCCCGCACGGAGTGGTTCTACCTCGACGCTGCAACGTTGCTCGCGTAAAAAATTCCAAAGAATTTTCCGCCTAAAGTTGGACAAGCACCATTCGCGCCTTTAGCATGGACAGAGTAATGACAAACCCAACTACAAAATCCATGGCCAGAGGGTTTACCTTGGTCGAACTCCTTGTCGTCATCGCGATCATTGCTGTGCTCGCGGTCATCAGTTCGATGGGCGCTTTTCGTTTTATTGAAAGTGGTCGCAAAGTGCAGACCTTGGCGCAGTTTCGGGATGTTGGCACCGGAATGACGATGTATATTACCGATTACAATAAACCTCCTATTCCTGCGTCTAAGATGGCAGACGGTCTAGATACTCTCTATGGTGATGCGGGCGGCAAGTATCCAAATGGATTTATCATTGCCGTATTGGCAGGCGACACTAGCAGGTCGCCGTGGGGTTCAGAAGCGTTTGATGTGACAACGGCGAATCCTCGCCTTGAAACTTATTTAACGATGCCGATCACTAGTAACAACAAGCAAGGGGTCGGTAAATTGGACGGAAACCTGTATGATCCTTGGGGAAAGCAAATCATGATCGTTGTCAATGGGATGAAAGGCACGACCAAGGATTTGGATACATCAGTCCTGGGCAGTAAAGGAATAAGTGATACTTTCTTAGATACTAAAGGCTTCGGCGAATACAAAGACACCAAGCCAAAAGACCAGTCCCACGTTTGTATTAGTTTTGGAAAAGATGCGAAGAAGGGGAACAAGGGTGCAACACCGAGCACTGTCGTTCCTTACGCTGGATCGGACGATGTAATTTCTTGGTAGGCTTTTTATCCTATCTGAAGCGATTTTAATATCCCTCCGCAGCCATCCTCAAGCAGTGCGATCACATGGTCGAAACCACGTTGACCCCCATAATACGGGTCAGGCACTCTGGGATCGTCGTGGGAGTGACAGTAGCTCACGAAGGGGTGAACCTTGGAATGGTAAATCCCGGTTTTATCGAGTGCTTTCACATCCGAAAAATTCGTTTCATCCATAGTCACAATCAGGTCAAAATTTTTCAAATCCTCGGCTTCAATTTTTCTCGCATTTCCATGAATCGAGTAGCCTTTACGCTTGAGAGCGTCGGACATGCGGGC
>JANYFB010000016.1 GCA_025362955.1 Akkermansiaceae bacterium
TGAAAAAGGCTTGATGGCCTCAATGCCGATCCGCACCCTCGAAGGCGGAAAATGGGAAGTCGTCCAAGGCGTCCCCATCGACGCCTTCAGCCAGGAAAAAATCGACTTCACCATCAACGAACTCAAGGAAGAGCGGGATGCGGTGAAAGATTTGATTCCCGGTTGATCCATGTAGGCCGGGCGAACGATCAGGAAACGGCGGATTACAGTCCTGCCTCCGCCAAACGCTCGTCCATTTCCGTCTTCTGCAGCTCGTTGGTGAACTCGGTGAGATCACCAGCGATGACTCCTGTTAGGTTGTGGGAGGTGAAGCCGATTCGGTGGTCGGTGATGCGGCTTTGGGGGAAATTGTAGGTGCGAATTTTTTCCGAACGGTCGCCGGAGCCGATGAGCGAACGGCGGTGGCTGGAGTAGGCTTCCTGTTGGTCGCGGAGTTTTTGCTCGTAGAGTTTCGAGCGGAGAATTTGCATTGCCATTTCCTTGTTCTTGATCTGCGAGCGACCGTCCTCGCAACGGACATAAAGCCCGGTGGGAAGGTGGAAAATCTGGACGGCGGATTCGGTGCGATTGACATGCTGGCCACCGGCTCCACCCGCGCGGCAGACTTCGATGCGGAGGTCTTCGGGCTTCAGCTCGACATCCACTTCCTCGGCCTCTGGCAGGACGGCGACAGTGACGGTGGACGTGTGGACACGGCCTTGGGTCTCGGTGGCGGGCACGCGCTGGACCCGGTGGACGCCCGATTCGTATTTCAAATAACGGAACACTTCCTGCCCGGTGATCTTCAGGATGACTTCCTTGAACCCGCCGACTTCCGACGGCGAGCTTTCCAAATGCTCCGATTTCCAACCGCGCAGGTCGGCGTAGCGTTGATACATTCGCATCAGCTCGGCAGCGAACAGAGAGGCCTCGTCGCCCCCGGCCCCGGCGCGAATTTCTATCAGCGCATCGCGGTCCTCACTAGGATCGGCGGGGAGGAGGGCGTACTGGAGGTCAGTGGAGAGTTTTTCGATTTCCGTTTCGAGGCCGGGGATTTCCTCGGCGGCCATAGCGGAGAAATCAGCGTCGTCGGATTTTACCAATTCAAGATTATCGGCGAGGTGGCGTTTTGAGGACTCGATTTTTTCCCAGAGCGAGAGGGTTTGCTTCAATTTTCCGTGCTCGCGGAGAATCTCGGTGGCGCGCTTGGGATCGGCGAAAAGCTCGGGATCGCCCACGGCTTCCTCGAGCTCGGAGAAGCGGTCGCGGCGTTTGGAGATGAGGGAGGAATAGTCCATGTGGAAGAAAAGCTGAAAATTGAACGGCGGAAGGTTGCTGCCGGGTGATGAACCTCCCAATAGCACGGTGGGGGATAAAAATTCGATCCCGCTAACGAAACTCAACGGAGTTCCCACTGGCGCGCGACATGGCCACGAATCCAGACCGCGCGTCGCATTCCTGCGTTGTTCGGTTTTCCGGTTGGCGTGTCAGCGGCGACATGCGGGGAATCTACTGTTTTGCCGCAGTTCGGCAAGGAGATTGGCGGAAGGAGTGATTTCGCAACGGCGGCAAGCCGGTTGTTGCAATTTCAGGAACTTCTGATAGGTAAGGGACATGAAAAAACGTTGTGGTATGCTTCTGCTTGGAGTGTGTCTGGGGATGACCTCGCTAGCGCATGGGGTCGATGCGGTGGAGGACGAGTGGCAAAAAGAAGTGAAGGAGGAGGGCAAGGCGGCTGAGGAGGATTTCGCGGTGTGGAAATCGACGGGCAAGGTACCGGAAAGTTTTGATGATCACGTCAAACGCGGTGACAGGGCCGATCTGGTGGAGCGGATTTTTTCCAACGACAAGCTGGCGGAAACTGAAATCAAATCCGATCTGCCTGCGGCCGCGTGCGAAGTCACGATTCGGGATACCGCGCCCTTGGAAACCACGGTCAAGGAAAGTGGCGAGCACTCCACCGTCTGGCGGCGCATCACCAAGGATCGTTTCGAAATTTGGACGCCGGTGAGCGGAAAACTCTACGATGCAGCAGGAAGGCTACTCACCGAAGCCAAAGTCCATCGCGGCGACGGCTGGGGCAGGGAATGGTATGGCGCATTTCTCCCTGACGGGCGCTGGATCACCACTGACATCGACGAGTTTGACAAGGAAGTGACCGCCTTTTCCGCCAAGGGCAAAAGGCTTTGGTCCGTCAAGGGCTCCAAATTGATTCCGCATGTGAACGACGAAACCGCGTCGCTCTCCCTCATCGCCTGGGCGCGGTCCGATCAAAGCGGCAAGGCGTGGATCGTGTCCGTCGGCTCCGAAGAGGGACGGGGATTTGTGAAACTCACACCCGATGGTAAATGGGAAAAAATCGCGGACCCATGGCCAGAGTGTCTGCCCCAACAACTGAGGTCGCGAGGTATGTACACCAACCGCTATACGAAAAGCGACGACGGCAAGCTGATGGTCAACCGGACGGAAGCCGGACACGGACTCGGGGTGGGATGGCCGCATTACAACTTCATCGCCGCAGAACTCATGATCCCGAGCGGCGACGACTTCGGAATCCTGCCGGACTCGTGGTCGGTTTTCGTCGAAACCGAGAGCGGCCCGATCAACGGCACGGTGGAAGAACGCAAGGAAGAGCGGGTCTGGTTGTTCGATGCCCAAGGCTCATTCCTGCATTGGATCAAAGGCCGTACGGTGGGTGCCAGCCTCGCATCGGGCGGGCTGTGGGTCCGTCAGATGGATGATAGTTGCGTGCTGGTGGAAAAAGGCTACACCGTGAAAATCCGCCAGCGGTTTTCCACCAAGGAGAAAACCGCGCTGGTCCCGGTGGAACTCCACGACGACATCGGACTCGGGATGTTCCTGATAGGAGATCAGCTTGCGGTGGGGACGTATGAATCCGGTCATGGAAAATGAGGCCCATTTCTTCCAAAAATGGGAATCCTCGCTTTAAAAAGCAAGGCAGTCTGTGTATGCATCTGTGTATGGCAACCAAGGCCCGTGCGGAATGAATTTCGCGCTCCGGTTACCGTGAAGCGATGACTTCGACAGTGAAGCCCTTCAAATAGCCGGTTTCCGGGATGGAAATGAGAATCGGATGATCCGCACGTTGGGAGTGGTTCATCACGAATCTAGCAGATTTCTTCGCATCCACCGAGGCATCTATCAGATTTTCCATGAAGAGTTCGCGGGAGGCGTGATAGGAACAGCAAAAAGTAGATAGAAGCCCGCCTTTATCTAGCAGTTTGAGCGAGCGCAGGTGGATTTCCTTATAGCCGCGCATGGCGTCCATGAGGGTGGCCTTGTTGCGGGTGAAGCTCGGAGGATCAAGGATGATCATGTCATACTCGGGCTTCGCGTGCTTGAGGAAATCGAAGACGTTATGTTCGAAGACTTCGATTTCGACGTTGTTGAGCAGAGCGTTTTTTCTAGCAGCCTCGCAGGCCGAGGCGGAGACATCGACTGCGGTGACTTTGGTCGCGCCGGCTTTGGCACAAGCGAGGGCGAAGCCACCTTGGTTGGTGAAACAATCTAACACGCGCTTGCCTTTCGCGAGGGCGGCAACTTCGGCATGGGCCTGGAGCTGGTCGAGGTAGAGTCCGGTTTTCTGGCCGTCGAAAAGATCGACCTCGAAAATGAGACCGTTGGCGTTCACTTGGAAGGGGCCGGGGTTTTCGCCGTGGAGCATTTCGATGCCGGGTTCCATGCCCTCGGCTTTGCGATAAGGGGAATCGTTGCGGAGGACGATAGACGCGGGATTTAAAAGGGCGATGAGCGCGTCACGGATGATTTCCTTCCGCAGGTCCATGGCGAGGGTGAGGGTCTGGACGGAAAGGTTGTCGCCGTAGCGATCCACGATCAAGCCGGGGAGGCCGTCGGACTCGGACCAGACGAGGCGGGCGAGCGTTTCATCAATGTTGGAATTTTTCCGGTGGTTGATGGCTTGGCCGATGCGGCGGGTGAAAAAATCGAGATCGAGATCCTGCTTGCGGCGGGAAAAGCGGCGGGCGACGATTTGCGATTGCGGATTATAGATGGCGGTGCCGAGCGGGCGGTCGCGGAAATCCTTGAGGGTGATGACGTCGCCGGGTTGGGGATTGCCAAAGGATTTCTTGATCTCGGTGGCGTAAATCCACTCGTGACCGTGAAAAATGCGTGCGCGGGGGGAAATAATGATGCCAGCCATGGGGCGGGAATGTCGGCTGAGGAAGTGGGGGATGTCGAATGCGAAACCACGAAATTCCGGCAACGGCGCGTGTTTCGGGGATTTTCAGCCGCAAGGAGGCACACCAAAACGCAAAAAAAGAGAGGATGGGGCTTGAATCATCACTGACCCTTTCGCGGTTCCTCAGGGTTGGTTTTTCGCGCTTATCGTTCGCCTTTTTGTGGCGGGAGTGTCCGGAGATTTCGGATGACCCTGGACTATCAGTGAGATTTCCTCTTGATCCCATCCGCCGCAGCACCTAGCCAATGGGCAGCAACCATGGGACAACAACAGAAAAAAATCATCAAACGCCGTCGCCGCGCCGATTATTTAAAGCGCAAAGCAGAACAGGCAAAGCTCGGCGGGATCGTGAAGAGACCAGCCGCCAAGAAGGCCGAAGTGGCGAAAAAAGCTCCGGCCAAGAAAGCAGCCACTAAAAAGGCTCCTGCGAAGAAGGTCGCTAAGAAGTCTCCTGAATTAGAAGAAGCGCAAATCGCCGCGGCTGCCCCGGAGGCTACGGAACCTGCCGCTGCGCAGGCTGTGCAGCATGTCGCCGAGACGACTGTGGAAGCGATTGAGGAAGTCGCTGCCGACGCTCCCCAAGCTGACGAGGCTTGAGCTAGCAGATATTTCAAATTTCATTGCGGGCCGTCCTGATCCAGGGCGGCTCGTTTTGATTTTACCGGGGAAGCCGATGTTGACGGGGCCGGGGGGAGGATGCAGCGTGCAGACATGAACGCGGCGGTGAATTTTAAAATCGGCAACGAAAAGCTGGTGCGGGTGCTGGAAGCGGCATCGTCGCATTTGCGAAGCTTGCTCGACCGGCAGGGAAGACCGGACGGAGCACTTCGGATCGCAGTGGTGGGCGGCGGGTGTTCGGGATTGCAGTATAAAATGGACCTCGTGGACGGCCCGCGCGACCGTGACATCCTCGTGCCCAGCAACGGGGTGAATGTAGTGATCGACCCGAAGAGCGCTCTTTTCGTCAGTGGCAGCGAGTTGGATTTCTCCGATGACCTGCAGCAGGGCGGGTTCAAGGTGAGCAATCCGAACGCGGTGGTGACTTGCTCGTGTGGAGAAAGCTTCGCGGCCTGAGTTGTGATGAGGATTGATTTTCTGGCGAAATCCCTGACATTCCCCAGCACATGAAGTTTCGGAACATCCTGAGCGTCACCTGCCTGTCCACATGGATGTGGAACGCGGCAGCCGCACCGGATGGGCCGCCGGAATCCAGCCTGAATGTGCCGGAGAAACCCTTGGCGGCCTTGATCGCGGATCTATCAAACGAAAAATTTGGGACCCGCGAAGAAGCCAGCCGGAAAATCTGGAGCATGGGCGAGTCTGCGCTACCTGCCTTGCAGCAAGTGGCCGCAGGGAAGGACCCGGAGCAGGCTTACCGGGCTCGCGAGTTGATCCGCAAAATCCAACTCTACATCACTCCAGATACCGATCCTGCGGTGATTGCACTGGTCGAGAACTATGAGAAGGCTCCCCCCACAGAAAAAATCACGCTATTCGACCAATTGCATAAAAAACGGGCATGGAGGCAGCTGCTTAAGCTTTATGCCGGCGAAACCGATCCCGCTCTGCAAGGGCAACTCATGCGCTCCGTCGATGGTGTCGCCATCATCGCTGCGCGGGAACTCCTGCTAGATGGCGATGCCAAAGGGGCGCGGGAATTTCTCGAAATGGCTCCCGCCGATGCGCCGGGATTGCTCGCGCTTGCGGATTTCCATCGCAGCCAAGGGTCGCTTGCGGAGGAACTCAAGCGGGCGAAAACCCTGAAAGGTGCAAAATCCGATGCCTGGCAACTGGCCCTCTATCGGGCGGCTGGGAACTTGGACGCCGCGAGGGATTCGGCGGCGGCAGCGGGAGAATTTAAAATTTCCGCCGCCATGGCAGCATTGTTAGGAGATCCGCTACCGTGGCTTCAAAAAAATCATATCGGCGAGGATGGCAATGATGTCCACAAGCCATACACTGACCTTGCCATCAAACGCTGGCAGGGAAAACCGCTTCGTCCGTTAGATTTGGAGCCGCTCGTGCGGTCGGTCAATTCCCGCAATCGTGGCGAACGTCAGAACGGGATTAATTCCTTGTTCCTGTTAGGCGAAACCAGTCTCGCCGAGGATGGATATGTGAAAATCAACCCGACGGAGGCATTTTCTTATTTCGAATCTCTGGAACGCATTCCCGACGCGCTCAAATCTCTCGGACTGGACCCTGAAAAGCCCGACTACCTGGCGTGGGTGGAACAGCGGATCGACAAATTGTCCAAACGAGATGCCGAGGCAGAGCAAAATGTTTCCATGGATAACCGGGAGTTGCTCATCCTTGCGAATTTCCTGGAGCGCCGGGGATTGCACGAGCAAGCAGAAGGTGCGTATCTCAAGCCATTGGCAAATCTAGCAGACAAGGATGCCAAGATATTCACTGATTTTCTAGCAGCTCTCTTCGGCAACGAAGACTCGACGAGCGGTGCTCCTCAATTGGCAAAAAGGGTGGCTCTCGCATGGGCCGGAGAAAACAACGAACGCTGGGAGGAAATCATCAATACAGCCTTTGGTGGGCAGGATGGGACAACGGCGATCTGGGATTGGCTGGGGGATTTGAACCCCAAAACCACCCGCGTCGAGCGATTCGATGGGATGCTTGCCTTGTGTGGCTTGGGTCCTGACCCCTTGATGCTGCGCGCCAAGTGGTTGGCATTGGCATGGGAGGCGGTGGGAAAACTCCCCGCAGGAAACCGTCAGGCGGTGCTCCAAAAAATGGCGTTCCTCTATAACCAAAAGGGCGATGTGGCTGGAAACCTCCGGCTGTGGGATGCTCTATCAGAAACTAACAGGAACGATTTTTTTGGGAGGACACATCTCTATGACCTGTCTGCGGCGGGGCGCTGGGATGAAGCGGCGGATTTTTTCTTGAAGCAAATTGATCAGATTTCCGAACTGAAACAAGATCCCCAACCTCATTTGTATGCCTGTGCCGCCGCCTGTCTGCGTAAGGCCGGCCATGCCGATGAAGCGGCCGCGCAGGATGCTTTGTTAGAAAAGCTCGCGCTGGGTAACGACGCTCTGCAAATCGCTAACGGATACGCCTATGGCGACGATTACAAGCGTGCCGCAGATTGGTGGGCCAGGGCGGCCCGGCAAGTTGATCCGGGTTCAAGTAATTTCGCCGCCGCACTCCAGTTGCACTGCGACATGCTGCTAGAACAGGGAAATTGGAAAGAAGCGGCCTCCGTTTCCGAGGTGACGGCGCAAATGTCAGCCGCTGTGAATGCGAGCAGCTCTTCGCCGCTTTTCGCTCTCAGATTCAGGCTTCAGTCGGATCTGGGGCGAGCGCTCGCCAACCTGAAAAACGACCGAGCGGACTCGATCTCGATTCTTGAAAATTGCCATCGGATGTTTCCCAGCGACGGTTCGCTCGCGGATTACTTTTTCCCTGCCATCCGCAAAATGGGTCTCATCAAGGAGCACGACGAATGGTTCAAAATCTCATGGGAGCGGATCTCCGCCGTCGTCGCCCAGTATCCAGAGTCTGATAATACCTGCAATACCGCCGGTTGGCTGGCTTCCCGCGCCCAGAGGAATCTCGAGCAAGCGGAGGAATTGCAGAGCAAGGCCCTCGCTCTCAACCCCAACCAGTCCGCCTATCTGGACACCATGGCTGAGGTCCAGTTCGCTAAAGGACATCGCGAAAAAGCGGTGGAGTGGTCCACCCGCGCCGTGAATTTTCGGCCGCAGGACACGCAATTGCGCCGTCAGCACGAACGGTTTCGCACTGCAGCGCTGCCCCGCTAAATCGCGCAGAGGCGACCCGTCGCTTGACACCGGCGTTTCTCTAGGGCGGGATTCCCGCGCCATGGCCAAACTTTCGATTCGTGATCTCGATGTATCCTCCAAAGAAGTCCTCATGCGGGTGGATTTCAACGTCCCGCTGAAGGACGGCGTCATCACTGATGACACCCGCATCCAAGGTGCCGTCCCGTCCATCCGCCACCTGTTAGCCGGGGGTGCCAAGCTTGTCCTCTGCTCCCACCTCGGTCGTCCGAAAGGCGGATTTGAAGCAAACTTCTCCCTCGCTCCTGCCGCCGCCCGGCTGGGTGAAATCCTTGGTCTAACAGTGATACTCGCGCCTGATTGCATCGGTGAGGAGGTCGCCCCCCTGCGGGCCAATCTTCAGGCGGGTGAAGTGCTATTGTTAGAGAATACTCGATTCTATCCAGAAGAAGAAGCGAATGACTCCGCCTTCGCGGAAAAACTCGCAGGAACCGCCGACGTTTATGTGAACGACGCATTCGGCACCGCCCATCGCGCCCATGCCTCGACCGAAGGTGTCACTCATTTCGTCACACAAAACGCCATGGGTTTCCTGATGGAGCGCGAGCTGGAATACCTCGACGGCAAGCTCCAAAATCCTGAGAAACCCTTCCTCGTCATCATGGGCGGCGCCAAGGTTTCCGATAAAATCCAAGTAATTACCGCACTCATGGAAAAAGCCGATGCCTTCCTCATCGGCGGTGCGATGGCGAACACCTTCCGCAAGGCCCAAGGCTACAAAGTCGGCAACAGCCGAGTGGAAGCCGACAAGCTCGACCTCGCACTCGACATCCTCGCCACGGCAAATGCAAAGGGCGTCCGCTTCTTGCTCCCTGCTGATACCCGCATCACCAAGGAGTTCCGCGAAGGTGCCGAAACCCAAGTGACTGCGGCCTACGAACATGGCGGCGAGACGCCCGACGGCTGGGAAGGCATCGACATCGGAGATCTCGCCATTGCGGAATTTTGCGAAGAAGTGGCCAAGGCCAAGACCATCATCTGGAACGGGCCGATGGGGGTTTTTGAAATCGCCAGCTTCGCCCGCGGCACCCTCGCCATCGCGGAGGCTATGGCCAAGAGCGACGCGGTCACCATCGTCGGCGGCGGTGATTCCGTTACGGCGGTCAACCAATTTGGGCTGGATGATCAAATGACCTTCATTTCCACCGGCGGCGGTGCTTCACTCGAACTCCTCGAAGGAAAAGTCCTTCCCGGCGTGGCCGCGCTCACCGAAGTCTGATTTCAAAGCCATCACGATCTAACATCCATCCATTTCTTACATGACCCGCAAGCCGATCTTCGCCGCCAACTGGAAAATGAACAAGGGAGCTTCCGAGACGGAAGACTTCATCAAAAGCTTCCTTTCGAAAATCCAGGGTGAGAATTTCCCTTGTGAAATCGTGGTTGCGCCGCCGTTCATTTCGCTCCCGAAACTCGCCGACCTGCTCCACAACGCGAACGCTGGCCAAAATGCCCATGCCATCCAGATCGCCGCGCAGAATTGCTCGCAGTTTGATTCGGGCGCTTACACCGGTGAGGTCAGCGTGCTGATGTTGCGTGAGTTTTTCGTTCACTTCGTCATCCTCGGCCACAGCGAGCGCCGCGCGATCTTTGGCGAGACCGATGCCATGATCAACGCGAAGATCAAGAAGGCCCGCGAGGCCAATTTGAAGCCCATCTTCTGCATCGGGGAAACTTTGGCCGAGCGCGAATCTGGAAAATTGGAAGACGTTCTCCGCACCCAGATCACCGGCGGACTCGAAGGCGTTTCTGAAAAAGATCTCGGTGAAATCGTCATCGCTTACGAACCCGTGTGGGCCATCGGCACCGGCGTCACCGCGAGTTCCCAACAAGCTCAGGACGCCCACGCCTTCGTCCGCTCGGTCATCGCCGACCTCTACGGCGCAGACGCTGCAGCGAAAATCCGCATCCAATACGGCGGTAGCGTGAAACCCGGAAATGCCGCGGAACTCATGGCCTGCCCGGACATCGACGGTGCCCTCATTGGTGGTGCCGCGCTAGAATCCCAAAGTTTCCTAGAAATTATCCGCCACGGCTCCGGCTCCCCCGAATAAGGAGTAGGGACATTCCTGTCCCTAGAATTCATTCATTCATCAACCTATGTCAGGAATTGCCCGAATCATCGTTTTCACTTTCCTCCTGCTAGCTGCCCAAAGCCATGCAGATCACGTCATCGTCACCGGCGGTCCAACTCTCCGAAAATGGGAAAATCTCCGTGTCCCGGACGATCAGCATGACCGTTGGTGGGCGAATTTTATCCGCGCCTCCACCCTCCGCATAGTGGAAATCCGCAAGGCCTACGGGGAAAATGCGCCCATCGTCTGGATGGTCTATCAGCCAAGCTATCAGGCCCGAGGTCGCGAGGACAGCAAGCCTTACACCTCATGGATCGCAGGTCTCGCTGCCCAGCGCCACGCCACCCTCGTTTGGTTTAACAGCTCGGGAGAATTCATCCAACAGCTCAACTCTCGTCCCCGCGGCTCCGTCCAGACCTTCGATTTCTTCGGCCATTCAAACCGCTACGCCTTCATGTTCGACTACGGCAACGAAATCATGGCCGTCTCCACCGCTTGGCTCCACGAGCGCGATCTACCGCGCATCAAATCCTCCATTTTCGACCGAAATGCCTATTGCAAAAGCTGGGGCTGCCACACCGGCGAGAGCATGAGCGCCGTTTGGAAAAGCGCCACCGGTGTCGCCCTCGAAGGTGCCCGTGGCCCCACCACTTACGCGGATGTCGGCCAAGGCACCATGCCCGTCGTCCACGGCAGTTGGGTCCGTTAAAATCTCAGATTTGAGATTTCAAATTTCAAATTCTCATGACCCTCTCCGACCTCCAAGAACTCCACGCCCTGCCGTTTTTCGCTCTCCTCAAGCGCGCACACGCGGTTCACGAGACGAGTTTCTCCGATGGGAAAATCCAGCTCTGCACGCTGCTCTCCATCAAAACCGGCGGATGCTCGGAAGATTGCGCGTATTGCACCCAGTCCGCCCGCTACGAGACGGATCTGAAAAACGAGCGGCTTCTCTCCAAGGAAACCGTCATGGAAAGCGCCCGCGCCGCACGGGAAAACGGCTCCACCCGCTTCTGCATGGGAGCCGCCTGGCGCGGTGTTAGGGGTGGCACCGAGCGCTTCAACCAAGTCGTCGAGATCGTCAAGGAAGTCTCGTCGCTCGGCATGGAAGTCTGCGTCACCCTCGGCGAGCTCGGGCCTCAGGAGGCGGTCACCCTCAAGGAAGCCGGCGTCACCGCCTACAATCACAACCTCGACACCTCGCCCGAGCATTATCCGAACATCGTCACCTCCCACACCTACGAGGACCGTCTCCGCACCATCCGCAACGTCCAGGACGCCGGCATGTCAGTCTGCTGCGGCGGCATTCTGGGTATCAGCGAAACCGTCACCGACCGCCTCCGCCTGTTGGAAGTCATTTCCAGTTTCAATCCCCAGCCCGAGAGTGTGCCGATCAACTCGCTCATGCCCATGCCCGGCACCCCGCTGGCAAACAACCCGCAGGTCGATCCCTTCGATCTCGTCCGCATGATCGCCTGCGCCCGCATCGCCGTGCCCGCCGCCAAGGTCCGTCTCTCCGCCGGCCGCACCCGGCTTTCCGACGAAACCCAGGCGCTCTGCTTCTTCGCCGGAGCAAACTCCATCTTCTACGGCGATAAACTCCTCACCGCCTCTAATCCCGAAGCCGGCCAGGATCGCGAACTCCTGAGAAAGCTCGGCCTCGAAACCCTCGAGCCCAATCCGTCGATGGAAGCTCCGCTCACTGACGGCAGCCTCCCGGCCAGCCCGTCGTGCTGTTCGACGACCGGCTGCTGCTAGGATTTCTGAAACCGGCAGGGACCGCCCGGAGGTCGGTCCTGCATCGCCCCGCCGCTAAACCCTTCCTCGTCTCTAATCGGTGCTCACTGATCACTCGGCACTTCTAAACTTTCCCCTAAACTTCCCCCCTTTCCAACCCGAGCCCCGCCACTAACATCGGTGGGAATGGCAGAAATGCAGCTCTTTCTCCATCATTGCCGTCTAACACTTTCAAATTTTCCTCTTCTCTGATTACTCGGTAATTCTTCTCTGTCTTCAAAACTGAACACTGAAAACTTGGAATTTATCTCCTACACAGCCGAGGAAAAGAACGCCTGCTCCATCGACGTCATGGTGAATGGCGGGAATATGCGAGGCATGTCATTAATGAATACGATTAGTAATTTTCCCTGTCTGTATATAAAAACGACAATTGATCCAATCGATCTCCAAAACTTGACCCCGCGAATCAGCTCATTGCGAGGAAACCGGGCGTCCATTTTCCATTCGCCCTGTTGATCCAGTCCGCCAATAACCTCGCCATTGAAAATACCGGAGCGATTCACTCGATCCAGAAAAATGACGCCCTATCAGGACATGACTATTTGCTTAGGGTAGACTGTAAAAATTTCCCAGATCTATCCCCACCCGCTTCGGCTGTAAGGGCGGGAGACCTATTCGCGCCGTCCGAAAACCGGTTCCAGCTTGTCACATCCGCTGCCCTTAGCGTGCCGCTTGCCTGAAAATGAGAGTGGATTCTGAGCGAATTGGAAATTCCTGCGCCGCGTGCAGAGAGTGACGGGGCCATGGCAACTTGCCGGAGGCGTTGGATTTGCTGCCAACGCCTTCGGAATGTTAGTCAATGGCATCGGCCGGTCCCGGCTAACAAGCATGGGTGGGTTTTGCACGGGGGCGACGTCACTCCATCCAAACAAACAGCGGCCGGTCATGCGGTTGAGAGAGGCGCGGGCGAGGAGGAAGGTTTCGGCGAGGAGGTAAAGGAGTTCGCGGGTGTCGCCGGGCAGGCCTGAATCGCATCTGTTGAAATTCTGGCTTGCTATACAAGTATATCGTGGCTAGTTGTTCGGCATGTTGGCCATTCGCCTGAGTCCCGAACTTGAAGAACGCTTGGGTCGCCTTGCAGAGAAGACAGGACGCACCAAGACATTTTATGCCCGCGAGGCCATTGAGCAGCACCTTGAGGATATCGAGGACTACTACTTGGCTGCCGACGCGGCACGGAACCCCGGGCGCAGGTATTCTTCAGAGGAAGCGAAACGTGAGCTGGGAGTATAGAATTTCCACGCCTGCTCTCAAGCAGATGCGAAAGCTCGGCCAAGAACCGTCACGGCGGATCCTTGCCTTCCTCGATGCCCGCGTCTCCGGTTGTGACGACCCCCGTCAGTTCGGCAAGTGCCTCAAGGGCGACCTTGGCGAGTTCTGGCGCTATCGTGTCGATGACTACCGCATTCTGTGCCGGATTGAGGACGACAAGCTCGAGGTGCTGGTCGTTCGCCTCGGACATCGCCGGGACATCTACGAATGAGCTGCGGCCAAGTACCGAATCACAGCCATCGCTGCTCTCTCAAAACAAACACCGGTCGGTCATCCGGTTGAGGGAGGCGCGGGCGAGGGGGAAAGTTTCCGCGAGGAGGTAGAGGAGTTCGCGGGTGTCGTCGGCGATGCCGGGGCGGTTGGCGGCGTTGCGGTAGGATTGGCGGGCGAAGCTTTCGTAAAAGGCGGGGCCTGGAGCGCCGCTGCGTTCGGCGCGCTGGTGGAGGAATCCGGCGAAGATGCCGGTGAGGACGAGAAATTGGTCGCCTGCGGCGACTTCGAGCTGGAACCGGAGCATGCCGTGCGCGGCCTGGATGACGGAGACGAAATCGACGGCGTGGGTGACCCAGCCGGGCATCGAGCCGGGACGCGAGGATTGGTGGCGTGAATCAAGTTTTTCGACGAGCACCCCGGCGACATAATCTGCCAGGCCGGGGTGGTCGAGGCCACCCGCCACAAACGCGTGGCGGACAAGGACGTAGAAATAAAGCGAAGGGGAGACGGGTAAGGCGACCGGGCTTTCCAACAGCGCGCGATGGATTCCCTTCAAGTCGAGCAGGGCAGTAATCGCTTCTGAATCGCGCCAGAGTTTCGCCAGTGCGGCGGATTCCCCGTTAGCGGCGAGGGCGGATTCTACGAACGCGATGTCTGCAGGAGTGATCCCCGCCCTAGCAGAAGCAATCCGATAGATCATGGAAGATAACTTAGCATAGGATGTGCCATGCGGCCAGCCCGGAATGGCATGAGGAATGAGAGTTGGCGGCTCCCCACATTGTTTGCGGTAATTTCGGTCTGGATTCCGGCAAGGATCGCGTGAAGATTGGCGGCATGAACGGAAAAAGCATCGTAGGAATTATCATGATTGTCGCTGGAGCGGGCTTGCTGGCCTACGGCGGTTTCACCACCACCAAGCGCGAGAACATCCTCGAGGCAGGACCGCTCAAGGTGCAGGCGGACGTGAAAGAGAACCATAGCGTGCCGCCGGTGCTCTCATGGGCTTTGCTGGGAGGTGGCGTGGCTGTTCTGGTGCTGGGCTTGAAGAGTAAGTAGCCTGTTCCCGCCGCGTGACGAAGGTCGAAATCAAGCCCATTTTCCCCGAAAACCTATTCTGGACAGGCTGGCATCCCATGCCTATTTTCCGCGCTCTCCCACCAATATATCCATGATCAGCAAACTTATTCCCGGCGCACTGGCCATCGGTCTCGCCGCCTCATCCTCCGCCGCCCCGAAGCCACCGACCGAAGCCGCGCCTGCCGCCAAGGTCGAAGCCACCACGCCCGCCATCGAAGTCCCGGCCAAGCCGAAACTCGATCCAGCGGTGATCAAATCGGATTCGTCCTATGCTCTCGGTTTCCGCACAGGTGGAGGTTTCGCCCAGCAGTTTGGAAAATTCGGCGTGGGTGCCGAGGATCTGGATGAAGCGACTTTTCTCAAGGGATTCATGGCTGCCATCAAAGGTGGCAAGCCTGAACTCGAAGAAGCAAAACTCCAAGCCGCCATGGAAGCTCTCGGCGAAATGCTTCAAGGTCGTGAAAAGGAAAAGGCCACCGACAACCTTGAAGCCGGCAAGAAATTCCTCGCGGAAAACGGTAAGCGCGAAGGTGTCATCACGAACAAAAGCGGCCTTCAATACGAAGTGATCGCCAAGGGCGGCACCGAGAAATACGTCGCTCCCAAGGAAGGTGCCGAGGACAACAAACAGTTCATGGTCCATTACAAGGGCACGCTCATCGACGGCAAACAATTCGATGCCTCACCAGAAGGCGAGCCAGTGCCGATGACCCTGCAAGTGGTCGAAGGTTTCAAGGAAGCCCTCACCACCATGCCCGTCGGAGCCAAGTGGAAACTCTTCATGCCGAGCAATCTTGCCTACGGTGAAGAACGCCGCAGCGCGGACATCGCCCCGAACAGCGTGCTGATTTTCGATCTGGAACTCGTCAAAATCCAAGACGCGCCCGCCGCTCCAGAAGGCGGGATGCCATTCCCGATGCCCCAAGGTGGCCCAGGTGGCCCAGGTGGCCCTGCGGGTCCGGGCGGCCCTGGCGAGGACCAATAAGATTGTCCTGATAGATTCTATCCGAAAGGCTGCTCCTAACCGGGCAGCCTTTTTCGTGACGCCTTTCCGCTGGTGACTTTCACCGGCGTGCCGACCTTCGTCACCTCATACAACTTCGGCGCGAAATCTCTAGGCAGGCGGATGCAGCCGTGGGATGCCGCCTCGCCGGGGCGGGGGATTTCTCCCGCGTGCAGCCCCACACCGTAAGAAGTGATCCGCATCCAATCATGCATCGGTGCGGCGGAATAGTGGTCGCCGGGCGGGACGGGGGTGCTGGGTTTCGCATCGCCGTTCGTGACATTTCCCGCCGCATCCGCGATCCAGCCGTATTTGCTAGAAAGCTTCAGCGGCAGTTTCTCGGTGATCGTGTAGCTGCCGGGAGTGGTGGCGTGACCTTCCTTGCCGGAGGAAACGAAGGACCAGCCGATCAAACGTCCGCCGCGTTTGTAAATGGCGATCTGTTCGGATAGATCAATGTTCACGCTCAATTCACCGGGGCCGCGATCATCTTTCCATTCATAAAGAACCGGCTTGGCCTTGCGCGGCGCGGAAGCCTGGAAAATTTCGCAGGAAGTGGTGAGCAGGGTCAAACAGACGGGAGCAATCCATGCGGACGGGCGGGCGGAGAATCGGGGGAGCATGTTAGGTGGGATCGGGTCTGCGGAACGAAATCGGAAAGCAGACGTTTTGCCAAGTTGCTTCTGATTGCTGCTTGAAAGATCCCCCTGCCGCAGCTTGTTTGAAATCCCATGAGCGGGTCCGACCAATTTCAACTATCCGATCCCAAACAGTGGGCTGCGGGGATTCCTGCCGTCACATCGTCGCTCGGTCACATCCTTCGCGAAGCCGGGCCGATCCGTGGTGCTCGGGGGCTGTTGGAAATGAATCAGGCGGGCGGCTTCGATTGCCCGAGTTGCGCTTGGCCGGACCCGGATGGCGAACGCTCGTTCGCTGAGTTTTGCGAAAACGGAGCGAAGGCGTTGGCCTCCGAAGCGACGCGGAATCTAGCGGATGCGGAATTTTTCGCCCAACACTCCATCGCCGATCTCGCCGCGCAAAACGACCTCTGGCACGACCGCCAGGGCCGCATCGCCATGCCCATGCTTCTCAGGCCCGGTGCCACTCACTACCAGCCGGTATCATGGGACGCCGCATTTGAGATCATCGCCATACATTTGAAATCCTTGGCCTCGCCGAACGACGCTATTTTCTACACCTCGGGCCGGGCAAGCAATGAGGCGGCATTTCTCTATCAATTATTCGCCCGCGATTACGGGACTAACAACCTGCCGGACTGCTCGAACATGTGCCACGAATCCAGCGGCCTCGCGATGAAGGAATCCATCGGCATAGGCAAGGGCACCGTGACCCTCGATGATTTCCTTGAAGCCGATACCATTCTCTGCGTCGGCCAAAATCCCGGCACCAATCACCCTCGCATGTTAGGCACACTGCAATCCGCAGTGCTGCGCGGCACGAAGCTGGTGGCGATCAATCCCTTGAAAGAAGCCGGGCTGGTGGGTTTCGTACATCCCCAGCATCCCGTGGCTTCCTTGTTAGGGAAGGCCACCGCGCTTGCCTCGCAATTCATTCGAGTCCGGGTGAATGGCGATCTCGCACTGTTCCGAGGCTTGGCCAAAGCGTTGTTAGAAGCGGAATCCAGCGATCCCGGCGCCGTCTTGGAATCCTCGTTCATCCAGAAACACACCCTGCAATTTTCCGACTACCAATCCCTCGTCGCGGCGACGCCGTGGTCCGAGATTACCCGCATGAGCGGAGTGGCGGAGGCGGAAATCCGCGCTCTAACCGCCACGCTGATGGATGGCTCCCGCAGAATTATCACCTGTTGGGCGATGGGCCTCACGCAGCACCGCAACGCCGTCGCCACCATCCGCGAGGTCGTGAATGTCCATCTGATGTTAGGAGCGATTGGTCGTCCCGGTGCCGGGCTTTGTCCGGTGCGGGGCCACAGCAACGTGCAGGGTGACCGGACGATGGGGATTTATGAAAAAATGCCCGAGGCTTTTCTCGCAGCCTTGGATCGCGAGTGCGGCATCCATGCTCCCCGCGCACCGGGATTCGACACCGTGGCAGCGATCCACGCCATGCATCGCGGCGAGGCCAAGGTCTTCTTCGCGCTGGGTGGAAATTTCCTCCAAGCGTCCCCGGACACTGATTACACCGCCGCCGGATTAAAAAACTGCGAGCTCACCTGCCATGTCTCCACCAAGCTCAACCGCAGCCATCTCGTCACCGGGCGCACCGCGCTGATCCTCCCTTGCCTCGGTCGCAGTGAGCTGGATGGCGAAGGACAATTCGTCACTTGTGAGAATTCGATGGGAGTCGTCCAGATGTCGCGTGGCGTGCTTGCTCCGGCCTCTAACGATCTGTTAAGTGAGGTGGAAATCATCGGTCGTCTAGCAGAAGCTGTGCTTGGCTCTAGCAGTCCTGTTCCTTGGCGTTGGCTGGCGGAAGACTATGATCGTATTCGCAGCCTGATCGAGCGCGTCGTTCCTGGATTTGAAAATTACACCGAACGCGCCTGCCAGCCCGGCGGCTTCTATCTGCCCAATTCCGCCAAACATCTCATTTGGGAAACCCCAAGCGGCAAGGCGACGTTCAGCCTTGCGGCCATGGATGTCTTCGAGGCCGCGCCCGGCAGGCTCGTCCTGCAAACCATCCGCAGCCACGACCAGTTTAACACCACCATCTACGGTATGGACGACCGCTACCGGGGCATTTCCAACGCCCGCCGCATCGTCCTCGTCAACCCGGATGACCTGCGGGACAGGGGAATTCCGCCGTGTTCTCCCGTCGATCTCACCAGCATTTGGGGCGACGAACGGCGCACGGCGAAAGCCTTCATCGCCATCCCCTACGAAATGCCCCGAGGCAGCGCCGCCGCCTATTTTCCTGAAGCAAATGTGTTAGTTCCGGTCGGTAGCCAAGCCGAAGGCAGCGGCACGCCGACCAGCAAGGCCATCGAAATTGAAATCGTCCGAAGCTGAAAAAAATGGGACGGGAGAACTTTTGAAATCGCGAGCACCGGAAGGGCCAATCATTCATGCGGTGACTTCCTTTCGCGGAACTTTTGACACCCGGCCTAAGTTGGCTATGGTCCCGCCCTTCCCACGAAATTTTACCATGTCCGAAACCACCGTCGAAAAACACAGCTTCCAGGCCGAGATCCAGCAATTACTCGATCTCGTCGTCCACTCTCTCTACACCGACAAGGAAATTTTCCTCCGAGAACTCATTTCCAACGCCTCGGATTCGATGGAAAAACTGCGCCACATCGAGGCCACGGAAAAGGACGTGCATGATCCGACATTGCCGTTGGAAATCCACATTACCACCGATACGGAGACGAAAACGCTGACAATTTCCGACTCCGGCATCGGCATGACCCGCGAGGAGTTGGTGAAAAACCTGGGCACCATCGCTCACTCGGGGACCAAGGCGTTTCTGAAAAACATGAAGGACAGCGGCAGCACGCCGGGCAACATGATTGGCCAGTTCGGCGTCGGATTTTACTCGGCTTTCATGGTGGCGGACGAGGTGAAGGTCCACACCCGCAGTTGGCGGGCGGAGGGCGAGGAGCTCGTCTGGATCAGCGATGGTAAGACTGGCTACGAGATGGAGGAATCCCCAGGCCAGCAGCGCGGGGTAAAAATCGTAATGCACTTAAAGGAGGAGCTTGGCGAGTATGCCGAGGAAACCCGCCTCAAGCATCTCATCGAGCGATATAGCAATTTCGTAGGTTTCCCGATTTTCCTCAACGGCAAGCGCATCAACGAGGTGGAAGCACTGTGGTTGAAAAATAAATCCGAAATTTCCGAGGATCAATACAAGGCATTCTATCAGTTCGCGGGTAAGGCCTTCGATGAACCGGCCTATCGCTTGCATTTCAGCGCGGACGCGCCGATTGCCATCAACGCGCTGGTCTTCGCGCCGAGCGAAAATCCCGAGCGCATGGGCTTCGGGAAAATCGACGGCGGCGTCTCGCTTTACTCGAAAAAAGTCCTCATCGACGCCGATCCGAAAGGCCTCTTGCCCGAGTGGATGCGCTTCATGAAAGGCGTCGTGGACAGCGCGGATCTGCCGCTCAATATCTCGCGGGAGTCGATGCAAGATAGCGCACTCATCCGTAAACTCGGCGCAGTCATCAGCAAGCGGGTGATCAAAATGTTTGAAAAGGAAGCCGACGCGGATCCCGAAAAATACCGTGGATTCTATCGGAAGTTCGACCGCTTTTTTAAGGAAG